>JAJQGK010000081.1:29355-44957 GCA_021200555.1 Clostridiales bacterium | reverse complement strand
ATTACCTTGATACCAGGATTACATGGCTTTCCGAGCAAAGCGCTCTTTGGAGCGGAGAGGATTATATCTTCGTCACCGATACAAAAACCTACGGCGGCGGAATATATGACCAAACCACACTCCTTGACCGCATAAATGATTTCATCCAGCAGATCAGAGATTTCTTTGCAAAGATTATCAATTTCATTTTGGGATTATTCAGCTAACCGATTGAATTTTATCACCGGATTGATGTTTTGTTAAAAATTCATTATTTATTCCTTCTTTACTAAAAAGGCGGCGCACCTTCGCTCTGCGCCGTTCTTTTTCATTTTGGATTTGGAAAAGAAAATGAAAATATCGGAGAAAAACAAACGGCTGATATATATTTTCTGTTGTAATTGTTGACATTTTATAATCGCATATTGTATAATATATTTAGATAAATTCAACATTTAACATTGATTTTGGATTTTTTATAGGGAGGAAAAGAGATGAAAAAATTCACGAAAAAATTATTTATGACATTTGCGGTTGCTGTTATAATGTCGGTTTTGCTTGCCCTTACGGCTTTTGCCGCCGAGACGGATATTTACGACTCATTAAGCTTTCAGGCAAATGCATCCGATACAAACACGGTGATCTACACCCAGACGATTGACGATGGTTCAAGGTACCTTTTCTTACCTTCATCGGCTTCTCTTACCGAGCTTACTCTGTATTATGAGAATGCAGAGGAGGTTACTCTTTCAACGTCTGTTGGTTCTGTTACTGTAGTCAGCGGAGAGGCCTTCGACCTGACGGCTCTTTTTGACGGTACGGCGGACGAGTATACCGTTACCGTTACTGCGGACGGAGAAGCAAGCGAGCTTACAATTATGAAATCCTCAAACTTAAGAGCGATGTATCTTGTCAGCGACGATCCCGTAAACAAGGGCAGAGAGTATGTAGACGCTGTTAAAGGAAACAAGGGTTCGGGACTTATCTCTCTTTTAAGCGTTGACGGAGATGTTGATTACTCCAATACTCTTACCGAAATCAAAGGCAGAGGCAATTCGACTTTTACAGAATTTGACAAAAAGCCCTATCAAATTAAAATAGGCAAGAAAGCCGACCTTATCAATGACGACAGCTCCGAAAAGAGCAAAAAGTGGGTATTGCTTGCGAACGCAGCGGAGACAACTCTTCTCCACAACGCCATAACTTTTGACATCGCCAACGCCTTGGGCATGGCTTATGTTCCCAATTATGAATTTATTGACCTTTATTATGACGGCGAGTACAGAGGAAGCTATCTTCTTACCGAAAAAACGGAAATTGACGACGGAAGAATTGAAATTCAAGATACGGACGGACTTATCGAGGATTTGAACGCCGGCACGGACGCTTATGAAAATCCCACAGTTGTAACAAAGACAACGGCCAGCGGCGGCGAGAAAAACGCAGCTGAAAACAGCGCAGGCTCTTACAAATATGTAGAGGGACTTATCGAGCCTGAGCTTACGGAAGGTACGACCCATCATGCCTATCTTCTTGAGATTGAATTTAACAACAGATACCCCGATGAGCTTACGGGATTTGTTACCGAAAGAGGTCAGACCATCGTTACAGGCAATCCGGAGTACCTTACAAAAGAAACAGGCGCATACATAAGCAGCCTTTGGCAGGAATTTGAGGACGCCGTTTACAGCGAGGACGGCTACAATGAGGAAACCGGAAAGTATTATTACGAGTATTGCGACCTTGATTCTCTTGTAAATCTCTATCTTGTAAATGAAATAGCAAAGAATTTTGACGGTTATCTGTCATCGACATATTTCTATCTGCCTGAGGACTCCGACATATTCTACGCAGGTCCCGTTTGGGATTACGACAATGCTTACGGAACGTCTCAGGGTATGCTTACCAATGTTTACTCCAATCCCGAAAACTTCCTCACTCTTGAAAGAGTTCTCGGTAGTACCACCAGAACAAGGTACCTTATCGGCGGACTTCGTGAAATAGAGAGCTTCAGAGACGCCGTTCAGGCTGCTCTTGACTCCGAAACGGGCGTTGCTTACAATGCTGTGCAGGAGCTTTTAGGCGAGGACGGAACCATAAGACAGCTTGAAGCGCTTATTTACGACTCACAGAAAATGAATTACGTTCTTTGGCCGAATTTGCTCACGTCATCGGGTACGGTAGTGGCAAGCGGACAGGCAAAGACCTACGACAATGCGGTTGACTACCTTGAGTATTACCTTGATACCAGGATTACATGGCTTTCCGAGCAAAGCGCTCTTTGGAGCGGCGAGGATTACATCTTCGTCACCGATACGGAAACATATGCGGGAGGCAAATACGATATGGCCGCATTTGCAGCCGCTGTAAAAGAAGCCTTTCAGAAGCTGCTGAACTTCTTTATGAAAATCGTAAGCTTCCTTAGCAATCTTTTTAATTAAATCATTTACAATCACTTAATTTTTTTTCATAGTTTTACTCCTCCAAAAGGCGGCGCACCTTCGCTCTGCGCCGTTCTTTTTGCAAAAAATCAAAAAAATCCGACTGTTTGAGCGCAGTCGGATTATGTATTTTTGTTTTGTTGAGAGCCGAAATTTGCCGTTATGCTCGTTCTGTCTGTTATGTCCGCTCTTTATATTTAAGCGCGGCGTGAATAAGTCCCTTGAAAAGCGGGTGGGCTCTGTTGGGACGGCTCTTAAATTCCGGATGGAACTGAACGCCGATAAAGAAGTCGTTTTCGGGAATTTCCACCGTTTCCACGATTCTTTCGTCGGGAGATGTTCCGCTGATGAAAAGACCGTTTTCTGTGAGGACTTCACGGAAATTATTGTTAAATTCGTATCTGTGCCTGTGGCGTTCGTGGATAAGCGTTTCGCCGTAAAGCTTGTGCATCATCGTGCCGGCTTTAATCTTACATGGATAGCTTCCAAGCCTTAAAGTGCCGCCCTTGGGGATCTCATTATTTTGGTCGGGCATAAAATCTATAACGTTATTCTTTGTTATCTCGTCAAATTCACCGGAGTTGGCGTCCTTAAGTCCGCAGACGTTACGGGCGTATTCGATAACCGCAACCTGCATTCCGAGACAAATTCCCAAATATGGAACGTTATTTTTGCGTGCATATTCGCAGGCGAGTATCTTTCCCTCAATTCCCCTGTTGCCGAACCCGCCGGGAATGAGTATGCCGTCAACGTTTGAGAGAATTTCAACACAGTTTTCCTCTGTAAGCGTTTCGGAGTCTATCCATTCGATTTCCACACAGCAGTCGTTTTCGTATCCGCCGTGCCTGAGAGCCTCCGCCACGGAGAGATAAGCGTCATGAAGCTGTACGTATTTGCCCACAAGTCCGATAGTGCAGGTTTTGGAGCGGTTGTGTATACGCTCCACCATGGCTTTCCATTCGGTTAAATCGGGTTGGGGCAAATCAAGGTTAAGCTCTCGGCAAACTATATCGGAAAGCTTGCCTTCCTCAAGCATTAACGGCGCTTCATAAAGCACGGGAACGGTTCTGTTCGCTATAACGCAGTCCTTTTTGATGTTGCAGAAAAGAGAAATTTTATTGAAAATGCTGTCGGGCATGGGAACGTCGCAGCGGAGAACTATGATGTTGGGGAAAATTCCCATCCCCTGGAGCTCCTTGACGGAATGCTGCGTGGGTTTGGATTTGTGTTCGTTTGAGCCGCTGATGTAGGGAACGAGGGTTACATGGATAAACAGACTGTTTCCGACGCCCTGTTCAAGTCCCACCTGGCGGATTGCCTCAAGGAAGGGCTGGCTTTCAATATCGCCTACGGTGCCGCCGATTTCGGTGATAACAATATCCGCATCGGAGGTTTTTCCCACATTGTAGATGAAGGATTTTATCTCGTTCGTAATATGAGGGATAACCTGGACGGTTTCACCTAAATATTCGCCGTTTCTCTCCTTGTTCAGAACGTTCCAATAAACCTTGCCCGTTGTAAGATTGGAGTACTTGTTTAAATCCTCATCGATAAATCTTTCGTAATGCCCCAAGTCCAAATCCGTTTCCGCTCCGTCCTCGGTTACGTAAACCTCGCCGTGCTGATAAGGGCTCATTGTGCCGGGATCTACGTTAATATACGGGTCCAGCTTCTGAGCCGCAACCTTTAGCCCCCGAGATTTCAAAAGTCTGCCTAAGGATGCAGCGGTAATTCCTTTGCCCAGACCGGAAACAACACCTCCGGTCACAAATATGTATTTCGGCATATTTTTCTCCTTTCACACATCAAAAAAATACAATGTAAATTATATAACAAAGGGGACAATAAATCAAGAGACAGTAATGTAAAACATGAAAAAAATCGGGAAGGTATTGAAATCAAATTACGCATGGGTTATAATACACAATGAATTAACAACAAATTAATGTTTTCAGGGAGGATTAACAATGGCGCTTATAAATTTGAGAAAAAAAGAAGATTGTCAATTTGACATGATAGGACTGGGAGAGGTCATGCTCAGACTCGATCCCGGTGAAATGAGAATACGCAATGCCCGCTCCTTCAGAGCATGGGAAGGCGGCGGAGAATACAACGTGGCGAGAGGACTCAGACGCTGCTTCGGGATGAACACAGCCGTCGTAACTGCTTTTGCCGACAACGACGTAGGCAGGCTTTTGGAGGATTTAATTCTTCAGGGAGGCGTTGATACACGCTTTATCAAATGGGTTCCCTATGACGGAACGGGAAGAGAAGTAAGAAACGGCTTGAATTTTACAGAAAGAGGCTACGGCATAAGGGGAGCCGTTGGAGTGTCCGACAGAGGGCATACCGCCATTTCTCAGCTTAAGCCCGGAGATATTGACTGGGATTATATTTTCGGCGAGGCGGGAGTACGCTGGCTCCACACAGGCGGAATATTCGCAGCTCTTTCGGAAAACACGGCTCAGGTTGCAATCGAGGCTGTTAAGGCTGCGAAAAAATACGGCACAATCGTCTCATATGACCTTAACTACCGTCCGTCTCTTTGGAAGGCTATCGGCGGCAAGGAAAAGGCGCAGGAGGTAAACAAGGCAATCGCTCCTTATATTGACGTTATGATAGGCAATGAGGAGGATTTTACGGCTTGTCTGGGCTTTGAAATAGAGGGCAATGATGAAAACCTTAAATCCTTGAATTTAGACGGATATGTAAAAATGCTGGGCGAGGTTTGCGCAGTTTATCCCAATTTTAAGGTGATTGCCACAACTCTCAGAACGGTAAAAACAGCCACCGTCAACGATTGGAGCGCAATGGTTTACGCCGACGGGAAGGTCTACAAGGGACTTGAATTGAACGGGCTGGAAATTCTCGACCGAGTAGGCGGCGGGGACTCCTTCGCCTCGGGACTTATATACGGGCTTATGACGTATGACGATGCAGAAAAGGCCGTGAATTACGGCGTAGCTCACGGAGCGCTTGCAATGACAACGCCCGGCGACACCTCCACCGCAAGGCTTTCGGAGGTTGAAGGGATTATCGGCGGCGCAGGAGCGAGAGTTCAAAGATAAGGACGAAAAATGAGCAGTAATTTTTACGCTTTTTTATCAAGAATGAAATATATAAACCGATGGGCGCTGATGAGGAATACCGATGAGGAATCCTTGAGCCAGCATTCCCATGAGGTTGCGGCTGTCGCCTATGTGCTGTGCGTTATCGGAAACAGGCGTTACGGCAAAAGCTATAATGCCGAAAGAGCCGCTCTTTTAGGGCTTTATCACGATATGCCGGAAATTCTCACCGGCGATATGCCCACTCCAGTTAAATATTTTAATTCGGAAATTAAGGACGCCTATAAAAGAGTTGAGGACACGGCGGGAGAAAAGCTCCTTGAAACTCTTCCGGAAGATCTCCGAGAGGATTTTGAATTTCTCTTTTTTAAAAGGGATGAGGATACGGAGCTTTGGAAAATCGTCAAGGCGGCGGATAAGCTTTCCGCTCTTATAAAGTGCATTGAGGAGCGGAAGGCGGGCAACTGTGAGTTTCTCAAAGCGGAGCAGTCCACACGGGAGTCTGTTGAGAAAATGAACTGTGAAGAGGCTCGTGATTTTATAGCCGAATTTCTGCCCGGCTACGAGCTTACTCTTGATCAGCTGACATGAGGGGATAATTATGCAGCACGAAATTACAAGGAAAATTCCGCTGCTTGACTGCGGCGGAAACGTTGCCGAGCCCGGCTATTGCAAAACCTCAAATTATATATATTCAAGAGCTGCGGTAAAGGCAAACCCCGCAAGAATTAAGGAATGGGACTTTTATCAGATTTCAGACGCAAGATATACAATCCAAATGACTTTTGCGGATATTTCCTTAGGCGGCGGCGTGACATTCGCTCTTTTTGACAGGCAGACCGGAGAGCGGTTCGATGCGGCACATATAGACCTTCTGACTATGGGCAGATACAAAATGCCCCAGCAGGATGAAGAGAATCACCGCCTTGAAATGAAAAAATCGGGCTTTCATATGGTTATAGACGCTTTGAGCGGAAAACGGCGGCTGACCTTTGAGGGAAAATGCTCAAAAGGAAAATTGACTGCCGATATTGAGCTTACCGTTCCGAAAAATCTCGAATATCTCGTTATGGCGGTGCCTTTTAAGGAGGACAAACACTTTTACCTTAACAAGAAAATGAACTGCATGAACGCCAAAGGATATGTAAAATGCGGCAACAGGCTTATGGCTCTCGATGAGGACACGGCTTTCGGTGTTCTTGACTGGGGCAGAGGAGTTTGGCCTTATAAGGGCAGCTGGTACTGGGGCAACGGTTCGACATTTTTGGACGGCGGCAAAATCTTCGGCTTTGAAATAGGCTGGGGCTTCGGAATTATGGACTGCTTTACGGAAAATATGCTTTTCTATGAGGGCAAGGCTCACAAGATTGGAAAAATCACTCTTGAAAAGGATAAAACCGATTATATGAAGCCTTGGGTTTTTTCATCCTCGGACGGCAGGTTTGAAATGACAATGACTCCGGAATACGACAATTTTACGTCTTCACGGGTACTGGGAGTTATAGGAAATGTATGTCATCAGGTATTCGGAAGGTGGAACGGATACGCCGTTCTTGACAACGGGACAAGGCTTGAAATTAAAAATATGATTGCTTTTTGCGAGCATTCGGATAACAGGTGGTAATTATGATACATAACGAAACAATCGACAATATTTTAAACAGATGTACAATCAGACAGTACACCGATGAACAGTTAAGCGATGAGGAAATGCAGACTCTTCTTGAATGCGCCATGTGCGCTCCCAGCGCAAGGAATTTGCAGCCCTGTCATGTTCGTGCGGTTCAAAGCAAAAAATTTCTTGACGAGATGAACTCTGATTTTAAAAATCTTGTGGGCTGGGGCACTCCGGCGTATACAAATTGGAACAAAAACCCCTTTTATCAGAACGCTCCCGCCGTATTTTTTATTTACGGTTCGGAAGACAGCTACATGCATATGGACGCAGGCATTATGGCTGAAAATATTGCATTGTGCGCAAAGAGCTTGGGGCTGGGCAGCTGTATAATCGGCAGCGTCGGAAAGCTGCTGGACGGTGAAGAAGGCGGCAAATGGAAGGATAGGCTCGATATTCCCCAAGAGTACAGGTTCCTTATTTGCGTGGCGGTCGGTCATGGCTGTGAAAATCCCGCTTCCAAAGAGAGGAAAAGAGAGCAGTTTAAGATTTTGGACGCCGAAAATTGACAGTGAAAAGGGCGGTAAAATGGATATATCTGCTTATCTTTTAATATGGCTGGGAGTAATGTCGTTTATCGGGTTCGTTATGACGATGTACGATAAATTGGCGGCTCAGGCGGGAAAACGGAGAATACCCGAAAACGTATTGATGATTGAGGGGCTTTTGGGCGGCGCAACGGGAATGTATGTGACGATGCAGCTTATCCGCCATAAAACAAAGCATAAAAAATTTATGATTGCTCTGCCGATTTTTATCGTGGTTCATATCGGAGCGGTTGTGCTGTCGTTTGCGGCTTAAACAAGAAAAATAGCTTGCCGGCTCTGTTTTTTCAATCGGCAATGGGCAATTAAAAATTTCGCTCAATATTACAAGAATCAGAAATCAATTAGACAGAAAAAGTATTGACAACGTGGGTACAATAGCTTATAATGATAAATAGAGAGGATGATGTTATTATGGCAGTTGTAAGCACTAATATTAAAATCGACCAAGCGTTGAAAAAGGAGTCGCAAGCCTTGTTCGAGAGCTTTGGCTTGAGCTTGAGTGCGGCAATCAATATGTTTTTGCGTCAAGCCGTTCGAGAGCAGGCAATTCCCTTCCGTGTAGGCAACCCTGTGCCAAACAGTGAAACTATACAGGCTATCGAGGACTCGAGAAACGGCATTGGATTGAGCAGAGAATTTTCTTCTGTCACAGAGATGATGGAGGATTTGGATGCTGACGATTAAGTAACCACTGATTAAATCCTAAATGCTGTGTCGGTTTATGCACAGTTGCCATTGTGTGTGATTTAATATAACAAATAAGCTGCCCGTATTGAGCAGCTTAATTTTATTTTATGATTGATTTTTACCCCGTTGTATATTCATAGAGCCGTAAGGAGTCCGGTGTTTTTGTTGTTTTTAGATTTTCAAATATATCGTTTTTATACACAGCGGTAAATTTCATCTGTGAAAGCTTTTTAATGATAGTATCGTCCGTCATTCCGTTTCTCAGGCACACGAAGCTTGTGCCGCAAACCTCTGCCGTCTCTCCCGCATCCACGGCCGAATATTTTATGGTTTCCGTTCCGTAGATGATAAAGTCGTTTTCCTCCGCCGGAATAAAATATTTAAACCATGCTTTTAACACAGATTTGTTGGTGACCTCCGCCCAAATATCCACAACGCAGTAATCGCTGTAATCCTCGGATGAAAAGCTGCAATCGGCGTTGGAATAAACGGTATAATCACCGTATTGCAAACGGATGTGGGACTGCAAAACATTGTCGTCCGCAACGTCCGTAACAGATATGTAGTAATTGTTGAAGCTGAACGGGAAGAGAATTTGAATACCGAAATACAAGCCTGCCGCTAAAATTAGCGCGAGTAAAACCGCTAAAGCAACGATAATTTTATTCTTCTTTTTCATTATAATCATCTCCTTTAATTTAAGTTTACTATAAAGTAGTATGCTTGTCAACGGAAAATTTATTTTTGTTAAAATCAAACTAAAAAAGCTGCTCTTATCTAAAAGAACAGCTTGAATTTTTATACAAATAATATAAATTGTGTGCAAATTGTTTCGTGTGAAGGATTTAGCCGTAAAGACAGGATTTTATCTGTGCCATTTTGCTCCGTCCGGAGTGTCCGTAACGGTTATTCCTCTTGCGGCAAGCTCATCTCGGATTTTGTCTGCTTCAGCCCAGTTTTTATCCTTTCTCGCCTGAGTTCTCCTTGCCACCAGCTCGTCAATCTCCTTGTCCTCATCGCTTTCGGAAACGGCGTTCTGACTGTTTCTGTACTCCTCCGCCTTGCTTATCAAGTCAAGGGACAGCACCTTGTCAAAGTCGTTTAAAAGATAAAGCTTTGTGCTGTCGTTGGCGTCGGCTTTCAGAACGTCGTAAATGCAGGTGATTGCAAGAGAGGTGTTGAGATCGTTGCCGAGAGCGTCCGAAAATTGCTTTTTGTATTTGTCCGCAGTCTCTTTATCAACAGCTCCGTCCTCTTTTAACAGGGCAATGCGTGAAATGAGCTTTGAGTATACCGCCGCCGTATTGTCAAGAGCTTCATAGGAAAATTCCTGCGCCTTGCGGTAATGGGACTGAAGGCAAAACATACGGTAGGCTGCGAGGTCGTAGCCCTTTTCTTCAAGAAGAGAAACGGTTAAAAATTCACCCTTTGACTTGCTCATTTTGCCGTTTGACGTGTTAAGATGAAGAACATGGAACCAGTAATTGCACCAGTGATGTCCGAGATAGGACTCGCTTTGGGCGATTTCATTTGTATGGTGTGGGAAAGCGTTGTCAATTCCTCCGCAGTGAATGTCAAGGTGTTCGCCGTTGTACTTAATGCTAATGGCGGAGCATTCTATATGCCAACCGGGGTATCCAACTCCCCAAGGGCTGTCCCATTTAAGCTCCTGATCCTCAAACTTTGATTTTGTGAACCAGAGAACGAAGTCGGTTTTGTTCCTTTTGTTTTCGTCCTCGGAAACGCTGTCCCTGACACCTACAGCCAAATCCTCGGCGTCAAAATTGTTGAACACATAGTAATTTTCAAGCTTTGAGGTGTCGAAGTAAACGTTGCCGCCGGCTACATACGCATAGCCCTTGTCCAAAAGTCCCTGTATCATTTTGATGAAGTCGGAAATGCAGTTTGTGGCAGGCTCTATAACGTCGGGTTTTTTTATGTTGAGCTTTTGACAGTCGGAGAAAAAGGCGTCGGTGTAAAATTTTGCAATTTCCATAACCGTTTTATGCTCTCTCTTTGCGCCCTTGAGCATTTTATCCTCGCCTGTGTCCGCATCGCTTGACAAATGTCCCACGTCCGTAATGTTCATAACTCGGTTTACGTCATAGCCGATATAACGGAGGTATTTTTCAAGCACATCCTCCATAATATACGTTCTCAGATTGCCTATGTGGGCGAAATGGTAAACCGTGGGACCGCAGGTGTACATATTTACTTTGCCCTCGGTGTAGGGCTTAAATTCTTCCTTTTTTCTTGTTGCGGAATTATACAGTAACATAAATTTTCTCCTCTATTTATCTATTTATTTATAGTGTCGGCAAGATCCCTTATCATTTTTTCAAGCCGTTCAATCTCCTGGGCTGTTGGGTCGGGGATATGTATCTGGTCGAGATTGTCAACTCTTATTCCGTCCTGCTTGACAACTCTTGCGGGAACGCCCACGGCTGTGGAATTTGGCGGAATTTCATGGACAACCACGGCTCCAGCCGCAATTTTTGTGTTGTCGCCAATCTTAACGGGCCCCAAAACCTTTGCTCCCGCTCCTATCATAACGTTGTTCCCGACAGTTGGGTGACGTTTGCCTACGTCCTTGCCCGTACCGCCCAACGTCACGCCCTGGTAAATGGTAACGTCGTCGCCTATTTCCGTTGTTTCGCCTATAACGACTCCCGTGCCGTGATCAATAAAAAGCCTTTTTCCTATGTCTGCGCCGGGATGAATTTCTATTCCCGTTTTTCTCGCTGAGCGTTGGGAAATCCAACGAGCCGTAAAGTGAAGATTGTGCCTGTAACACCAATTTGCCCGCCTGTGCGACCTTACGGCGTGAAGTCCCGGATACAGGAAAAGTATCTCAAGAACGGATGTCGCCGCAGGATCTCTTTCCTTAACACAGCGTATATCTTCCTTTAGCCTGTCAAACATAATAAACTCTCCCGAAGTGTGTAATTGGTCATAACCTGTGGATTTTGAAGTCATACATTATTTATTATACAATATGTATCCGGAAATTGCACTACCGAATTTAAATTTTTTTAAATTTTTTCGGAATTTTAAATCGGAAGAAAAATTATAATTGCACTTGACACAGGGGCAAGGTTTAATGTATAATGTCAAAGTAAATTAATAAGGATGCTTAGCTCAGCCGGTAGAGCATTCGCTTGACGTGCGAAGGGTCAGCGGTTCAAGTCCGTTAGCATCCACCAAATGAAGCTGTTCCGTGTGAGCGGCTTCTTCTTTTTTTGGAAATTTATTGACAAATTTTAAAAAATGTCTTAAAATGAAATCAAACATCAAGAAATTTAATTGTTGTGTATGTAATTTAATCAAAGAGTATTTGAATATATGGAATACAATAAAGTTGTGCGGGCTGAATTTATTTCAAGACCCAACAGATTTATCGCAAATGTATTATTGGGCGGAGAGGAAATCGTCAGCCATGTGAAAAATACGGGAAGATGCCGTGAGCTGCTTGTTGAGGGAGCGGAGGTTTTTCTTGCCGAAAGCGGCAATCCGTCCAGAAAAACGGCGTATGACCTCATTGCCGTAAACAAAAACGGACTTCTTATAAATATAGACTCTCAGGCGCCGAACAAGGCAGCCCAAGAGTTTTTGCCGTCACTGTTTAAAGGGTACGATATTTTTCCCGAACGCTCATTCGGTTCGTCCCGCTTTGATTTTTATGCTGAAAGAGAAAATTCAAAAGCCTTTATCGAGGTTAAAGGCGTAACCCTTGAAAGGGACGGCGTTGCTATGTTTCCCGATGCACCCACCGAAAGGGGATTGAAGCATTTAAAGGAGCTTACCGCTGCTGTCGGGCAGGGCTTTGACGCTATGATGCTGTTTGTATTGCAGATGAAGGGAATGAAGTATTTTACTCCGAATTATGAGACGCATAGGGAATTTGGTGAAATGCTCCAAAAGGCGTCGGAGTCGGGAGTAAGACTGCTTGCGGTTGAATGTGAGGTAACGTCCCGTTCAATGGATATAGCAGGACAAATTCCTATAATTTTTTGAAAATTATGCCGTGTTAGGCGTAAGAGTATTACGTGTATTGTAAAAGGAGATGTTCACAATGAGATGTACCAATTGCGGAGCCGAATTAAAAGAGGGTGCGGCTTCTTGTCCGTATTGCGGATATTCTTTCGGCACAAATAACGGACAAAATTATGCGCCGTATCAGTATCAGCAGCCCCCGTATCAGCAGCCCCCGTATCAGCAGCCCCAATATCAGCAGTACCCCATGCAGGAGCCTGTGGAAAAGGTAACGTCTATAGGACAGTATATAGGCTGGTCTGTTTTGGCGCACTGCTTAGGGCTTATAAGCCTGATTATCTGTATTGTCTTTGCGTGCATGGGAGAACAGAAAAACCGCGCAAACTTTTTCAGAGCGCAGCTTATCGTTTGGCTCGTGCTGACTTTGATTATAATAATAGCCGCCGTTATTTTCACAAGCCTCGGATTTGGCTTTGCGGCTATGCTTTAATCAGTGGTTGCTTAATCAGTGCTTACTTAATCAGTGGTTACTTAGCTATTATCTTAAATAAAACCGCTTTCACGGAGCTTTTGCTTCATGAGGGCGGTTTTTTTGTATTTTTTTGTATTTGCGGAATTTAAGCGGAATACATTTTTTGCAAAAACGTTATCTGGCTTTTCAGGTAGTTTATGCTTGTATCTGTATTTTCCGTGTAAGAAAACAGCTTTAAATACTCGATGAAATTGCTGTAATCGTCGATAATTGAATAATTACAGGCCGCAAGGACGGAGTAGCCGGTGTCGTATGCGTCATCCGAAGCCGGAAGGTTCGTGAAAAATACATCATTTTTGTAGGTTTCGCTGCGTATTACCGTTATCATAATTTCACGGGAAAGCCGGTTCATTTTATCGGATGTAATTCTGAAAGACATATTTTTCTGCTCAATATAATCGAGAATGTACAGTAAAAAGCTGTCCCTGTCCTCCTCCGCCACATAAATATCGAAGTTCGGATTAATTCCATGAATAACGCCCGTCCTTACAAAATCCGTGACGGCATCTTTGTACAATATAATATCGTGATAATTGAGATCCAACAGTAAATGGCTGTTTATATCGCACAGCGTGCAAAGATAGTCCGTTATTTGCTCGTTGGATTTGTCGTATTTCAAAAGGGAAAGGGTTTCATCGGTTATATACAAGCTGAGGCGGTTGCTGACGCTTTGCATCTTATGGAAATTGGTGCAGTACGGAAGACAAAAATCCCTTACTTCATCGGGAGAACGGAGAATTTTCGCCACAAGACGGCAAAGACCTATCTTTTTTGAAAATTCATCTCTGTATTTATTTTTAAATTCCTTTGCCTTCATTGCAATTCCTATTGTCGCTGATTCGTTGTAAAAAATCATTCCCGATGTCGCAATGATGTAATAAGGGAAAATGCTGTCAAAATTATGCACAGTTTCGCCGCTTATGTAGTAGTGGGTTTCATATCCCAAACGGGCAAAGGAAAGGGAGTCCAAAAAGTGAACAAGATCGTTGCTTATTCTGTCGGCAGCTCTAAAGCATATAAGATGCTTAAAATCAACTGTTTTTTCACAGGATGACAAAAAACTGAGGATTTGTCTGTTAAGAGGGCTTGTGTCAAAGGAGTAATTTGTATATAAAATCGGAGCCGAGGCTTTCATCTCGGAATTTAACAGCTTGTTTACGGCATCATAAAAATCACTTTGAGAATTGATATTTAAGTACATATCTTCGCCGAAGTCCTCTTCAATTCCGGGCGCTGCATTTAACCGATACAGCTTCCTTTGTAAGTGAATTTCATTTTGAAGGAATTTACGCAAAATTATTATTTTGGCATATTTCTTGTCGCCGAAATAGGATGAAGCGTAAAGCTCGGTAAGAGTTTCCTCTTCGTACAAGGTGAGCTCCAGTGCCGACAGAAGATTTTGGAATGTCGGGCTGTTCAGCGTTCTGCTGCCGCTGAGAACCTTGCTTAAGAGCGTTCTGTCAATGTTAGCCTTTGTGGCTATGCGGGAAATCGTCAAGCTGTACTTTTGCATTAAATTATTTAAGTACTCTCCGAAAGAAGTCATATATGCGTCAGTCCTTACTATGTAGCCCCCGATTTGAGTACACGCAGATGCCGAATATAATGAACCTTCTGCCGTATTTCAGCAAAAAGCCCCTTAAAATCAGCTGTGTATCCGTTTAAACCGGCGCTTATTATGATTTTCCCCCGTAATACTTGCATTATACTACATTTTTATCCCAAATGTCCATACTGTGACAAACTTTTTTATGAAAAAATCTTATTTGTCACATCTTGCCGCATAAAATGATAGTTGATATAATAAGTCAGAATAGTATGTCGAATTGCGTAATTTTTTTGTTTTTATTGTTTTTCGGAGGGTCTGTATGTACAAAATTAAAAGTGTTTCAAGGGGCAGCGCCACAATTAAATTCCCGAAACAGGCTGAGATGAATTATCAGGCTGTTTGTTTCCTTAACGAAATTCAGAACCGGTTTTTCATTCCCTATACCGTTACGCTTAAACATTCGAAGGTTTTGGTGAAATTTGAGAATCAATCCGGCACCGCATACAGAGATGTTATGGCAGGTCATACCGAGCTGATTGCGGCTGTCAGGACAACCGCCGAGCTTCTCAAGCAGCTGTACGGTATTTTCGAGCAGTGTTCCGCCGCAAAGCTTGACCCTCGGGGAATTGTTTTTCGTGCCGACTGCATATGTATTGAGCGGGACGGCGCTGTTAAAGTAATGTATGCGCCGGGCTTTGATTTTGATCCGTCTCATTCTCTGCAAAATTTATTTTCCGAAATACATGGCTTTTTCGGCGGCAATGAAAATGCGTACAATGATTTATATACGTCGTTTTCTGTTTTTAATTCATCCGGCTCCGAGGGCGCAAACCGCTATCTTAACGACCTTATAAGCAATAAACTCAGCGGAACGCCGTCGCCTGTTTCAAATGAAGGCGAGACGACAATTCTCAGTCCGAGAGTTGCACGTGTTTCAAATGAAGGAGAAACCACGGTTCTCAATCCGGGAATGGCAAATGTTTCAAACGAAGGGGAGACGACCGTTCTCAGCCCCAATATGAATATGAGAGGATTTGCTCCCGAAGAAGACGATTACAACGAAAATTCAACAGTCCTTATGACAGAGGAAAACGGCGGAATGCTTGAGCAGGAGCCCGTCAATCCCGTTT
>JAJQGK010000081.1:0-29255 GCA_021200555.1 Clostridiales bacterium | reverse complement strand
CTTATGACAGAGGAAAACGGCGGAATGCTTGAGCAGGAGCCCGTCAATCCCGTTTTTGATGATGATTACAATGAAAATTCAACGGTGCTTATGACAGAGGACAATGATGAAATTTCCGATGAGCAGGACAATGACCACTCTATTTCCGATTATATTACGGGAATAAAAACCAAGTACGGCGATGAAAATCAAGGAGAAGGCGTAAGCTCCGACATTTTATACGAAAGCGAAAGCCCGGAGGATGGACGGTATTCCGAGAACGGCGTGCAAAATACGGAAGAAAACAGCGAAGCGGAGGATTTCTCCGAAAGCGAAACGACAATGCCGGGACTTCACGGCGAAATAGATGTAAATCCCACGCTTATAGGAGCGGAGGGACTTGCAAAGGCGATGGCGGATTCCGGTCTGGAGTCAAAAGCCGATATATCACAGTACGATACGGTTCTTCTGTCGGGAGACGTAGTGGAAAAAACGGCGTTTTTCATTCGTTTTGTCAACTCTCAGGCGATTTATATTACAAAAAATTATTTCACAATGGGATCCGGCAGGGATATGGATTACGTTATTCAGGGCAACGCTCTTATAAGCAGGTACCACGCTACGGTTGTTATTGAAAACGGAAAATTTTACATTATCGACAACAACTCCACAAACAAAGTATATGTGGACGGAAAAGAAGCGGTTCCCTTCGAGAAAAACGAAATAGATACAGGGTCAAAAGTTGTGCTTGCAAATGAGATTTTTGATTTCTACGTAAAATAAATATACAACCAAATTTATGTGAAACAAGGTGAATGTACGTGAATTTTCTTACTGCTTCTCACACCGATGTGGGAATAAGAAAAAAGACCAACCAGGACAGTATGTGCATTAAAGTAGCCGAAACAAAATTCGGTCAGGTATGCATGGTTGTGGTATGTGACGGAATGGGCGGTCTTCAAAAGGGAGAGCTTGCCAGCGCAACCGTAATAAGGGCTTTTTCCCGTTGGTTCAACGAGGATCTTCCCCGTCTGCTCCAGGTTCGGGATTTCGGTATGTCGATAATAAAGAACGCTTGGGAGACGCTTATAAACAAGCAGAATGAATTGGTGTACAGGTACGGCATAAACGAAAACATTCAGCTCGGAACCACTCTTACGGCGCTGCTTATTGTAAACGATGCATATTTAACCGCTCAATTAGGCGATTCGAGGGCGTATAAAATAGATAAAGAGCTTGTTCAGCTTACAAAGGATCAATCCGTTGTGGCAAGAGAGGTGTCTCTTGGGCATATAACCGAAGAGCAGGCGAAAAAGGACTCAAGAAGGAATGTGCTTTTGCAGTGCTTGGGCGCCGCAAAAAACATACGGACGGAATATACTTCCGGCAAGATAGGCAGAAATACATGCTTTTTGCTTTGCTCGGACGGCTTTGTTCATGAGCTTGATAAAAAGGAAATTTACGGGCTTTTGTCTCCCAATCTTATTAAAAATGAGCAGGATATAAAAAACGCTCTCACAGGTCTTGTGGACTTAAACAAAAAGCGGGGAGAAACAGACAATATTACGGCTCTTTGTGTAAAAGCGGTATAAGAAGAACGTCTTAATATTCAAGACAAAAATCGGAAGTGAAATCCGGCAATTAACGTTCAGGGACGGTGACATAATTTGGCTGCAATCGGTACGCTGGTAGACGGCAAATATGAAATACTCAGGGAAATAGGCAGAGGCGGTATGTCTGTTGTCTACCTTGCAATGGATATAAGGCTTAACAAACAGTGGGCTATTAAGGAAATAGCGAGAAAGGCAAACGATGCAAACAATGAGATAGTTGTATCAAGCCTTATTGCGGAAGCCAACCTTATGAAAAAGCTCGATCATCCGGCGCTTCCCAGAATTGTGGATATTATAGAGGAATCCAACATTATATATGTCGTAATGGACTATATAGAGGGCGAGCCTTTAAGCAAGATTTTGGAGCTGTACGGCGCTCAGGACCAGGATGTGGTAATCGAATGGGGCAAGCAGCTTTGCGACGTTCTCTACTACCTCCACAATTGCGAGCCGCCCATAATCTACAGGGATATGAAGCCTGCCAACATTATGCTTAAGCCTGACGGAACGGTTAAGCTTATCGACTTCGGTATTGCCAGAGAGTATAAGCGTTCAAAGACGGCGGACACGGAAAGCCTCGGAACGAGAGGATACGCAGCTCCCGAGCAGTTCGGCGGAAAGGGACAGACAGACGCAAGAACGGATATTTACAGCTTCGGCGTAACTCTCTACCACCTTGTAACGGGCAAAAACCCCTGCGAGCCGCCCTATGAGCTTTATCCCATAAAACAGATAAATCCCGATTTTTACGACGGACTTCAATATTTGATTCAAAAGTGCATACAGCTTAATCCCGACGACAGATTTCAGTCCTGTGATGAGATTAGATATGTTCTTGATAATATTCAGGAATTTGACAAGGGCAGGAGAATTAATCAGCGCAGAAAATATATGTCCTTTATCGCCATGATTGTTATGTGCGTAGTCTGCATCGGCTTAGGTATAGGCAGTCTGGGAATGAGAAGCGCAACCGTTACTCAAAGCCTGGAGGAAAATCTTGCCGTATTTGAGGACTCCGCTAAAGCGGAAAGTGATTTGTCAACCGCACTTCACAATATTACGAAAGAGGATTACTTTGAGGCCTCCGATAAAATAAAGGCGTGCGCCGAGTATTACGAAGCACTGTATAACCTGTATTCATCAGGCGGCTCCGACTCATCAATCAACGATGATTATCTTCAGGTTGACGTATACGAGTACTGTGAGGATGACGGAAGCGAAGCGAGCGTTTACGATCAGCTGGATCAGGATGACAGAGCGTATTTCGCAAAGGCGTGCTATTACCGCGGAAGATTGTATTACAGTAAGCTTCAAAGCTCAAGCTCAAGCAAGATAATGAAATCCATTCAAAACTGCTTTGAGTATATATGCGATGACAGCAAATTAAATCTTGAAAACAGTACATACGATACAACGATATTCAGCGAAAATAATCTTCAAATGTCGAAGGCGTTCTATATAATGGCAAAAAGTATTCTTGCTGCGTATCCCTCTTCTCAAAGCAGCAGCACCGCTTACGTTGAGGAAGGCAGCAGTACGGATTATGCGGCGGATTTCAGAGAGCTTTTGGATCTGTACGACATAGTTAACGAAAGCTTCGGAGAGGATCAGACGGGATTGACAATAGTTTACTACTCCTATATGTATGTACTGTCTCAGCAGGCGTATCTCAGCAAGGTGAAAAGCGCCGGAGTTACGGCGGACGAGGTAGACAAGCTTTATACGATTGTTTACGGCGAAAGCTTTGAGGACGTATGCTCAAGGGCTGAAAGTCAGACGGGCAAAGACGTTATCAATATCGATTCCAAAGAGTCGGTTGACGCAGGCTCGGGAGTTACAAGCGGAATAACCGCAGTCGAAATTTCCAACAATCTGGTTGATACGGTAATATCAAACCGTTTTGCAGCAGCCAAAAATATTTACAAGATTTATATTGCAAACAGTTAATTATACAGCAAAGGTTAATTATACAGCAAAGGAATGAATTAAATGTCCAGTTCAACTTGGTCTTATTTGTCAATAGTATTTTTCGTTGCCGCAGCAGTTTTTATGATAATTGCAATAGTTATGTTCTTTATGTTCAATATCCGAAAAATCCGCAGAGAGCTAAGCGGAAAGTACGTTGTGAACTATATGGAGGACTATAACAAGAGCAAGGAGAATAAAAAGAGAGTTGAGATATACGACCCGTCGGGAAAGCTTATCTCAAACGTTACCACCTCTAATGTTGCGGTAAAATCCAATACGGGAAGAACCGGTCAGCGCATAGCTGCAAAACCCGCCGCCGGCGCAGAGCCGTCTATGGGCGACAGGCTTGCTTCATCCAAAGCATCGGCTTCCGTTAAATCCGAAAATGCCACCCGTGTGCTTACCGCCAACGATATAAAATACGAAGGCTTCAAGATAATCAAGGATTATGTTTTTGCGGAGTCAAAGGAATATATAGGATAAGATAGTTTTTACTCGAACTCATCGGAGGGATGAAAATGTCAACAGAAAATGAAAAGGAACAAGGCGTGACTTCTTCAAAGGAAGGAATGGGAGCAATTCCCGAATCGCTGAAAAATGAGTTCTTAAAGTCCTCAAGCCTGAGACGCAGGAAAAATACTTCCGCTTCTGTCGAAAATACAGCGGAGCAGACGTCGGTTACAGACGGACAAGCTCCTTTGGCGGACAAAGAGGACGCAGATAAAAATAATGCCGCTGTGGAAAAAGTGGAGCTGTTTGACGCTCCCGCACAGGAGAAAAAAGCCGATGAAAGGCTTTTTGACGGCGGAGACGGGGACTCATTTTCAAAGAAATTCACCGAGTCCGCTCCGAAGAACAAAACCGAAAAAAAGCGGAAAGCCTCCGATATAGACGCTCCCAAGGACAAGACCGAGCCGGTAAAAAAGGATAAGGACGGGAAAAAGAAGAAGGAGCCCGAACGCAGCAATAAAAATGCGGCGGCAAAAACGGACAGCAGGAGCATAAATATCAAGCCGATAATGAGCTCCGTTCTTGTGACAATGATAATCAGTTCGGTGATTTTGTTTTTCTTCCCGATGCTGAGCTTCAGCGGTTCATCCTCAAAAATTGCCGTGTCAACGTTGGTCGTTTCACTGTTCTATATTTTCCTCATTTACTCCTATGCGGCTTTGCTTGTGATAAAGCTGATAAAGAAAAAAGAGATTGATAAAATGTACAGCGGCAAATCAGCGGGAATGAGGATTTACAGATTTTTCGGAATTGTAAATTTCTTCAGGAACAAAGCGGCTGCTGCTGCGGATATAGTATTTATTGTCTTTGCCGTTTTGACCATTATTTTGATTGCGGCGCAGACAACAAGCACGGTTCTTATGTGCATTGCCATCGGTATACTGTTACTGTCATTTAATCTGCATATTTATTTCAACGACAGTATTTATGAATATATAATTTCAAACAGAGATAAAAAGAAAGGTGTGAATACAAATGAAGAAAAGCTTTAATAAGGTACTTGCGGTAATTCTCTCACTTTTAATTGTATTTTCCGCATTTCCCGCAGGCTTCTTGGTATTTGCCATAGATAACGGCGAGGAGGAAAGCACGGGCGTTGCCGAAGCAAACTTGCTTGAAAATTCAATCACAGCCAAAAACGCTTTAGAATTGGTTTACGGCGAAACAGGCAATCTTAACGCTTCTGCGGAACACGGAGATATAACTTACAGCTCTTCTGATAGCAGCGTTGCCGCGGTTGACAGTGACGGCACGGTTACAGCCAAAGGCGTGGGTGAAGCCACCATAACCATGACTGTTGCAGCCGATGATGAGTATAAAGGGGCAAACGCAACGGCAGCCGTTACGGTAACACCTTCCGATAAAGCTATTACTTGCGATGTTAGCGGCAGTGCAAACGTAGGATACGGTGCGACTATTGCCAATCCTTTTACAATTGCAAGCGACATATACGGCTACGGCAAGGTTACATATACAAGCTCCAATGAAAGCTTTGCGAATGTTGATGCAAACGGCAATATCACTATAGGCTATTTTAAAGGCGAAGCAACAATTACAGCCACATTCACACCTGACGATTCGGATACATCCAACTATAGTGAAGTCAGCGTAGAATATACCGTATCCGCAGATTATATTGTCACCTATGATTATAACGGTGACTGGACAAACGAGGGTACCATTACCATAACCGGAATGAGCGCCAGTGACACAGCTTACTTCACAATAGATGATGATGCAACTCATTACGAAATTGAAGACGGAGAAATCTCCGTAAGCGGAACAGAACAAATTAAAGAGGGAACTCATACTATTTATGTATATGTGAATGGCATCCCGAGAGAAACCTTTACGGTTAAGGTAGACATAACCGATCCCGAATTTACGGTCAGCAACGGCACAACCGACTATGTAAACAAAGAAAACTACACCCCTATTACCGTAAGCGAAATAGCCGATGAACCTTCAGGTATCGCTTCAATAAGATATATGGTAAACGGCATTGAAGGAGATACCATTGCGGCAGACTTAACCGAATTTACTATTGGGGCAGATAAATTATCAGACGGCAAAAATGAAATCGTTATAACCGTTACGGATAATGCGGGCAATGTAGCAGAAGAAAACGTTACGGTTTATATGGACAAAACTGCTCCCGATGTAACTCTCAAGAGCGGTGATGATGAATATGTCGGCGGTTGGTTCAATGACACTGATTTTGATATAACCGTGGATATTCAGGGCGAAGACGAAGATGCAAGCGGCGTTAAAACCGTCGAATATACCCTTACACAAAACGGTGAGACTATTGAAGAAGATATAATAGATAAAAATTCAGACGATGAATATATTCTCTCCGTAAAGAAGCTGGGCTTGGAAGAGGGCAAGTATACCCTTACAGTCACCGTTACGGATAATGCGGACAATGAGACAAAAATAGAAAATATAGCGTTAAATTTCGATAGAACCGATCCTGTGGTTTCTCTCACATACGAAGATGATGGTGCATGGATTACCGCTGCCGAGGGTGAAAAAATAGGCGTATCTGTTGCAGATAGCGGTTCGGGAGAGCTTAAACGCTATTATACAATCGATGACGACTCTGAAACGGAATTTACAGGCGATAAAATTAATATTGCCGATTTGGGGCTTGAAGACGGAACACACACAATTACCGTTTGTGCCGAGGACAATGCGGGCAATACGGGCGAGAACAGCGTAACCGTTAAGCTTGATACCGCAGACCCTGAAGTGACCTGGTTCAACTTTGAGAGAACAGGCGATACGGCGATTGATAGCTTTTTAAACACACTTACTTACGGCGGTTATTACAATGAGGGAGTAAAGGTTACGGTTACTCTTTCAGACAATGAGTCCGGCTTGACAGAGGATAAAATCACTCTTACCGCAACATCCGAAGACGGAAGCACGACCAAACCATATGAGGGCAAGTACAATGAGAGTGACGGCACAGCCGTATTTACAATTGCAGACACTGATTTTTCCAATATGGTTGACGAGAACAATGTTTTCAAGGGCACTGTTTCCGTAACAGTAACGGATAATGCAGGCAATGAAACAGAGCAAAAAGCGACAAGCGGTATTTCAAACGGAATAGATATAATTACTTGGGAACAGAATGATCCCGAGGTTAAGCTGAACCATGACGATGCCAATTATACAGACGGCGAGGGGAACAGCTGGTACAGCAAAATCCCCGAAATAACATTCAGCGCATCGGATGAGGATTCCGGTATTGTAAAATACGAAGTTACTTATACAGTAGATGATAACGGTGATAAAGTTAAATACACATTTACTGAATGTGAGTTCACAGCGGCTACAAAGGATGATTTAAAGGAAACTGTTGAGACAACACTTGTTTTGTCAGAGCCATCTTCTGACGGCAGCTATACCGTTACCGCAACGGTTTATGACGCTGCGGGCAACGATAGCAAAGATGAATTTACGTTCTATGTGGATGATACAGAACCTTATATTACGGAAATTCTCTTTGACGGTGAAACTCCCGTAAAAGCAGACCCGTTAAATTCCGATGAACCGGAATACAAGTATTACTTCCAAAAAGATACAGAGGTGACAATCACCGCCACAGACAACGGCATGGACAGCAACGTTACGGCGGCATCCTCCGGACTTTGCAAAATTCATTATAAGCTTGTTTCATATGACAAAACCGAAGCCGATAAAGAATGGGTAAGCGAAGATGTTTATGCAGACGGCTCGATTACGTTTATTGCACCTGCAGGATTTAAGGGTGATATTATTGCCTATGCAACGGACAACGCAGGCAACAAAGCCGAGGAGGTTACTCCCGACAGCATTATAATTGAAACTCAGGAGGCTCATGATGAGGAAACTCATATTGCAATGGCTCTTGATGATTATACGGACGATTGCTGGTACAGTGAAGCGGTAAATCCCATTATAACCGTTACAGATAACTATGCGGGAATAAAGGAGATTACCGTTGATGTTGAGGGCGACAGTCTTAACGGCACATACGGCGGCACATATACAAAGGACGATTTCTCCGACTGGAATGAAAGTGACGGCGGGCTTATTACATCGGCGGAAATGACCCTTGACTTCATCGCCAATAATGAAAATTGCAGCAATATTAAAATTACCGTTAAAATGACGGACAACTGCGGCAACACATCCGAGGAAACATATACCTTTAATATCGATTCCACTAAGCCCGAGGGTGCAGAGGAATACACAGAAGGCGGCACCGCTACATACACAGACGGCGAAGGACTTACATGGTACAACGGCGGCAGAACTCTTACCGCAACGGTAACCGAAAGAGAAATTGCCGATGCCGGCTGGACATGGACAATTGAAAAGAAAAACGATGACGGAAAATTTGAAGTAATTGACTCCGAAAACTACAGCGATAACGGTATAACCGTAACGGACAACGGAAAGACGGACGGGAACGGCAACGGCGATAACAGCCAATATGTACAGACTGTTGCTTTTACCAAGGACGGCGTATACAAAGTTTCATATACTGTTACCGATATGGCGGGGAATACATGTACTTCCGCTGAGGAAACCTTCGGTATCGATACAACCGCTCCCACAATTGCAAGCGTTACTGTAAACGGCAGCGACAGCTTGAACTACACTGATATCAGCGGAACAGGCTATCTTATATTCAATAATGAAGCAGAGGTTACGGTAACACTGGAGGACGCAGGCTGCGGTATAGGCTCTGATAAGAACAAAAGCATGGTAAGCTATTATACGGTAGATGCTGAAACAGACAATCAATCGAAAACGTATCCTCTTGTTGTCGGCGAGGACGGCACCGTAACATTCAGCCTTTCATCGGGCTTTAACGGCGAAATCCATGTTATTCCCTATGATAATTTAGGCAATAGCGTTGAGGACGGTTATAATTTGGGCTTGCTTGCGGATGAAACCTTAGACAAGCATGAAAGTGCGGGAACTCATGTTGCTATTGAAGGCGTTGATAATAGCGTTATTTACAATGCTGAACAGACAGTTGAGGTAACTGTAACCGATAAAGAAGTAGGTATTGCATCTGTTTCATGGAGCATAAGAGGTTCAACAACCACTCTCGGCACCTTAGGAAGCGATAAGCTGGAAAATTACGGCTGGGATATTAAAACAGATGAAGTAGAATTTGGAGATAGCGGTTACACAAATACAGTCGTAACCAAGGCGGCAAGAACATTTACCGTTAGCGACAACTGCAGCAGCATTACCGTAACGGTTAAAATGCAGGACTACGCCGGCAACACAACGGAAAAAACGGTAACCTTCGGCATAGATATGACAGATCCCACTATTGATGTAGCAGAGCCGGAAGCGGATGAGACGGATAACTACACCGACGAGTCCGGCCTTGATTACTACAGCTGCGACGTAACCTTCGGTTTTGCAATTACAGAAAGAGACATTAAAAGCTTTGAGGTTACGGGTACGCTGAACGGCGAAGAAATAAGTGCGGATGATTATAGCAGAGAAGGATACTCATATCCCACACTGCCAACAGGCAACGGAGACGATACAGTTGCAAAGACATCCGTCACCTTCACAAAGGACGGTACATACAGCGTTACCTTTACCGTTACCGATCAGGCGGGCACTACGGTAGCAGAGACAAGAGAATTTGTCATTGATAAAACCGACCCCGTGATTACTTCAATCAATTTTGAAGGCGGTGCGGATGAGCCTCAATCCGCATGGGAAAAAGCCCTTAATCTTCTTACATTCGGTATATTCTACAATAACGATGTTAAGGTAACCGTTGAAGCAGAGGATAAAGAGGAAACTTCCGCTTCGGATATTCAGAAATACACCCTCTATATAGGCGGCGAGGAATACGCTGTAAGTACAGACGGCACATTTACAATCAAATATGAGAATTATGACGAGCAGAAGGAAATTACCGTAACGGCGACGGATAACGTAAACAACACCTGCGAACCCTTTAGCCCCACCGATGTTGAGACAAATGCACAAAACAGCACGATTATGCTTGAGAGCAGCGTGGAAGAAATCACGATTTCCGCAACCGGCGCTAATATGTATGAGGACGCCGAAGGCAAAATCTGGTATTCAGACGATGTTAAGTTCAGCGTTACCGTAACGGATGAGTTATCCGGTATCAGAAGTATAACAGCTAAAATCAACGACAGTGAGCCGTTTTACGAGGAGTATTACGAAGAGGAGTCGGCAACGGCTGAAAAGACCTTTACCCTTAATACAAACGAAGTCGAACGCAATGAAGACGGCAGCTACACTATTTACGTTGAGTATACCGACAACGCAGGCAACACCGCAAGCGCAACCTCAACGGTTTACAAGGATACGGACGCTCCCGAAATAACCTCTGTTACCTTTGAAGCCGGAGACGATGCTTCCGGCTCAATATGGGACGACATTTTGAACCTGCTTAAATTCGGTACATTCTACAATGACGCCGTTAAGGTAACCGTAACGGCAAAAGATGAGTCTCCTGCAACGGAAGTTAAGGGTTACACCCTTTATCTAGACGACACGAAATACGCCGAAAACACGGACGGAGTATTCACAATCACTTACGATGATTACACTTCTCAGAAGAAAATTACCGTAACGGCAACGGATAATGTAAATCATACTTGTAACGCAGTAAGCCCCACGGATGTTGATGACACAAATGCAAACAATGACACGATTATGCTTGAGCAGGGCAGCTCCGTAATTACAATCGACATTCCCGAAAGCACGGACAGCGTTGTAAGGTATGACAAAGACGGAAACGCATGGTATTCGGGCGATATTGACTTCACGGTCAACGCTTCCGATGAGCTTTCCGGTATAAGAAACATTACAGCGTCAATCAACGGCACACCGCTTTACAATTCGGACGACTCCGAGAGCTATTACAATAAAGATGAAAAAACTACAACGGCGGATGAATTTACCGTAAACACAGGCAATGCGGATATCAATGACAACGGCAGCTATGTTCTCACAGTAAATGTAACGGACAACGCAGGCAATGTGACAACCGCAACAAAGACGGTTTACAAGGACACAACTGATCCCGTTGTGACAGACATAACCTTTACCGCAGACGGCTCCGCTTGGTCCGAAGCCCTTAACCTGCTTACATTCGGTATATTCTACAATGACGACGTTAAGGTAACCGTTGAGGCAGAGGATAACGCTCCTGCCACCGGCATTAAGGAATTCAACCTTTATATCGGCGGAGAGCTGTACAAAACAAATTCAACGGGCGAGTTCACAATCGACTATGAGACTTATGACGAGCAAAAGGAAATCACCGTAACCGTAACGGATAATGTAAACAACACCTGCGAACCCGTCAGTCCCACCGATGATGATGTTGAGACAAATGCAAGATACAATACAATTATGCTTGAGCAGGGTACCTCCTCAATTACAATTACCCTTCCCGAAACGGACAAAAACGGAATTGCTTCTTACACCGACAGCGAAAATCGCAGATGGTACGGAGAGGACGCTGTTCTGACCGTTGACGTTACCGATGAATTGTCCGGTATCAGAAGCATTACAGCCGATGTAAACGGTTTGGCTCTTGTCAAAGAAAGATACAATGAAGAGGATGACAAAATACCAAGCGTCATCTTTGAAATCGACACCGAGGAGGCAAATTCGGTAATAGAAAAAGACGGCAGCTACACCCTTACCGTTACGGTAACGGACAACGCAGGCAACGAGATCTCAGCACAGCAGACCGTTTATACCGATATGACTGCTCCTGAAATCACGGATATTACCTTTGAAAGCGGCAAGGACGAACCCAATTCGGTTTGGGATGACATTCTGAACCTGCTTACCTTCGGTATTTTCTACAATGATGATGTTAAGGTAACGGTTTCTGCCGTTGACCGTTTGGACGAAAGTGCAGGTGCAACCGCCGACACGGTTAAAACATACACTCTCTACATAGACGGCGAGGAATATGACGTAAACGAAGACGGAGTATTTACAATCACCTATGAGAATTACACCTCCGGAAAGCTTATTACAGCCATGGTAACGGACTATGCCGGAAATAACAGCAGCATTGTCAGCCCAACGGATGTAGAAAGCAATGCTCAAAACAGCTATATTATGCTTGAGAACAGCACGGAAGAAATAGCTCTCTCCGTCACCGCTCCCTCTACGGCAACATCTTATACGGACAGCGACAGCAAAATCTGGTATTCGGAGGACATTGACTTCAATATCGCCGTAACGGACGCATATTCCGGTATCAGAAATATCACCGTAACAATTAACGGTAAGGAACTTAGAAATATTGACTATTACTACAGTGAAACACACAGCGAGGAATTGACCGTCAACACAAGCGAAGCGGTAAGAGCCGAGGACGGCAGCTACACAATTTGCGTTGAGTACACCGACAACGCAGGCAACACCACAAGCACAACCTCAACAATTTACAAGGATATTGCCGTTCCGGTGGTTACATCCGTTATATTTGAAGGCGGAGACGGCGCTTCCAAGTCTGTTTGGGAGGATGTTCTGAACCTGCTTACCTTCGGCACATTCTACAATGACGATGTTAAGGTAACTGTAACGGCAAGAGACGATTCCCCCGCAACGGGAGTTAAGGAGTACACCCTTTACATCGGCGGAGAGCTGTACGCAGCAAATTCAACGGGCGTATTCACAATCGATTATAAGGATTATGACGAGCGGCAGGAAATCACCGTAACGGCGACGGATAACGTAAACAACACCTGTGCTCAGGTTACGCCCACTTCCGTTGATACAAACGCAGGCAGCGATATGATTATGCTTGAAAGCGATACGGAGGACATAACCGTTTCCGTAGCTGCGCCCGATTATACGGATTCAAAGAACAATTATTGGTATTCCGATGACGTTGACTTTAACATTGCCGTAACGGATGACTTGTCCGGTATCAGAAGCATTACCGTCAGCATTAACGGCACAGAGCTTAGAAATATCGATTATTACGCAAGCGAAACTCACAGCGAAAGTCTTACGGTCAATACAAGCGAAGCCGCCCGCAATGAAGACGGCAGCTACACCGTTTATGTTGAGTACACAGACAACGCAGGCAACACCGCAAGCGCAACCTCAACGGTTTACAAGGATATTTCAGTTCCCGTTGTTACGGCTGTAACCTTTGAGGGCGGAGCGGACGAGCCCAAATCCGTATGGGAGAAAGCTCTTAACCTTCTTACCTTCGGTATCTTCTACAATGACGACGTTAAGGTAACCGTTGCTGCGGAGGATGACTATCCTACTTCCGGAATTAAGGAATACACCCTTTACATCGGCGGTGAAAAATATGCCGTAAGCACAGACGGCACATTCACAATCGAATATGAGGATTATACTTCCCAAAAGGAAATTACCGTAACCGCAACGGACAACGTAAACAACACCTGCAATAGGGTTACGCCTACTTCCGTTGATACAAATGCAGGCAACAATACAATTATGCTTGAGAAGGGGACTTCCGCAATTGCAATTACTCTTCCGGGAACGGATAAAAACGGCATTGCTTCTCACACTGACAGCAGCGGCAAAGTATGGTACGCAGAGGACGCTGTTCTGAGCGTTAAGGTTACCGATGAATTATCGGGTATCAGAAGTATTGAAGCGTCTGTAAACGGTCTGACTCTTTACACTGCAAGCTTCAATGAAGAGGCAACAAAGACAACAAGCGACAGCTTTACAATCGACACCGAGGACGCCAACTCCGTAATGCGTGCGGACGGCAGCTACACCCTTACCGTTACGGTAACGGATAACGCAGGCAATGAGGTCGCAGCACAGCAGACCGTATACACCGACAGAACCGCACCTGAAATCACGGATATTACCTTTGAAAGCGGAGCGAACGAACCCAATTCGGTTTGGAACGACATTCTGAACCTGCTTACCTTCGGTATTTTCTACAATGACGACGTTAAGGTAACAGTTTCTGCTGTTGACCGCTTGGATGCGGACGCAAATGCAACCGCCGAAACCGTTGAAACATACACTCTTTACATAGACGGAGAGGAATATGAGACAAATTCAACGGGCGTGTTTGTAATTGCCTATGAGGATTATACAGCCTTAAAGAGAATTACAGCCGAGGTAACGGACTATGCCGGAAATAACAGCGGCAAGATCAACCCCGCAGACGTAAGCAGCGACGCTCACAACAGCAATATTATGCTTGAGAGCAGCACGGAGGATATAACTCTCTCCGTCACCGCTCCCTCTACCGCAACATCTTACACGGACAGCGGCAGCAAAATCTGGTATTCGGAGGACGTTGACTTCAACATCGGCGTAACGGACGCATTATCCGGTATCAGAAATATCACCGTAAAAATTAACGGTACAGAGCTTAGAAATATTGACTATTACGCAAGCGAAACTCACAGTGCAGATCTTACGGTTAATACAAGCGAAGCCGAACGCAATGAAGACGGCAGCTACACTATTTATGTTGAGTACACCGACAACGCAGGCAACACCGCAAGCACAACCTCAACAATTTACAAGGATATTGCCGTTCCGGTGGTCACATCCGTTATATTTGAAGGCGGAGACGATGCTTCCAACTCAATTTGGAGCGACATTTGGAACCTTATCACATTCGGTATCTTCTACAACGACGACGTTAAGGTAACTGTAACTGCAAGGGACGATTCCCCCGCAACGGGAGTTAAGGAATACACCCTCTATGTTGGCGGCGAGGAATACGCTGTAAGTACAGACGGAGTATTCACAATCGCTTACGAGGATTACACTTCTCAGAAGGAAATCACCGTAACGGCAACGGATAACGTAAACAACACCTGCGATCAGATTACGCCTACTTCCGTTGATACAAACGCCGGCAACGACACGATTATGCTTGAGCAGGGTACTTCCTCAATTACAATCGACATTCCCGAAAGCGCAGACAGTGCCGTAAGATACGACAAAGACGGAAACGCATGGTATTCGGGCGACATTGACTTTACGGTCAACGCTTCCGATGAGCTTTCCGGCATAAGAACCGTTACAGCGTCAATTAACGGCACAGAGCTTTATACTAAAGACTATTACAATCAGGACGCAAAAACTACAACGGCGGATGAATTTACCGTAAATACAGGCGATGCGGTTATCAACGACAACGGCAGCTATGTAATTCTCGTAACGGTAACGGACAACGCAGGCAACGTGGCAACCGCAACAAAGACTGTTTATAAGGACACTGCGGCTCCCATCGTAACTGATGTAACCTTTACGGCAAACAGCTCCGCTTGGTCTGAAACTCTCAACCTTCTCACCTTCGGTATATTCTTTAACAGCGACGTAACCGTAACCGTAAGCGCCGTTGACAACGATCCCACGGCGGGAATTAAGGAATACACTCTTTATGTGGGCGACAGAGAGGCTCAGACGAACACCACAGGCGTATTTACAATTTCCGATGAGGATTATGCGGCAATCGAGCTTATCAGAGTAACGGTAACGGATAACGTTCTTAATACATGCAGCCCCGTTAATCCCACAAGCGTAAACACAAATGCTTCCAATGACGGAATTATGCTTGAAAACAGCTCTGCGGATATTGAAATTACAATCCCCTCTCAATCCGACCGCACGGACAGATACACAGACAGCAGCAACAGAATTTGGTACAGCGGAGACATTGACTACACCGTAAAGGTAACGGACGAAGGCTCCGGTATCAGAAACATAACGGCCGATATAAACGGCACAGAGCTGTTTAATGAGGATTATTACGAAGAGGAGTCGGCAACGGCTGAAAAGACCCTCACTCTCAATACGGGAGACGCCGTTCGGAACTCAGACGGCAGCTATGTCCTTACGGTAACGGTAACGGATAACGCCGACAACGTTTCAACAAAATCTCAGACAGTATACAAGGATACGGACGTTCCCGTAATTACCTCCGTGGAATTTAATGCAGAAAGCGAAGAGTCCACATGGAACGAAATTCTCAACCTGCTTACCTTCGGTATATTCTATAATGACGATGTACATGTATCGGTAGGCGCAAGAGACGACTCTCCCGCATCGGGCGTTAAGGAATATACTCTTTACGTAGGCGGAACAGAGGTTGAAACAAACACCGAAGGCGAGTTCACAATATCCTATGAGAATTATACGTCTCAGCAGGAAATCACCGTAACCGCAACGGATAACGTAGGCAACACCTGCGCAAGGACGACTCCTTCTCAAGCGGTGGACACCAACGCACAGAACGACACAATAATGCTTGAAAAGACAGACGGCGCAATAACCATCACTATCCCCGACAGCACTCCTGAAGCGGTCAGATTTGACAGAGCAGACGGCACGGTTTGGTATTCGGGAGATATTGACTTTGCGGTGAACGTAGTTGATACCCAGTCCGGTATAAGAAGCATTACAGCCGATATTAACGGCACGGTTCTTGTGAACAACAGCTACAATCTCCTTTCCGAAAAGACCACGAACGTTTCATTCTCCATTAATACAGCCGACGCTGTACGCAACGACGACGGCAGCTATGAGATAACGGTAGTGGTAACGGACAATGCGGGCAATCAATTTGAACAGAGCAGCGTTGTATACAAGGATATCAGCACTCCCGTTGTAACGGATATTACATTTACAGATGAGGACGGAAATACGGTTGACGTCCTTGCCGAGTACGGCACATACGATGCGGCTTCGGGCAATTACATTATCGAATGCCAGGAGACGATTTACGCAGTAATCACAGCAGCCGACTCAGAGCCCAGCTCGGGAATTTCCGATATAGGCTATACGCTTACGGACGCAGCCACAGGCAGCACAGTCACTGCGGCGGACACAGACTTTACGGGCTATGATACGGTATCGGCAACAAGAAAAGTGAAAATTAACGCCAACTTTAAGGGAACTCTTACGGCATATGTTGTTGATAACGTAAGCAACACAAGCGCAACAGTAAATCCCGGCAGCGCAATTATCGAAACTCAGGCGACCCACAACAGCGAGGCGAACCACATTACCATGTCCCTTGCAAATTACACCGAGGGCTATTACTACAACACAACGGTTACTCCCGTAATTACTGTAAAGGATACATATGCGGGCATTAAGGATATCGTTGTTGAGATTACAGCCAACGGCAGCGCATACAGGACGATTAACGCCTCAAGCCTTACGTCTGCGGACGGAAAGGGCTGGACGATTAATTCAACGGATGAAAACCTTGTAACGTCGGCGAGTATGAGTATTCCCGTAACAATCGAAAGCAACAACATAATTATCAAGGTAACCTTGACGGATAACGCTCTTAACACAAGCGAGCAGCAATATATGTTCCACATTGACTTGACTGCGCCCGTTATCTCATGCAGCCTTACATCAAACGCCACTCCCGTAAGCGGCTACTACTCCGATACAGTAACGGCGAACATCACAGTGGTTGAGCATAACTTTAACGCCTCCGCATTCAGCATTACGGAAGGCTCCGTAACAGGCTGGTCAAACAGCGGCGATGTATGGACGGCTACCGCCACATTCTCAGGCGAGGGCGAGCATCAGTTTACAATGAGCTGCACCGACCTTGCGGGCAACACCGGCACAAGCAGCGGCTCCGAAGGCACGTTCTACGTTGACTTAACCGATCCCGTGGTAACGGTTCAGGATATGAGCTACGGTCAGACGAATAACGATGACGACGACATCTCCTTCTCAATTGTCATTACCGACGCTCTCCGCTTGTCAGACAGTCCTCTTTCCATGACCTTCACAGTCTGGTACTTAACGGACGACGGCGTGCTTGCATCAGGCGACTTCACACTTGACGAGCTTCAGGATATGGGCTTCATTACATACACCTCCACATCCGGCACAACGGAGTACACATACACCGTAAGCCTTATAAAGGACGGAATTTACTCCTTTGTATGCACTGTAACGGATATGTCGGGCAGAACATCAAGCTCAATTCTGTATTCCGATGAGGACAGCTCTTCAGCCTCGGTTACCGACTTCGAGTTCTCCATAAACAGAGAAGGCTCCACCTACAAGGTTCTTTGGCAGGATGAGGATGTATCTGTCGAAAACGGTCAGATCGCAAGCACCGGCAGCACAGAGGAAGGCATTATTCAGGTATCGGATATTGTTATTACGGAGTACAATCCGGACGCAATCGACACCGAAGGCGACGGCACGGTTATCTCGATTTCTCAGGGCGTTAATATGGCTGAAACCGTAAACGTTGACGCCGAAACGGACGAAAGTGAAAAATACAGCGTAAATACCTACGTCATCTCCAGAGAGGATTACTTTAACGAGGACGGAGTTTACACATTGCAGATTGAGACAACCGATGCGGCAGGAAACGTATCCAACGGCATCAGCGAGGACAGCGAAAGCGGAGAGACAAGCAAAAACTACCGCTCCGTAAGCTTTACTGTCGATACGACGGCGCCGGAGGTTTACGCCGACTCCGATTTCACCAGCTACTTCTCCATACAGGCGGAGAAATACAGCTTCCATATTGAAATTGACGATCTCACAACCTGCTACTTGACTGTAACGGCTACAGAGGGCGGCTCAACCTATCCTCTCAGCGTAACTCTTGACGGTGAGACGGTTACTGCGGAAAATCTTGAGCTCAGCGGCTCCGAAAAGGCTGTTACGCTGACCCTTGAGGAGAAATCCTACGATGAGATTGCCATTGACGTGGTTGACGCTGTCGGACTTACATACAGCGATGTAAAGAAGTCCATAACGATTTCCACAAGCTCTCTCAGAGTTCTCTTTAACCGTATATCCGGATTTTTGGCGGAGAACAAATGGGTATACGCTCTTATAATCGGCGTGCCCGTGCTTATAGTCGTACTCCTTATCTTTGTTCTCAGAAGAAAGAAAAAGGACGACGACAATCCGGAAAACACAAAGAAAAAAGAAAAAAAGTCAAAGGACAAGAAGAATAAGGGAAAAACAGGAAAGAAGTAAAAAAAGTCAAAGGGCGTGAAAACGCCGACGACAAAAGTATTATATGCAGTCTGCTGTCACAAAGAGATGCGGCGGCAGACTGTTTTAAATGAAGGTTCAGCTCAATAAAGGCAGGTGATATGATTGGTAGAAATTGCGTTGTTCGACACAAATCCCGATGAGCAGTATCAGCTTGACGATATGCTTTCGTCAATAATGTTTTCGAGAGATGATTTCAAGATTACTTTCTACTCATCATACACCTTATTTGCCTGCGACCTTGCCCAGAAAAGGAGATATTTTGACATTCTTTTCGTGAATGTCTCAACAGAGGACCGCGCCGGTCTGAATGCGGCGGAATATGCAAGACTGTACAGCTCAACCATAGAGATTGTGCTTATCGGCACGGATTACAAAGGCGTAAGGCTCGGTTACAGAGTAAAGGCTTTGGACTATGTGCTGAAGCCCTACAATAAAATGCAGCTTACGGAAACCATAGACAGATTTTATAAGTTTGCCTATAGGGACGACTGCTTTGTCTATAAAAACGGATCCGCAATGGAGAAGATAAAAACAGACAACATTTTATATGTAATGAGCAGCGGCAGAAAGCTGATTCTTATGGAGTTGGGAGGAAGAACCTCCGAATTTTACGGCAAGCTTGATACGTCATGTCAAGGGCTTTTGGAAAAGGGCTTTATAAGGGTTCATCAAAGCTACCTTGTAAATATCAGGTTTGTCAGATTTTTAACGAAGGATAAAGTTGTAATGGAAAATGACGATGAAATTCCCATAAGCCGAACGAGATATGAAGATGTGAAGGACGTTTTTATGAACCTTGTGGGGGCTGCGGCAATATGAGAAAAAACATCTGATTTTTACAAAAAACCTGCAATTTTTTACATTTTTATCATTTTCAAACGAATTTATGCTACATTATCAGCAACAGGGATGGTGACATTTTCTTGATAGATTTTGCTGTGTACTCGAATGCCGGGTCAAGGGAAAAGAATGAAGATTATATTAGCTCTTATGCGGACGGAGACAGGATTTGCTTTGTTATTGCGGACGGTCTCGGCGGCGAGGGCGAGGGAGATATGGCTTCAAGATTTGTGTGCAATCACACCGTGGCAATTGCGGAAAAGACGAAAAAGTTTAACAGCGACTTTTTAAAGGACTGCTTTACCATTATTCAGAAAAATCTTCTCAGAGCAAAAAAGGAGCTTATGCTTTCAACGGAAATGTGTTCAACGCTCTCCATTCTCGCTTTTGACGGAAATTCAGCCTGCTGGGGTCACATAGGAGACAGCCGTATATACTGCTTCTCCGAGGACAAAATCCAAGCCGTAACCACGGATCACAGTCTGGCGTACTTAATGATTTCCGGCGGAATGTCGGAGGAAACGGATGTGCGTAATCATCCCGACAGGTCAATTCTCATGGCGGCAATGGGTATGGAAAATATGAACGAGGCTTATGAGATTGATATGTCCGAAATGAAAATGCGAAGACCCGTAAGCTTTTTAATGTGTACCGACGGCTTTTGGCAGTACGTACATGAGGATGAAATGCTGAATATCATCGGCAGCGAGCAGACGGCAGAGGCCGTAATGAATAAAATGGTAAAAACCGCAGACCTAAATTCCGAAGGCGAGGACAGGGATAACATATCGGCGATTTACATTAAGTATATTCCCGAATAAGCCTTTGAATAAAAATTCTGTAAGGGGAGATTGATATGGCGCTTGTTCAATGTGATTTAGGTCATTATTACGATAACAGCCGCTTTGGTGAGTGTCCCATGTGCAAAAAGCTTGCGCAGAGTGACAGGGGCTTCGGCATACAGTCCCAGATTACGGTCAGCGGTTACAAAATCGGAGAAGGTTCAAACGGAATAACGGAGCTTTTGGGCGAACACGAAATGCCGGAGGACGCCGTTCCTCAGGTGGAGGCAAGCTATGACGCCATGTCCGACGAGAACTCCACAATCGGCTTTTTCTCCCTTGCGGGAGCTGCCGATTTAACAGTGGGCTGGCTTGTGGTCACGGACGGCGAGGAAAGAGGCAAATCCTACACTCTTTTCACCGGCAGAAACAGATGCGGCAGCGGCTCGTCAAACGATGTTGTTATAGACGACAGGGGAGCTGCGGCGGAAAGACACTGCTCCGTAACATATGAGCCGAAGGAGAATAAGTTTTTCCTTGCTCCCGAAAACGGCGCTGTGTTCTGCAATGATAAATTTATAAGCGAACCGATACTCTTAAAAAGCGGAGATAAGATACATATCGGAAAAACGGATCTTGTTTTTGTTCCGTTCTGCACTGAGAACAGGAGATGGTCGGAATGAAACTGAAAAAAATCTCCGCAGTTCTGATTGCATTGATAATGACGGCAATTCCCGCCTTTTCCGTATACGGTGAGGAGCAGGTTCAAAGCGAAACCTACGTGGAGTCGGTAAGCATAAATCTTCCGGATATTTATCTTTACGTAAGCGGCATTGAAGACGGCAGCTCGGTTGACGCCAAGGCGACTCTTGACGGCGAGGCTTTGACATACAGCGGCAGCGAGGCATACGATCCCTCTTCCGTCAGCACTTGTATTTACGTTCTTGCCGATATTTCAGGCTCCGTTTCAAGTGAAATGTACAAAGCCGTAAGCTCTGTTATAAAAAGCTTTATGTCCGAGCTTACCGATAATCAGACGCTGAAGTTTTATACCTTCTCTCAGGAGACTCAATGTATTCTGGACGGCACCGAGGAATACAGCGACGCCTGTACAAAGCTTGACGGCGTACAGGTTACGGGCAACGGATACACGGCTCTGTATGACGCTCTTTATCTTATTCATGAAACTGCGGCAAGCGAGAAATCCTTATACGACAGACAGCTTGTGTTTATATTCACAGACGGCAACAATGAGGATAACAAGGCAAAACGGACAGCCGATGAGACGAAGGCTCTGTACAAGGTCCTTGACCTTCCCATATACGCTATGTGCATGAGCAGCGCAAGCAGCAGCTCAAAGCAGATTTTAGGCGAAATAGCAAGGCTTTCCGGCGGCACAAACGTAATTTACAGTACTTCCGATATAGAGACGAAGTTCAGCGAACTAAAGAATACGGCGTATTCCTGTGTGCGTCTTCATTTTACAAAGAAAAACAACAAGGCGGCGGACACGGACAAAAATCTTTCGGTAAGCATTAACGGAACAGAGCTTCCCGCCGTAACCGTATATGAGTCTGCGGTTTCCATTCAGGAAGACGATACGGCTCCGGAGTACACGGTTTCCTATTCCTCGGAAAACAGATGCCTTGTGGTGCAGTATTCCGAAGCGGTGGTAAATGCGGACAGCGTTTCCTCATACATAATCATTAATTCGGACGGGGAATCCGTAACGGCTGACTCGGTGCAGTACGATGAGTCTGCATATACCGCATATCTCTACTTCTCCGGCAGATTTTATTCGGACACATATACGATAAGATTGTCGGGAGTGACGGACGACAGCTTTGCGGCAAACGCTCCGTTAAATGATGTAACCGTTTCAATTCAGGCCGACTCCGCAGCACTTAAGCTGCTTGATTATTGGTGGATAATTATCCTGCTTCTGTGCATTGTAATTCTCGTTCTTTTCGTTATCCTTATGGCGAAGCGTAAAAGAAAAGTGACCAACGTCAGGGAGCTGTTTGAGGTTGAAAACGAAAACAATTACGAGGTTAAGCATCATATTGTAAACGCTCCGTCCGGAACGCCCGTATTTTTGAACATATCAACGGGCAATATGCACAATCAGATTAAGACCCATATTATCTCAAGCATAATTTTCGGCAGATCCGACGTGTGCGATATATGTATAGACGACGTAAAGCTTTCAAGACAGCACTTCGCTGTTGAAATGGCGGAAAACGGCGAGCTTTTCCTGATGGATTTACATTCAACCAACGGAACGTACCTTAACTCGGTGAAGGTGGTTTCAAAGGTGAAGCTTAAGGCGGGAGATGAAATATCCGCCGGACTTACGAAAATTCAAATTCAGTTTTGAATAAACTTACACGGCATTCGTGTTTACTAAAGATTTAAGAGGTGTGGAAACAAATGTGTTTAAGGTATGAAAACTGCCCTCATTGTTTTGCAAGGAAAAATGCCGGAGCAACATGTCAGGTGTGCGGTTTTCAGTACAACAAGGTTGACTCTCAGCCCGAAAACGTCCTTCCGGCTTTTACAATGCTGAACAGCCGTTATCTTTTGGGAGATTGTCTGGGCAAGGGCGGATTCGGAATAACTTATTCCGCTCTCGATCTTGAGGCTAACGTAAGATGCGCAATAAAGGAATATTTCCCTTCCGAATTTGCCGGCAGAAATCACGAGACAAATGCTGTTTTCGCCGTGAGGAAAAACGCCAAAACGGCGGAGGTTTTCGAGCATGCCAAGGAGCGTTTTCTGGATGAGGCGAGACTTCTTTACAGGCTCCGTGAAACTCCCAACGTTGTAAAGCTGTACAACTTCTTTTCGGAAAACAACACGGCTTACATCGTAATGGAATTTCTGGACGGCAGCGACTTACGCAAATACGCCAAAAAAGCGGGCGGGAAAATTTCCTTTGAAATGGCGGTAAACATAATAGATACCTGCGGCAAGGCTCTTTCGGAGGTTCACAATCACGGCTTCCTTCACAGAGACGTAAGCCCGGACAACATCTTTATAAGGAACAGCCGCCAATGCGTCAAGCCTTCCGATCAATACGTGGTTATAGACTTCGGCGCGGCAAGGAACTACATAGGCAACAACGCCGCCACAATTCTTTTGAAGCCCGGATTTGCGCCTCCCGAAGCGTATTCAAAAACGGGCAACAGGGGACCATGGACGGACGTATACTCCTTAGCGGCTTCGATTTACAACGTTCTTTCCGGACATCAGGTTGTGGACGCTCTGTACAAACTCAGAGGCGCCGTTCAGCCCACTTTAATTGACTTGGGACTGCATGTACCGAAGGACTTTTCCGACGTTATAGACGCCGCCATGCAGATTGACATTAAGAAAAGACCTCAGAGCATGGATGAGTTCAGGCAAAGAGTTCTTGCATCGGCAGGTCAATTCAGAAACGATTCCGGCCAACAGGAAACCATGGCTATTTCCACAACCGGCACTCCGCTGCCGTCTTCACCGCCTTCACCGCCTTCTCCGCCCCGCAAAAAATGCGTAGGCAAGCTTACAATTGTTGACGGCCCCAAGAGAGGAGCGTCAATAAAGATTAGGGACGGACAGACCGTTACAATAGGCAGATCTCTTCAGTTAAGCGATTTTGTGGTTGATTACATAAGCGAAATCAGCCGTGAGCATTGCAGCGCCGCGTTCAGCGAAAGGGAACAAATGCTCCATTTAACGGACATATCCGTAAACGGTACGTATTTTTCCACAAATGAAAGGCTGTACAGAGACAGAACATACCGGTTGACGCCGGGACAGAGCTTTTTCCTTGTAAGGCGTGACTGTATGATTATGTTTACCATTGAAGAGGAAGGTGTGTAAAAGGTGAGTAAAAATAAATTGCCGAGACAGGATGAGAACACCGCCGCCGACAGCGGGGCCGAGCTCGGACAATGGGCGGATCCCGCAGGCTTTGACGAGTCGGAAAATGATTATTCCCTGCCTGTAACCCTAAGCATTGACGACACGGAGGAGGTCATAAATATCGGCATCCACTCGGACATCGGAACGAGAGCGTCACAGCAGGATTCCAGCGTAATAGGAATAGGCAATAACGTTTCACCGGCTTACAACGGAAAGTTCATCGCCGCCGTGTGTGACGGAATGGGAGGTCTTCAGGGCGGAGAAATCGCCAGCGCTCTGTGCGCAAAGACCTTTTACGAGGACTTTTTCAAAACGGCCGAAAATATAAGCTACCCCGATTTTTTCAAGGATGAGATAGACAAGATTGATTTTGCCGTATCGGAATTAAAAACAGCCGAGGGCGAAGGTATGCACGCAGGCTCAACCTTTGTCGCCGTGATTGTGGACAGAGGGCTGCTGTATTGGGCGTCGGTAGGCGACAGTCATTTGTATATCGCAAGGGGCAGCGAAATAGTACAGGTCAACAGGGATCACAACTACTATATGCTTCTTAAGGAAAAGGTAAAAGCCGGAGAGATGACGGCGGAGGAAGCGGAGGCGAACAAGCACAAGGAAGCACTTGTAAGCTACATGGGCATGAGAGGCGTCAAGTATATGGACGTAAACGAAAAGCCCTTTAAGCTTATTCCCGAGGACTGCATAATCCTATGCAGCGACGGTCTGTACAGACTTCTTACGGATGAAGAGATATTGGGTATCGTTTCCTCATATCCGAGAAATATGACCGAAGCGGCAAAGGCTATGGTAGAGGCGGCAAACGATAAGCTTGCTCCTCATCAGGACAATACGTCTGTAATTATTTTTAAATATATTTAATTGCAAATTTTTTAGGAGATGATTTATCATGAATTTAACACGATGCGAAAACGGTCACTTTTACGATGCGGACAGGTTTGACTCTTGTCCTCATTGCAACGATTTGGGCGGCGGAGGCTATGACTCAACCGTAAGTATGCCCATGCCCACCATGGCTTCGGAAATTTTGAAAACCGAGCCTCTGTCAACCGTAATTCAGACTGAAACTGCGGAAGCTCCGGAGGAGGACGGCAATCAGAAAACTGTAGGCTACTTCCAGGGCTCTATAGGTCTTGAGCCTGTTGTAGGCTGGCTTGTATGTATCGAGGGCAGCCATTTCGGCGAGGATTTCAGAATTAAGGTGGGACGCAACTTTATTGGCAGAGCGCCCACAATGGACATTGCTCTTGTAGGCGATTCCTCCGTATCGAGAGAGAAGCACGCCGTTATCCTCTACGAGCCCAAGAACAATATGTTTATCGTTCAGCCCGGCGAATCGAGAGAGCTCAGCTACTTAAACAACGCCGTTGTACTTAATTCCGTGGAGATTAAGGCTTACGACATTCTCCAGGTGGGAGAGTCAAAGCTTTTGTTCGTTCCCCTTTGCGTTGCAGGCAAGTTTAATTGGGACGATATGAAAACTCCCGACAAAGACGAAACAAAGGAATAAAGAATAATTAAGGAGGAAAATTTTATGGGACTTCAGAAGGGGCAAAGCGGATACGCCTTCCGCTGGCTTATCCCGATTTTTTCACTGTTGGAAGCGCTTATGCTCTGTGTAAACTCAATCGTACTCACAGTTGTTGCGGTAGGAACCGGAAGCGTACTTAATTTTAGTTCGTTATACAATTCATATTCTGCATATTTATATGGTATTTCGTGGCTTTCGGCTATAGACACAGTACAGACTGCACTCAATATGTACACGGCATACGCTTGGCTTATTGCGATTATGATGCTCGCTCTTGCAATTCTGGCGTTTGTTATGAACAAAAAGGGCTCGTATATTTTCGGTATCATAGGCGGAGGACTCAGCGGTCTTACACACTTAATCAAAATGATACTTTGGTTTTATATTGGCTCTGTGGTTAAGAAGTACAGCTTGGGTCTTGTCAGCTCAACGCCCTTTACGCTGATTGGCGTATATGCTCTTGTAATTGCAGCCTTTGCAATCTGCGTTTGCGTTTTCTCTGCTGTTTCTCTTCCCAAATGCCAATTTGAAAGAACGCCCAACGACAGACAGATGGCGGGACAGAACCTTACTTATGTGGGCTTTGAGCAGGACAACGACCCCTATGCAAGCCGGTATCATGACAATTACGAAGGCGGCAGAGTAGACCCCTATGCGCCGGAGGTTATTCCGGAGCCCGAACCGCCGAAGCCGCCTGTGCGTGAGCAGTATGTTCCGGTAGGACCTACGGGAAAAATCACCTGCACGGTAGGTATGTACAAGGGTGCAACCTTTGACATTATGGACAACGAGGAAATTATAATAGGCAGAGACCCCAGAGCCGCTCAGATTGTTATAGGAGAAGGCGCTCAGAACGTAAGCCGCCAGCATTGCAAAATAACCTACAATGCCTCCGACAATACCTACAGCGTAATGGATACCTCGAAAAACGGCACGTTGTCAAACGCAACCCGTCAAAAGCTTCCCCACAATGTGTATACGAAGGTTCCCACGGGAACTGAAATTTACCTTGGCGACAGAAGCAATATGTTTAGATTGGGATAATCTTTGAAAGGAAGTACAGTTAATGGAACCAATTAAAAAAGACAGTATATTAAAGTACATATTTCTTAACGTTATTACAGTGGGTATTTACCACATTATGTTTATGAACAAAATGGGCAAATATACCAACGAGATTTGCTACGGCGACGGAAAAGCGGTCAGAAGCTACATCTGCGCCAGAGTTTTAGCCAACGTCCTCTCAACAACCGGCGTTTTAGGCTTGTTTATCACATCAAAGGCTTTGGGACTTTTGCTCTTCGCTCTTCCCTTTGTGGTTTACATCAAGTATTGGTATTTTATGATAGGACAGCGTATGAAGGAAAAGGCGCCCGATTACGGCTTTAAGGTAACCGAAAGCGGCATGGATATTCTTATCCTCAGCTTGCTTCCTCTGGGCGAATATGTGTTCATCCCCACCATTCTTGTAAACAACATGAACAAATTCGCAAGAGTATTCAACAAGGGACTTAAGGGATAAGGAGGAAAGCACTTTATGAACAGCACTGTAGAAAAAAGAAATTATTTAACGTACGCCATACTCAATGCGATAACATTCGGCATTTACGGCGTTATCATCCGCTCAAAAATCGGACAGGATATTGAGACGGTATGCGCCAGAGACGGTCAGGAGCAAAAACATTCCTTCACTCAGGCTTGGTTTTATTCAAAGCTTTACAACCTTATGATAGCCGCTGTTATCTGCATACCCTTAATGATAATAATTCCCATCGGCTCATCGGTGTATTCGGCTATAAGCTCCTTCGGATTATACAGGAGCAGCGTAGGCTCAGAAACATTCATTGCGATTTTGGCTGTATTCGCCGTTATGATTGTACTTTCCTTCGCTTTAGAGGGACTTTACATGCCCAGCTGGTGGTACACTCAGCATAACCGCCTTGTTCTCAACGCTCACCGTATGGAGATGATTCTTAACGACACGGCATTTGATACAGCTGTTTGGAGATCTCTCGTGTTTATCCCCATGAACGTTTTCTCCGTATTGGGCTACGGTGTATGCATTGCCGGTATGGCAGGCTTTGTGATGTGCTTGGAAGCAGGCAGCGCAGGCTATGCATTCCTTTCAATTTTCGGCGGATATCTTTTAGGCGCAATACTTCTTTTCATTAAGAATATCATCAATCTCCCTCTTTATTACACAATGAAGTCACTTAACAGATTTGCCGAAAATATGGGCGTCTCCTATACCGGCGAATATGATCCCATGAACTACAAGGATGAGGACAACAAGAACAACATCTTCTCAAGACTTATCAACGTACTCAGCACCTTCGGCACGGATAAAAAGGCAGTGCCCGCACCCGCACCTGTACCGGATTATGGTGCGACTGTAATTAAGACCGACAAAGGACACGGCGTTTATAAACCTCCCGTAAATCCCCCCGCTCCCCCCGTCAGATCCGCAGCAACCATTGAGTGCTTGGCAGGCACAAACAAGGGCTTTACCTTCAATATTACGGAAGGCGAAGAGATGATTATAGGCAAGGACCCCAAGGTTGCAAGCATAGTTATCTCACCTGAATTTAACGATGTCAGCAGAAAGCATTGCGGAATCAGATACAGCAGCGCAGAGGCAAGGTATTATGTTACCGATTACTCCTCCAACGGCACTAAGGTTGACGGCGTCCGCATTGAGGCAGGCAAGCGTGTTGCGGTAAGAAAGGGCTCGAGAGTTGCCCTCGGCAGAGGCGACAACGTCTTCGTCCTGAAGTAAGAAATTTTAAATTGCATTTTTTTCAGAGAGCTGCGGTTTGCAGACCGCCGTTCTCTGAAATTTTGGGAAAATGTCGCACAAATTAAAATCGCCCGCCGTAGGGGCGGACCCGTTTCAATGTACAATGTACGATGTACAATGTACAATGAATTAAATTCTAATTTGTACAAATGTCGCTTGGCTTTGAAAATTACAACAACCGCCGTAGGGGCGGACCCATGTGTCCGCCCGCAAGGGGCGTAGTCCCTTCCGATAAAAAATATAATCATTGCAATTAAATCCGTGAGGATTTAACATAA
>JAJQGK010000097.1 GCA_021200555.1 Clostridiales bacterium | reverse complement strand
GACGCAGGCAATACTCAAAAAGCAAAATAGATAAAATATAATCTTTATTTTTGGTTGTTTTTAACGGATGGGAGTCTTGCATTTTTCACAAAGGTATGTTAAAATATTCACAATATGGAAAAAAGGAGTGATGTCTTATGGCTTCTGAAGCGGTGAAAGCAGTTTTGTCCGCCGAACAGGAATGCGACAGCAAAATTGCCGAGGCGGGAAACAGCGCCGATGTTATAATTTCCGCTGCCGAAAAAAAAGCGAATGAAATTATCGACAATGCTGTTTTGCAGGCAAAGCTTAAAGCACAGAGTATTATCGGCGATGCCGAAAAAAAAGCTTCCGAAATATTAAGCGGAAATAATTCCGGCGTTTCCGATTACAGCGTTGACAGAACAAAATACAAAGCTGCTGTTGAGGCGGTAAGGGCAAAAGCTCTTGATCTAAAGGAATAATGAGGAGGCGTGTAAATGGCGAAGCTCAAAATTAAAAAAATTGAGATCGCAGCGGCTGTATCCGACAGTGAAAAAATTATCAGGCTTCTTCAAAGACGGGGTGTTGTAGAATTATCGGAACCGGAGGAACTCTTTAATCTCAGCACGGAGGACAGAAGCGAGGCAATCTCCGAGATTGACAATCGGCTCAAGGTTGCGCAATCCGCTGAAAATATACTTTTAAAATTCGCAAAAAAATCCGGCGGTTTACTTTCGTCTCTTAATGAGCGTCAGTCGCTGACCGAAAGCGAGTTCGGCGAAATGGCGGCTGAAACCGATGAGATTTACAATGCGGCTCTTAAGGCGGTAGATCTTGACAGGAAAATTACCGACAACAAAGTATCCGAGGTCAGGATCAATACCATGATTGACGCTCTCAGACCGTGGCAAAACCTTGAGCTGCCGCTTGATTTTAAAGGAACGAAGAGAGTTGCAGCTTTAATCGGAAGCTTTCCTCATAACTGCGACAGAGAGTATATTCTCACTTCATTGGCTTCCGACCTGCCTGAGATTGAAAGCACGGATGCGGAAATTGTCAGTCAGTCGGCCGAACAGACCTGCGCCGTTGTTTTTTGCATGAAGACAGATAAACAGGATGTCGAGCAGTCTCTGAGAAATATCGGTTTTGTCAGAATTTCCGACCCCGTAAGCGACACCGCACAGTCCCGTATTGACCGGCTTAACGAAGAAATTGAGCAGCTTCACAGGGAGTCCGAAAATGCGACGGAAGAACTGAAGTCTTTGGGGGAATACTTTGAAAAACTGAAATTCTTTAAGGATTATTGTATTATCGAACGGGATAAAAACGCAGCCTTTCAAAAGCTTGTAAAATCCGAAAGGATTTTCGTACTGACGGGATTCATACCGGAAATCAGATGTGAAAAGCTGAAAAGGGATATTGAAGATAAATACGACGCCGCTGTAATACTCTCCGATCCCGATGAGGATGATGATGTACCTGTTGTCCTTAAAAACAACGGTTTTGCAGCTCCCGTGGAAACGATAACGGAAATGTATTCTCTTCCCGGGAAAAACGATATTGACCCAACTCCCATAATGGCATTTTTCTATTACTTTTTCTTCGGAATGATGCTTTCAGATGCAGGCTACGGTCTTATTATGTCGTTGGCATTGGGTTTTGTTCTTCTGAAATTCAAAATGGAAGAACATATGCGAAACACTGTAAAAATGTACTTTTTCTGCGGTCTGTCAACTTTATTTTGGGGTGCAATGTACGGCAGCTGGTTCGGTGATATGCCAAATGTAATCGGATCGAACTTCTTTGGGACGGACAAGTTTGCAAATACAGCTATCTGGCTGAGTCCTTTAGACGAACTTATGACGCTGCTTGTATACTGTTTTATTTTCGGCCTTGTTCATCTGTTTGTAGGCGTGGGAATTAAAACATATATGCTCTGGAAAAGCGGCCGCAAGTTTGACGGTCTCTGCGAGTTTATACCGACCTTTGTATTGATACTCGGCTTCTGTCCTATTTTCTTCGGACTGTTTGCCGACATTCCTCAATGGATGAGTACAATCGGAACTCCGATTCTTATCGCAGGCGTTGTTCTTGTAGTTGCTACCGCAGGCAGAAGCTCAAAAAGTATCGTTGGAAAAATCGGCGGCGGTTTGTACGGACTGTATAATCTTGTCAGCGGCTATTTGGGCGATGTCTTATCTTACGCCAGGCTGCTTGCACTGGGTCTTTCAACGGGAGTTATTGCTCAGGTTGTAAATATGCTGTGCGTATTGCCGAGTAACAATGTATTAAAGCTTATTATGATAATTGTTGTCGGTGCTGTCGGACATACCATGAATTTAGGTATAAATCTTATCGGTGCTTATGTTCACACAAACAGACTTCAATATGTCGAATTCTTTTCAAAATTTTATGATGGCGGCGGCAGAGCCATGCATCCGCTTAAAATAAACACTAAATATTACAAATTCAAGGAGGAAAATTGATTATGACTATTTCAACAGGTCTTATTTTTGTATTGGCGGGTGCTGCTTTAAGCGCAGCTCTTCCCGGCTTCGGCTCGGCAAAAGCCACAGGTATGGTGGGCGAGGCTGCTGCCGGTGTTATTACCGAGGATCCCTCAAAATTCGGTAAAGTTCTTATTATGCAGGTTCTTCCCGGCACACAGGGTCTTTACGGATTTCTTACCGCAATCCTTCTGCTCAGTTACTCCGGAGTTTTGGGCGGCGGCTTCAGTGAAAATCCCGTTTCAATCGAAAAAGGTCTTGCGTTTTTCTGTGCGTGTCTTCCAATTATAATTGTTGGTCCTCTCTCCGCCATTGCTCAGGCAAAAGCAGCTGTCGGCGGCGTTGGAATTGTTGCAAAGAACCCCGATCAAAGCGGTAAAGGTATAATTTTTGCAGCCATGGTTGAGACATACGCCGTTCTTGCTTTGCTTGTTTCTCTTCTCGCAATTATTCAGATTAACGGTATTGCCCTTTAAAAAGCAGCAAAGGAGCATTTGCAATGTCCGGAATAGACAAAATTATTGCACATCTCAGTTCGGACTGCGAACAAGAATGTGCCGAAATAGCAAAAAAAGCTGAAGACAAGGCGGCTGAAATTATCGCCGACGCACAGCAAAAGGCTGAAATTAAATCCAATGAAATTGTAACACAGGCTCAAAAGAAGGCTGATGAAATAATCAGGCTTGCTCAGTCATCCGCTCAAATGCAAAAAAGACAAAACGAGCTCGCATCTAAGGTCAGAGTGCTTAATTCGGTTTTAAAGGATGCTCTTGTGTCAATTGAAAATATGAGCGACAATGAATACTGGTCCGCACTTGAAAGCCTTGCTGTAAGAAACGCCCAAAAGGGCTGCGGGCAGCTGCTTGTTTCACAAAAAGAAATGAAATCCGTCCCTGAAAATTTTATCAGCACAATTAACAGCCGTATTTCAGATAAGGGCAGTCTTGAGCTTGCGTCTTCTGATAAAATAGATAAAAAGGGAATGGTGCTTGTTTACGGCGATATTGAAATAAACCTTACCTTTGAGGCCATAATTGATGCATCAAGGGATGAGCTTAAGGAAACAGCACAAAAGGTGTTGTTTGATTAAACGGAGAGGAGAGGACAAACATTTGAAAGATACAGCATATGTTTATGCCGTGGGCAGAATAAGAGTCAAAGAGCTTTCTCTATTGTCCTCAACGGATATAAAAAGACTTATAGGAGCCAAAAGCTACAGAGAAGCAGCGGCAATGCTGGAAAGCAGCGGTTATGAAATTCACTCTGAGGATTATTCGGATGCTCTGAATCGACGGAAAGCGGAAGTCTGGCAGCTTATGAAAGAAGTATTGCCGGATATTCACGATATGGATTCCCTTATTGTAAAAAATGATTTCAGCAATATGAAGGCAGCGATAAAAACAACCATTACCGGAGCCGATCCAAAGGAATTTATGCTTACTCCTTGTGTTTATACACCTGAAGAAATATGCAAGGCGGTATCGGACAGAAATTTTTCCGCTTTGCCTGAAATGATGAGTAAGGCAGGGGAAAAGGCGTATGACATTTTGGCAAGAACGTCTTCTGCTCAGCTTTCCGACGCAGTTATAGATAAGGCTGCGATGAAAGCAATGTTGTCGCTTGCGAAAAAGGCAGACAATGAAATGCTTTCCCAGATTGCGGAGTGTACTGTTGCCTGTGCCGACATAAAAACAGCTTATAGGTGTATTCTTGCCGAAAAAAACACGGATTTCATGAAATATGCCATATCTTCATGCGGTGCCTTTGAGTCCCGTGAGATTATTCAAAGAGCAGCAATGGGAATGGATGAATTTTTAAGCTGGCTGGAAAAAACCGATTATTCAGGCGCTGCGGCGGCATTGAGATTGAGTTCCACCGCTTTTGAAAAATATTGTGACGACAGAATAACGGAAATTACGCAAAAGGGGAAGAACACATCCTTTGGCATAACTCCGATAGTTGCCTACTACATTGCCTGTGAAACGGAAATTTTAACATTGAGAATTATTCTTTCCGGTAAGCTCAACAATGTTCCGGCAGATACAATAAGTGCGAGAGCGAGGGAAACCTATGTATAAAATCGCAGTTATGGGTGATAAGGACAGCATTTTCGGCTTCGCTTCGGTAGGGCTTTCGATTTTCCCCGTGACAGAACCGGATGAAACGGAAAAAACCCTTCGCCGACTGATAAATGAAGACTATGCGGTTATTTTTATAACGGAAAAGGCCGCCTCCGGAATTTCAGCGGAAATAGATAAATACAAAAGCCGCCCGCTTCCGGCAATTATTCCCATTCCGGGAGTTACCGGAAATACAGGCATAGGTATGAGCAATGTTTCCAAATCGGTGGAGCAGGCAGTTGGTTCCGATATACTTAAGTAAGCACCGATTAAAGCAAGTGCGGCGTGCATACAAATATTTTTTGTATGTCAATCAACTGTTGTACTGTAACAATACTTGATTTTACATGATTTTAATTGAAAGGAAGAGTATCTAATGAGCAAAGGTACAATTCTTAAGGTCGCAGGTCCTCTTGTTGTAGCCGAGGGAATGCGGGATGCAAATATGTTCGATGTTGTGCGTGTAAGTGATGAACGTCTTATAGGCGAGATCATTGAAATGCACGGTGACAGGGCATCTATTCAGGTCTACGAGGAGACGGCAGGACTTGGAACAGGCGAGGCTGTGGAGTCCACAGGCGAGCCTCTTTCGGTGGAGCTCGGTCCCGGACTTATTACCGGTATTTTTGACGGTATCCAAAGACCTCTTGAAGATATAATGAAAAAAATAGGAAACAGCCTTAAAAGGGGAGTTGAAGTTCCCGCTTTAAGCCGTGACAAAAAATGGCATTTTAATCCCACCGTCAAGGCGGGAGACAGTGTTGAACCCGGCGATATAATCGGAACAGTTAAGGAAACGGATATAGTTCTCCATAAAATTATGGTTCCTTATGGAATTTCCGGCGTTGTTAAGGCTGTAAATGAGGGAGATTATACTGTTACGGAAACTGTGGCGATAATCTCCACCGACAGCGGTGAAAAGGAATTAAGCCTTATGCAAAAATGGCCGGTTCGCCGCGGCAGACCTTACAAGAAAAAACTTTCTCCCGATAAACCTCTTGTTACGGGGCAAAGAGTTATCGACACCCTTTTCCCTATTGCAAAGGGAGGCGTTGCCGCAATTCCCGGCCCCTTCGGCAGCGGAAAAACGGTTACTCAGCACCAGCTTGCAAAGTGGGCTGAAGCAGATATAGTTGTTTACATCGGCTGCGGTGAACGCGGTAACGAAATGACCGATGTTTTAAACGAGTTCCCCGAGCTTATTGACCCGCACACGGGCAAGTCTCTTATGGAGAGAACGGTGCTTATAGCAAATACTTCGGATATGCCTGTTGCTGCTCGTGAAGCGTCGATTTACACAGGTATTACAATCGCCGAATATTTCAGGGATATGGGCTATTCCGTGGCTCTTATGGCGGATTCCACATCCCGTTGGGCCGAGGCTCTTCGTGAAATGTCCGGACGACTTGAGGAAATGCCCGGTGAGGAAGGCTATCCCGCATATTTGGGAAGCCGTCTTGCGCAGTTTTATGAGCGTGCCGGTCGAGTGCTGACATTGGGATCCGAAAACAGAGAAGCAGCTCTTTCGGTTATCGGTGCGGTTTCTCCTCCCGGCGGTGATATATCCGAGCCCGTATCGCAAGCTACCCTCCGCATTGTAAAGGTTTTCTGGGGACTTGATTCATCCCTTGCATATAAGCGTCATTTTCCGGCTATAAACTGGCTTACCTCTTATTCCCTTTATGCGGATTCATTAGGCAACTGGTTCAATGAAAATGTGGATGAGCGTTGGACAGAATACAGAGGCAGAATTATGAGCCTTTTGTCAGATGAAGCGTCTCTTGACGAAATAGTTAAGCTTGTTGGTATGGATGCGCTGTCGCCTTCAGACAGACTGAAAATGGAAGCGGCAAGGTCAATTCGTGAGGATTTCCTCCATCAGCTTGCCACGCATGAAGTTGACACATATTCCTCTCTTAAAAAGCAGTTCCTTTTAATGTCTCTTGTTCTTGCATACTATGACAAAGCTTCAGATGCATTGGAGCTTGGTGCTGATATAAACACCCTTGCGGCTTTGCCTTCAAGAGAGAGCATCGGCAGGTTCAAATATGTAACAGAGGAAAATATCGTTGCGGAATATAAAAAGACAATCGCATTGCTTGAAAGTGAAATAACAGAAGCGGTCGCAGGAAGGGAGGAGCAGTAAATGCCTAAAGAGTACAGAACAATTCAGGAAGTCGCAGGTCCTTTGATGCTTGTCAGAGAGGTTTCCGGCGTAAAGTATGATGAATTGGGCGAAATAGAGCTTGCAAACGGTGAAAAACGCCGTTGCAGAGTTCTTGAAATTAACGGCTCCAACGCTCTTGTTCAGCTTTTTGAAAGCGCCACAGGCATTAACTTGGCAGAAAGCAAGGTTCGCTTCCTCGGCAGACAGATGGAACTTGGCGTATCTCCCGATATGCTGGGCAGAGTTTTTGACGGCTTGGGCAGACCTATAGACGGCGGTCCCGAAATTATTCCCGAAAAGCGTCTTGACGTAAACGGTGTTCCCATGAACCCGGCGGCAAGAGAATACCCTGAGGAATTTATTCAGACGGGCGTGTCCGCAATCGACGGACTTAATACTCTTGTAAGAGGACAAAAGCTTCCTATATTCTCAGCTTCCGGACTTCCTCACGCCAATCTTGCCGCTCAGATTGCAAGACAGGCAAAGGTCAGAGGAACAAATGAACAGTTTGCCGTTGTTTTTGCAGCTATGGGTATTACATTTGAGGAGTCGAACTTCTTCGTTGAGTCCTTTAGAGAGACAGGTGCTATTGACAGAACCGTTCTTTTCACCAACCTTGCAAACGACCCCGCAATTGAGCGTATAGCGACTCCGAAAATGGCATTGACTGCGGCGGAATATCTTGCATTTGATCTTGGAATGCACGTGCTCGTTATTCTTACCGATATTACAAACTATGCGGATGCTCTTCGTGAGGTTTCCGCTGCTCGTAAAGAGGTTCCCGGCAGGCGCGGATATCCGGGATATATGTATACGGATCTTGCATCCATATATGAAAGAGCCGGCAGACAAAAGGGCAAAAAGGGCTCGATTACGATGATTCCCATACTTTCTATGCCTGAAGAGGATAAAACTCATCCGATTCCGGACCTTACGGGTTATATTACTGAAGGGCAGATAATCTTAAGCCGAGATCTCTACAGAAGAGGTATTAACCCGCCAATAGATGTGCTTCCTTCTCTGTCCCGACTTAAGGATAAAGGAATAGGCAAGGGAAAAACAAGAGAGGATCACTCAAACACTCTTAACCAGCTTTTTTCAGCTTACGCAAGAGGCAAAGACGCCAAGGAGCTTATGGTTGTTTTGGGTGAAGCAGCGCTTACGGATATTGATAAGCTTTACGCCAAATTTGCGGATTCCTTTGAGGAAGAATATGTATCTCAAGGCTTTAACACAGACCGCTCAATCGAGGAAACTCTTGATATTGGCTGGAAACTTTTGAGAATACTTCCCAGAAGTGAATTAAAACGAATAAGCAACGAGCTGCTCGATAAATATTACGATGAAAAATGATTGATTTATCTATCATAGACGAAAGGATGTGAGTTTATGGCAATAATGAATGTCAACCCCACCAGAATGGAGCTGACAAATTTGAAACGAAAACTCACAACGGCAAGAAAGGGACACAAACTGCTTAAAGATAAACGAGATGAACTTATGCGGCAGTTTATGCTCCTTGTCAGGGAAAATAAGGACCTGCGCAAAACGGTTGAGGAAAAAATAAAAATTGCGAATTCGCATATGGCTGTCGCAAGATCCGTTATGAGCGATGAAGCCCTTGAAATTGCCCTTATGATTCCTATGCAGGAAATGAGCGTCAATATTCACGAAAAAAATGTTATGAGCGTTATGATACCTGTATTTGACAGCAGCTTTAAAACTGCGGATTCCTCGGATATTTACTCATACGGTTTCGCTTTTACATCAACAGATCTTGACTATGCGGTTAAGTCATTATCGGACATCATGCCGGAGCTGTTAAGACTTGCTGAAGTTGAAAAGTCCTGTCAGCTTATGGCGGTTGAAATCGAGAAGACAAGAAGAAGAGTAAACGCCCTTGAACATGTCATGATTCCGCAATATGAGGAAACAATCAAATATATATCAATGAAGCTTGAGGAAAATGAGAGAAGCTCAACCACAAGACTTATGAAGGTTAAGGATATGATGCTCAAGGACGCTCATAAGTATGACGACCCCGTAGATTATATGTAACCTGCGAAATTTATTTTCGTTTTTTTCTATTGACAACTGACGGAAAATGTTTTATAATATCTTCCGTCATATAAGCCGGTGTGGCGAAATTGGCAGACGCAAGGGACTTAAAATCCCTCGGTAGCAATACTGTACCGGTTCGAGTCCGGTCACCGGCACCAAATAAAATAATCCGAACTTGTCTTGATTGACGGCAGGTTCGGCTTTTATTTTATCCGTTTTTCAAATTTCGGAGATTTGCTTTCAGGTGCAAAAAAAACAGGCTTCTCATGAAACCTGCTTTGCATATGGCGCGCTGAAAGGGACTCGAACCCCCGACCTTCTGGTTCGTAGCCAGACACTCTATCCAGCTGAGCTATCAGCGCATTTTTAATGCTTAAATATATTACCACTTAGCAATAAAAAAGTCAAGACTTATTTTGAATTTTTTACTCAATCAAGGCAAATCATTCCGATATTGCATTTCGGCATCCTTTGTGCTATTATATCTACCGGTGATTAAAATGGCAAAGCAAAAATCTGCGGCGTTAATTCATGATATATCCGGACTGGGAAAATGCTCTCTTACAGCGGCAATTCCGGTTCTCTCTGCGGCGGGAGTGTCCGTAGGGGTTCTTCCTACAGCCGTACTTTCCACTCAAACAGGCGGACTTAACGAATATACTTATCGGGATCTAACCGACGATATGCGACCAATTATGTCACACTGGAAAAAAATCGGAATAAAGTTTGACGCTGTTTACAGCGGTTTTTTGGGATCTCCCGAGCAAACCTCAATTGTTGCGGATTTTATTGATACATTCAAAAAAGATAACGGCTCTTTTTTTCTCTGCGATCCTGCAATGGCGGATAACGGCAAGCTTTACGATACATTTGACAACAATTTTGTCGCATCTATGAGGGAGCTTTGCAAAAAAGCCGATATTATCGTTCCCAATTTAACAGAAGCCGCACTTTTGCTTAACAGAGAATACAAAGAACCGCCTTATGACAAAAGCTTCATAGAAAATCTTTTAAAATCCCTTTCTTCGGAGCTTTCCGTTCCAAACGTTGTTTTGACTGGCGTAACATTTGACAATAATCTTTTGGGTGCGGCAGCTTACGATGAAAAATCCGATATTATAACTTATTCATTGAGAGACAGAATATCCGGAATGTTCCACTCTACCGGTGACTTATTCGCCTCTTCACTTTTGGGAGGAATTTTAAACGGTTTTTCTATTAATAAATCCTGCGACATTGCCATAAATTTCACCGTTTCCGCAATTAATCAAACCGTTGCTGACGGCGGCGATTCCAGATTCGGTCTGAATTTTGAAAGCCGGCTGCCGTTTTATATGAAGGAATTGGAGCTGATATGAAAATGGAAAGCGTTAACATTGTGCTTGTTGAACCTGAAATACCGCAAAATACGGGGAATATTGCCAGAACCTGCGCCGCCACCGGAGCCAAGCTTCATCTTGTGGAGCCAATGGGCTTTAGACCGGACGACAAAAAGCTTAAACGGGCGGGGCTTGATTATTGGCATTTTCTCGATATTACATATTATAAAGATATCGACGATTTTTTTGAAAAGAATAGGGGAGGGCATTTTTTCTATTTCTCCACAAAAGCAAACAAGGCGTACACAGAGGTGGAATATCCCGATAATTGTTACCTTGTTTTCGGCAAGGAGACAAAGGGGCTTCCCGAAAAATTGCTTTTTGACAATCCCGAAACAACGGTGAGAATACCGATGATCGACGATGCAAGGAGTCTTAATCTGTCCAACTCTGCGGCAATCGGAGTTTATGAGGTGCTGAGACAGTGGAATTTCCCAAAGCATAAGGAAAACGGCAGGCTTAGAGAATTTGACTGGGAAAATGCAATCTTGCCGTAAATATTGCAGAAATTTATCTTAAATGTTAAATATTTTTAAAAAATTTGATTTTTTTAAATTTGCTATTGATTTTTATTGTCTGTTGTGTTAGCATTTAGTTGGGAAGTAATTCTCAAATTCTAATGAATGGGAGTGCATACCATGGAGATTATCCAACAGCTTATCGATTTTATCATGAGTATAATCGATGCAATCAAAAGCTTCGTAGCTGAAATCAGGTCAAGGAATGACGAGGCTTAAGTAAATCGTTACCTCTTGATTTCTAATTCTCGGAAATAATGCAAAAGCCGGCCGGAAACAGCCGGTTTTTTACATTTGTCTTTTATTTGTCTCTTATCGCAGAAACGATATAAAATTTATTGACAAGAAAATAAAAAATTGGTAGAATGTAAATCACAATAATCGGTAATATTACATATGTAAAAATAACTGATGCATATCGTCAGACCGGAGGTATAATATGAGACAAGTTATAAACCTTAATAATGGTTGGAAATTCACGCAGGACAGCATTAAAAGCGGGATGATTCCCACAAGACCCGGAATAAAATGGAAATCGGTTGATTTGCCCCACACATGGAACGCCCTTGACGGACAGGACGGCGGCTTCGACTATTACAGAGGCCAGTGCTGGTACATGACATCAATCGATGTTAATCTTGAACCGGATGAGGTTGCCTATCTTGAATTTATGGGAGCGGAGGCTGTAGCCGATGTATATGTAAATGATGTAAAGGTCTGCACTCATAAAGGCGGCTTTTCAACCTTCAGATGCGATATAACTCCCTTTATAAAGCGCAACAAAGCCAAAATTACCGTATCCGTTGACAACAGCGAAAGCAAAGAGGTTTACCCTCAGAATGCCGATTTTACATTTTACGGCGGACTTTACAGAGATGTAAATCTTATTATAACCGACAGACGGCACTTTGATCTTGACTATTACGGAACTCCCGGTATTGCCGTTACTCCCACCGTAAATGCGGACGGCTCTGCGGATGTTCTGATTGACGTCTATACTCCAAATCTTGACAGTGAGTGTGAAATCATAGTTGAAACAGCCGGAATGACGCAGACAATTCCTTACGGTCAGTCACAGTGTACATTTAATTTCCAAGATCCTCATCTTTGGAATGGGCGTAAAGACCCGTACCTTTACACTGTTGCGGCAAAAATTGTTCGACAAGGCAAAGTACTTGACAACGTAAGTCAGCGTTACGGCATCAGAACCTTCAGCGTTGATCCGGAGAAAGGCTTTTTCCTTAACGGCAAATCCTATCCTCTTCACGGCGTTTCGAGACATCAGGACAGAGAAAATATGGGCTGGGCTATAACCGAAAAGGAGCACCGTCAGGATATGGAGCTGATTGCGGAGGTTGGAGCAAATACAATCCGCCTTGCTCATTATCAGCATTCACAGACCTTTTATGACCTTTGCGATGAGTACGGCATGATAGTCTGGGCTGAAATTCCCTTTATTTCGTCATTTATGCCCGGAGAAGCCGCAAGAAATAACACTCTTTCCCAAATGAAGGAACTTGTACTTCAAAATTACAACCATCCTTCAATTGTATGCTGGGGAATTGCAAATGAAATTACAATCGGCGGTGAAAATCCCGAATTGATTGATAATTTGCACGCTCTTAACGACCTTTGTCACAGCCTTGATAAAACGAGGCTTACCACCATTGCCAACCTTACTATGGTAGAGATTGACAGCGTTTTAAACTCAATCACGGATATTCTTTCATATAACCATTATTTCGGCTGGTATGTGGGCGATGTTGCGGACAACGGTCCCTGGTTTGATGAATTTCACGCCGCTCATCCCGACAGGTGCTTAGGTCTTTCGGAATACGGCTGCGAGGGTATCCTTAAATATCACACCGACGATCCCAAGGTTCAGGATTATACAGAGGAATATCAGGCATATTATCATGAGGAAATGCTTAAAACCTTTGCCTCCCGTCCGTATCTTTGGAGTACTCACGTCTGGAATATGTTTGACTTCGGCAGCGATATGAGAGACGAGGGCGGAGTTAAGGGCAGAAACAATAAAGGTCTTGTTACCTACGACAGAAAGACCAAGAAAGACAGCTTCTATATCTACAAAGCCTACTGGACAAGTGAGCATTTTGTCCATATCTGCGGCAGAAGATACTTTGACAGAGCAAGCGATACAATCACCGTTAAGGTTTATTCCAACTGCGGTAAAATCACTCTTGACGTAAACGGTCAAAGAGTCGGTACGGTACAGGGCGATAAGGTTTTTGTATTTGAAAACGTACCTCTTAATGCTGGAATAAACACTCTTAAGGCTTTTTCCGATGACTGTCAGGACTTTATCGAGCTTAACAGGGTTGACGCTCCCAATGAAAGCTATGTTCTGAAATCCGCAAACGGATCCGGCAGCGGGAATGTTGCCAACTGGTTCGAGAGTATGAGCTCCGAGGGTGAGCTTGAGTTTAAAGAGGGCTACTTCTCCATAAACGACAAGCTGGGCGATATTATGAAAACGGAGCAGGGCAATAAGTTTGTTTCCGATATGGTTGACAAGGTATCGGAGGCGATGAATATGAGCATCAGCAAGGGTATGATGAACATGGCAAAGGGCTTTACCGTTGTTAAGGTATTTGATATGGCAGGCTCAAGAGTTCCCGACAGCGCAAAGGTCTGGGTAAACCAAGAGCTTCAAAAAATACCGAAAAATTAATTATTCTGTTTATTCAAAATCTGTCGGTTTACGCCGGCGGATTTTTCTTATTTGGGTGGTAAATAGTGACAAATATAATAAAATTGTATTGTGCAAAGTGCCAAAATTTAATTATTTTCTCAAATACGGCAAAAAGTTTACTTTCATTTAATCTTTCAAGATGATAATATAATCATAAGACTGGGTTCATCTTGAAAATCAAGTCTGTCAGAAGCTGAATGCAGCCTTAATTTTGTAAAAGGAGGACATTTTATGCGTAAAGCAAAATGTACAACTAAAAAGGCATTGAGCGTTTTCTTGTCGCTGCTGATGATAATGACAAGCATATCCGTTATGTTCGCCACTACCGCAAGCGCTGCGACTTATGACGAGTCAATTGCCGAATTGGCCGAAGCGCTGAAAAGCGACACGGTTGCGAATTTAAGCATTCCTTCCGCCGTTTCTTCTTCCAGCGGCAGCGGTACTACAAGGCATATTACATATACAACTACAATTAAGGTTGATACCTATGCCGAATATGTAGAAATGCTTGATCTGTTCAACTTGATTAATGCTGCTGTGGAATTATCCACCTACTACAGCGGAGACAAAAGGCAATGTACCGATGATAAGTGCGAAGGCGACAGCAGCACTGTTCTCTGCGGCAACACTTACCTTGTTCATGAAGGAATAGCCGCCAGTCTCCAGGAAGTAATGGGTTCAACCGATTATGCTGCCTACAATGTAGCAACTCTTTTGGACGCTGTATTCTATATGCCTACAAGCGATACCAATTATACCTACTACGGCACAAGTTCAAGCTCGCATAACAACGATACAACCAATTCAAATGTAGCCGAATGGTTTAAAACCGTTACAGAGGTTTACACAGATGATGTACAGGGTTATCTTGCTTCCGATGATGTATCAACATACGATACCGTAAGTGACCCCGTATCTCTCGGCTTTTCCTATACAATTACGCTCAGCAGAGTACAGTACTCATCAACAGACAGCTGCGGCGGAGCCACCTATCACTACCATCTTGCTTTTAACAGCAGCTGGACTCCGTATTTGGATTTGTCCGAGTCCGGTATCAATGACAATACGGAAGCTGCCGAAACGGTAACCGCATTTGCCGAGTATCTGGATGAGCTTTTTGCCAATGAAAATTACTCATCATTTGTAAATCTTATGGCGTTGGGTACGACAGCCGTTGAGGAGCTTAATGATGAGATTACGGAAAAATACGAATCCATCCTTGATTATATAGGCTCTGTTGACGTATTCAACAAACTTTACGCCGATTATCTTGACGCCTTCAACACCCTTCTTGCCAACCTTCAAGCCTGCATAGAAATGGAAGAGTACATTGACACATGCAATACTATAACAGCATGGGTTGACGAGCATCCCGACTACGGCACTTATAATTACGGCGGCTTTGACTATGACACCATGGTTGCGGATTACGCCGATTATATAGTGATGTACAACACAATTTCCGTTTCCGATGAAGCTGTTGCCTATCTGACAGACTTTGGATATTTTAATTACGATTACTACACCAATTTCACGGATAACGTAGTAGTTTACGACTTAGCGGAAATCTATGAAATTGCGGAAGCTCTCTACAATGACAATGCAGATGTTTACTCAGAGCTTACAACAGAGGAGCAGTCCGTTATATATTCGGCTCTTACAGCTGAAATAGATAAGATAGCTGCATACAGCGAGCAGGTTGTAAATACAATTTACCCCGACGGTTATCAGTATCTCCTTGACCTTCAGGAAGAGCTTTACTGTGTAATTCAGGATTGTGTAGTATTCTTTATGACAAACACTGCCGAAGCAGCTGTTGCTTATGACACAGACGACATTTACACCGTTATAGAATCTGTTGACGATAATGCCGCATCTCTCAGCGAGCTTTATGCGGAGATAGAGGAAAGCTCCGGCTCCGAAAGAGCAGACGAGCTTTTGGGTACGTTGGTTGCAATGGCGGCGACTCTTAAGGAAGACCTTTACAATGTTCTTAACGACCGTTTTGCATCCGAGGTTGACTTTGCCTATGACGCTTATATAGCTTTAGGCGAGCCTACAACCTTAAGCGTTAAATCCTACGCCAAAATAAACGCCGCATTCGGTCAGCTTGAGGATGATATTCTTGAGTACCTGACAGCTGCAGGCGAAGACGGCAGAGTTACAGAAGAAACCCTGTACAAATACAATTATGTTTATGAAGCAATTTACGATGAATACCTCTCCTTCAAAGCAACATTCGGCTTAAACGCCTATGAGCAGTCCGTTATCGAATATGAGTCAAGAGACGTCTATGAGGATGAGGATGTTGTTAAAACCGAAAGCTATGACGTTACAGAGGATACAATCCTTAAAACCGTCAGCAAGGTTGATGAATTTTTAACAGGGGACACATTTAATGACCTTATCGGTACGGATTTAGGTTCCGCATTGGACAGCCTTCTGACCTCCTATGTTTATACGGACGATATGCTGAACCTTCTTATCGAATACCTTTATCCCCTTGTTGCAGATGAATTTGTAAATGTATGGGCAGGTCTTCCCAGCGTTTACACAGTTGAAGACGGCTCGACATTAAATAGCCTTTTGAACAGCGATCCTGTAAACTTCACACTTAACATTGACAGTGTTGACGTTGCTACTCAAAACGTGGGACTTTATCTGTTCCCCCAGACCTTAGGCGCATATATCGAGGAAGCTTATCCCGAATATGCGGATGTTGCGGCGGTTCTTCAGTCCTGCACAACAAGCGCGTCAAAATCTCCTTGGAAGGACTCAGCCCTTTATGACGAGGACGGCAACCTTAACCTTCAATGGGGAATTACAGACAAGGAAAGCTTTATAAGCGCAGCTACGGCGGCTCTTTCCGGTCTTGAACCCCTTCTTATGTCCCTTCTTTGCAATCAGACATTCAGCGCTGAAAATGTAAGTATAGGTACAGGTTCCGGACATGCATATGCTACAGTTGCTATTATTACAGTAACAGTAGACATCGATATTACGTCTATTAATCTTACCTTAACAATGGATGCCTGCGACGGCTACAACAATGCATTGGCTCCCATTTTTGAGGCTCTCGGTGTAACAGCTCCCGACGGCAGCCAATTTACAGGCACAGAGGATATTGTAAGAGGAATACTTGATCCCATAGAGGCTTTGATAGACAATATTGCCGAAGCTCCTCTTGAGACTGTTCTTTCCATACTCCCCAACCTTTGCTACGCCCTTTCCACGGATATGATAAGCGAACTGCTTAATATGCTCAATCTCGATATTACATATGCAGCAACGGCATCTTATTCTTATGATGCAAGCGTAACATCCGGATCCGGAACCACAGGCGTACTTATGGGAGACAGCATATCCCTTAACATCGGCGATATGATCGACCTGAACAGCCTTATCGACTTGTCCGACGGACTTGATTCAATATTTGCTCTGTTAGGATTGGATTTGCCCGAAATCGACGATGCCCAAGTAGCGACATTAGGCGAGCTTGTGGCTGTTGATACGGTCAGAACAGACTACATTTACGATGAAACACAGGTTGTACTCTCTGACGGTTCTTCCCTTGAAGAAGGTCAGGCTGCATCCGTTGACGCAGACATTGCAGGCGTTACCTATTACATCCTTGACTATGTTGTAGACCTGCTTAAGGATACCGAGGCAGTGGAAAATCTCCTTGGAATGTTCCTGGACGATGACGTTGTCAGCACAGTTATGGGCATACTTGACGCTCTTGATCTGAGAGACAACGGAGACGTTATCGCAGCGGTTGTAGAGCTTCTCAATGCAGAGTTCTACGGCGATGTTGACTTTGAATACGCCGACACCTCTGCCGCCGGAACCTATGATTATACGGCAAATGAGCTGTACACCACATACTGGTCGGAAGAAAAAGCAAATTATATCACCGACAACTTTAATGAGTTTGTGGTTAAGGTTTGCGATCTCTTCGGTCTTGACCTTACAGAGCTTCTCAGCGGTCTTATAGACGACAATCTTTACTCCGTATCTATTGTTACAACAATAGTCGACGCTGTAAACGGACTGCTTGAAACATACTTAACCGACAGCGTTATGGATATTCTTGAAGTAGTTGACGACTACATCAATATAAGCATTACGGATGTTGTTAATTCCCTTATGTCTTACACAATTGCGGAAGACGCCTTTGAAACAGGCGATAGAGACGCATTCCTTGCAGCTCTTGTTGACTACATCACTCCCGTAGTTCCTCTTCTGAAGCTGTTCCTTGTTGACGATGCGAACATCACGGCTGTTGACGAGCTTGTAACAATTTACAGCTACAACGGATATGAGAGTGCGGTTATACCCATTCTTGAGGCTTTAGGCTGCAACCCCGATTCAATCGTTCCCTACGATGAATTTGCGGCTCTTTCCGATGAAGAAATGGTTTATGCCGTTATCGACCCTGTATTTGAACTTCTCGATTATGTTCTTGAGGATCCCATTAACAACATTATGGAAATTCTCCCCAACATCATCTGGTTCATCAACTCTGACGGACTTCAGCAGTCAATTGACAACCTGCTTCGTCCCGTTTATGCGGTACTTGACGTTATCCGCCCCGTAATCGACATAGACCTTGTTATCAACCTTAACATGAATGAAATTCTTGCGGATCTTCTCGCTTCTGCATGGGAGTCCCTTGGAATTACACTTCCCGGATATGCTGAGCTTTCAAGCATAGTTCTCACAATGGGAACAGCAACAACCTACACTTCAGCCACCGGAAACGAAGCCGTGTATATTTCCTTTGACGCCGACTCTTCAGCCGACTTCCTGACAGGTCTTGTCCGTGCGGTTGTTTACACGCTGATTTACGAGGACAACATTGCAGCTGTCATTGCGTATGTTGATGAGAATACAAGCCTCAGCGACGACGCTGTTTCAGCTCTTGAGTCATTCCTGGAATCTGCCGCAACCCTTGGCGAGGATGGAGTTCTTAACGCACTGTTCCTGCTGTTCTTCGGCCTTGACACAGGCGTTGACGCAGCAATTGCAACAAGAACTCTTGTATCTGAGGAAATCCTTGCAGCTCTTGAATCCATTGGCTTCTCAGGCGCTTCCGAATTTTCAGAATATCTTGTCAATATCGAGAACATCATCACTCAGATGACAGACTCTGTTGACAGCCTGCTGAATTTGGACAGCGAAAGCTCCATTACAAGCTTCTTCAGAAAGATTGCCGATTTCTTCATCAAGATTTTCAACGCATTCGCAAGTCTCTTCAAGATGAGCTGACGAAAAAATCTTTTTCTCTCTTTCTTTTGTAAATAACATGGCGGGATGGCAGACGAAAGTCTGCCGTCTTTGCTTTTATGCAGACAAAAACACCGCCCTGAACAAACAGAGCGGTTACTTTAGTTCTTATTCCGTTTTATTCATCGCCGAGACTTTTGTAATAGAGCATACAGTGACAATAGCCCTCAAATTCGGGATCCTTTATCTGCTCCCTGAACTCCTTGCAAATGCACTTGTTGTCTTCGATTTTTTCGAGTCTGCAAGGGCAGTATCCGCCGGATCTTTCAAGACCTTCCTTGACTTTGTTTACAAGCTCGGCATTTTCGTTAAAGCGAACCTTCATTAATAATTCTCGGCTTTAATCTGGAAATACGACTGAGGATGAGCGCATACGGGACATACATCCGGAGCTTCCTTGCCCACGATAATATGACCACAGTTTGAGCACTGCCAGATTTTATCGCCGTCACGGGAGAATACCAAGCCGCCTTCAATATTGGCAATAAGCTTTCTGTATCTCTCTTCGTGCTCCTTTTCGATTTTACCTACCTGCTCGAAAAGATATGCAATCTGATCAAAGCCCTCTTCCTTTGCTTCACGGGCAAATTCGGCGTACATATCAGTCCACTCGTAATTTTCACCTGCGGCGGCATCGTAAAGATTGTCAAGCGTTCCGGGCACCGCTCCGTCATGAAGAAGCTTAAACCAAATTTTGGCGTGTTCCTTTTCGTTGGCAGCCGTTTCCGCAAAGAGATCGCCTATCTGAACATAGCCGTCTTTTTTTGCCTTTGACGCATAGTAACCGTACTTTGTGTAAGCCTGAGACTCACCGGCAAAAGCCGCCAAGAGATTTTTTTCTGTTTTTGAACCTTTGATATCCATTATTTTTTCTCCTTTTTCATCAGATTTTTTATTTTCAATTTTTTCAAAATCATCCGTCCCGTGTTTGCATATAGGACAAACAAAATCTTCGGGCAAATCCTCACCCTCGTAAATATAGCCGCAAATTCTGCACCGCCAGCCGATTACGGTTTTTTCTTCCTTTTTAGGCTTTGGTTTGACGTTTGCATGATAATAAGCGTAGGTCATTGAGCTTTTGTCTGACAGGTTTTCGCAGTCTGTCACATCGGCTATAAACATTGTATGCGTGCCTAAATCGATTTTTTCCGCAACTGTACATGAGATATAAGCATTGGCGTATGACGTCAAATAGGGAAGTCCGTTTGCCGAAGTACCGATATAGGGATAGCTTTTGATTTTCTCCGTGTCACGCCCGCTTGCAAATCCGAAATGAGTAAAAACCGAAAACGGCGCAGTCGTGTCAAGCACGGATACATTAAATTCATTGGTATCTGCGATAATGTCGTGTGTATAGTTGCTTTTGTTTACCGTTATTGAAATTCTGTTCGGAGAGGTTGTAACCTGCATAGCGGTATTTATAATACATCCGTTGCTTTTTCCGTTTTGTGATGCCGTTAGCACAAAAAGACCGTAACTTAGCTTAAACATTGCGGAATTGTCCATTTTCTCACCCCTTAATTTAAATTTATTTTTTCCGTAATAACTGTGAATATTTAATAATGATAATAATTATTGTTATTACTAATTAGAGTATAGCAAATTATTCCTATGTTGTCAATATGTTTTTTATTGACTTAACCCCTGGGCAAGGGCACTCATAATTAAATCCGACATTAGCTGTGAAATTTGGTCATTTGCTATATACATTTCAATGCTTCCGTCCGAGTTGTATTGATACATTTCAACTTCGGAACTGCCGTCCTCGGAGTCGGTATCGTAAACCATGTGATAGACATAGAGAATTGTTTCGTCATCGGCAAATGTAAATTTGAATTTTTCAACCGTGCTGCTGTTTTCATAGTAATCAACAGAATAGGAGAGTTCGCTGTCATATTCGTAATATGTTTGAATTGAAATTGTCGAACCGTCCGACTCGTAAATTGTTTCTGTATCGATATTCCCGTTGTCGGTATATGTTCGCTCCATTACAAGCGTACCGGATGAATAATATTTTTCACTTTCATCGTCCTTTTCACTGTCGTCATAATCGGGATAACTTATATATGAGATACATTCAGCTAAAGTCATAGGTATGGGATATGTAGGCTCTACAATTTCAGAAGTATAATCTTCCTCATTTAAAAGAGATGACACACTTTCGCTGTCTTCCGATTGGGATGATGTTTCCGAGTTCGCAGTCTCTGCATCTGTTGACTCGACATCATTTAAAGCTGCATCACTTTGACAAGCAGCAAAAAACAAACAAAAACACATAATTATAAGAACTGAAATTGATTTTTTAATATACATATAATCACATCCTGCTAAGATATTTTTTCAGATACTGCCCTGTATAACTTTGAGGAACGGACGCCACCTCTTCAGGAGTGCCTTCTGCGACAATCATTCCTCCGCCGTCTCCGCCTTCGGGTCCCAAATCGATTATATAATCTGCACATTTTATAACGTCAAGATTATGCTCGATTACAATCACCGAATTTCCCGAATCCGCAAGCTTTTGGAGAATATCTATAAGCCTGTGAACATCCGCCGTGTGAAGTCCGGTTGTAGGCTCATCGAGAATGTAAATTGTCTTGCCAGTCGGGCGTCTGGAAAGCTCCGTTGCAAGCTTTACACGCTGAGCTTCGCCGCCTGAAAGAGTTGTGGCGGGCTGTCCGATTTTAACATAGCCCAACCCCACGTCATAAAGAGTTTGCAGCTTGCGTTTTATTTTAGGCAATGCATCAAAAAACTCAAGCCCCTCCTCGACTGTCATCTCAAGCACGTCATAAATGCTTTTACCCTTATATTTTACTTCAAGGGTTTCCCTATTGTATCTTGCTCCCTTGCAAACTTCACAGGGAACATATACATCGGACAGAAAATGCATTTCAATTTTAACAATTCCGTCGCCCTGACATGCCTCGCATCTTCCGCCGGCAACATTAAAGGAAAAACGCCCGGGAGAGTAGCCTCTTATTTTTGCGTCCTGAGTTTGAGCGAACAGATTTCTTATATCTGTAAAAACACCTGTATATGTGGCAGGATTTGAGCGTGGAGTTCTGCCGATAGGGGATTGGTCGATATTTATAACCTTATCAAGATATTGAAGACCCGTTATCTCTTTATGTTTCCCCGGAAATTTTTTTGCTCTGTTAAGATCCGCCGCCAATTTTTTATACAATATTTCATTTACAAGGGAAGATTTTCCTGAACCTGATACACCCGTCACACAGATAAATTCACCTAAAGGTATACTGACATCTATATTTTTCAGATTGTTTTCGCTTGCTCCGAGAACCTTAAGAAAATGGCCGTTGCCGCTTCGCCTTTGCTCGGGAACGGGAATTTTTCTGGCACCGCTTAAATATTGTCCCGTAATGGATTTTTTGCATTTCTTTATTTTTTCCGCATCACCGGTACAAACCACTTCACCGCCGTGTATTCCGGCGCCGGGTCCGATATCGACAATATAATCGGCTGCATACATTGTCTCCTCGTCATGTTCCACAACAATGAGAGTATTTCCCTGATCTCGCAGATTGCGCATTGTATCGAGGAGTTTGCCGTTGTCACGCTGATGAAGTCCTATGCTCGGTTCATCAAGAATGTATAACACTCCCATAAGAGAGGAGCCTATCTGTGTTGCAAGCCTGATTCTTTGGCTTTCTCCGCCTGAAAGGGTGCTTGAGGATCTGGCAAGTGTAAGATAGTCAAGTCCCACAGAACACAGAAAATTTAACCTGCTTTTTATTTCCTTGAGAATTTGATCTGCTATGACCATTTCTCTGTCAGAAAGCTTGAGGTTGTTTATAAATTCGAGCTCATTTTTCACCGACAAACAGACAAATTCGTTTATATTCAAACCGCCGACAGTTACCGCAAGAACTTCCTGTTTCAGCCTTGCACCCTTGCATGTCGGGCAATCACAGGCAGTCATTACCTGCTCAATCTCAAATTTTGCCCATTCGGAAGTGCTTTCCTTGTAACGTCTTTCAAGATTATTTACTATGCCTTCAAAAGAAGATTCGTAATTTCCGCTTCCGTAGGCTGTCGGTCTGTTCATTTTTAGCTTTACGCCTTTTGTTCCGTATAAAATAGCGTCCACGGCTTCTTTTGAAAAATTCTTAACGGGCTCATCCAACGTGAAATTGTAATTAGCTGCAAGAGCATTCAAATACATCTTGGCTATTGACGAGTAATCCTTTGTTGACCATCCCGGAGCCTTAATAGCCCCCTGCGCTATAGATTTTGACTTATCCGGAATAACAAGATTTGGATCAACACGCATAAAAAAACTTAAACCTGAGCATGTCGGACACGCGCCGTATGGATTGTTAAAAGAAAACATTCTCGGAGAAATCTCATCAATGCTTATACCGTGCTCAGGACAGGCGTAATTTTGAGAAAAAAGAGTTTCTTCGCCATCAGGAATACTTACCAAAACAGTCCCGCCGGAAAGCTTAGATGCAAGCTCTATCGAGTCCGCAAGTCTGCTTCTTATGCTGCTCTTGATAACAAGCCTGTCTACAACTATTTCAATTGTATGCTTAATATTTTTTTCCAGAGCAATTGTATCGGATAAATCATACATATTCCCGTCAATACGGACTCTTACATAACCTGATTTTCTTGCAGCGTCAAGCTCTTTTTGGCGTGTTCCTTTTTTTCCTTTTATAATTGGAGCCAAGATTTGAATTTTTGTTCCGTCTTCCATCGCCAAAACCTTGTCGGCAATCTGGTCAACGGTTTGCTGCTTGATTTCTTTGCCGCAAATGGGGCAGTGGGGGATTCCGACTCTTGCATACAGCAGCCGCAAATAATCGTAAATTTCTGTAACGGTTCCAACTGTTGAACGAGGATTTTTTGAAGTTGTCTTTTGATCTATGGAGATAGCCGGAGATAGACCTTCAATGCTGTCCACATCCGGCTTGTCCATCTGTCCCAAAAACATTCTCGCATAGGACGAGAGAGATTCCACATATCTCCTTTGTCCTTCCGCATATATGGTATCAAAAGCAAGAGACGACTTTCCCGATCCGGACAATCCGGTAAAAACAACAAGCTTATTTCTCGGAATTTCGATATTAACATTTTTTAGGTTATGTTCTCTTGCACCTTTTACTACAATACTTTTCTGAGCCATTTGTATACTATTTCTCCTGTTTTAACTTTTCAATTTTATCTCTTAAATAAGCCGCATGTTCAAATTCAAGTATTTTTGCCGCAGCTCTCATTTCCTTTGTAAGCTCGTCTATAAGCTGCAAACGTTCCTTCTTGGTAAGCCGTTTTTTTGTAACTCCCTCGACCTGAGATTTTGTGCTTATCTCAAGCACCTCATGGACAGGCTTCACTATAGTCTGAGGAACAATATGGTGATTTGTATTATATTCCATCTGCTTCTCCCGCCTTCTCAATGTTTCATTGATAGCGCCTTCCATTGACGGAGTAACCTCATCGGCATACATGATAACCTGTCCGTCGGCATTTCTTGCAGCCCTTCCTATAGTCTGAATAAGAGATCTCTCGGAACGAAGAAAGCCCTCCTTGTCCGCATCGAGAATTGCAACCAGCGAAACCTCCGGAATATCAAGCCCCTCACGGAGAAGATTTATACCCACAAGGACATCAAATTCTCCCAATCTTAAATCTCTGATAATCTCCATTCGGTCAATCGTATCGATATCATAATGCATATAACGAACCTTAATACCGTAATCCGTTAAATAATCGGTGAGACTTTCTGCCATTTTCTTTGTGAGTGTAGTAACGAGAACTCTTTCGCCTTTTTGCGAGCGTTCGTTGATTTCGGAAATAAGATCTTCTATTTGACCTTCCACAGGCCTAACCGAAACATCCGGATCCAAAAGTCCGGTAGGGCGTATAACCTGTTCTGCCACAGCTTGACTTTTTTTAAGCTCAAAATCCCCTGGAGTTGCGCTAACGAATATCTTTTGTCCGGTTTTGGCGTAAAACTCATCAAATGTCAACGGACGATTGTCGTATGCGGAGGGCAGTCTGAAACCAAACTCAATCAAAGTGTCCTTTCTTGATTTATCTCCGCCGAACATTGCCCTGACTTGCGGCAGCGTAACATGAGATTCATCAACAAACAACAAAAAATCATCCGGAAAATAGTCCAGCAGCGTAAACGGCGGATCTCCGGGTTTGCGTGATGACATAATGCGGGAGTAATTTTCTATTCCTTTGCAAAAGCCCGTTTCTCTGAGCATTTCAATGTCGTACTCGGTTCTTTGCTTTATCCTTTGAGCCTCAAGCAGCTTACCTTTTGATTGAAAATATTCAACCTGATTGAGCATTTCAAGATATATTTCATTTATAGCGTTCTCCATACGCTCTTTTGAAACCACATAATGTGAAGCGGGGTAGATTGCAACATGAGAAACAACATTGTTTATTTTTCCGCTGACAGGATTAAATTCGCAAATTTTATCAATTTCATCGCCGAAAAATTCCACTCTTATAGCGTATTCGGATGTGTAAACAGGAAAAATCTCAACCACGTCGCCTCGGACTCTGAATTTATTTCTTATAAAGTTAATGTCGTTTCTCTCGTATTGAAGTTCGACAAGCTTTTTTATAAGCTCATCTCTGCTTTTTTCCATTCCCTGTCTTAAGGAGATAACCATGCTGCGGTAATCTATAGGGTCGCCCAAGGAGTAAATGCATGACACGCTTGCTACAATTATTACATCCCGCCGTTCGGATAATGCTGATGTTGCAGAATGACGCAGACGGTCAATTTCATCATTGACTGCCGAGTCCTTTTCAATATATGTATCTGTCGTGGGAATGTAGGCTTCAGGCTGATAGTAATCATAGTACGACACAAAATATTCCACTGCGTTTTCAGGAAAGAACTCTTTAAACTCGGAACAAAGCTGAGCCGCCAAAATCTTATTGTGAGCTAAAATAAGAGTAGGTCTGTTTGTCCGTTCAATAACATTTGCCATTGTAAAGGTTTTCCCCGAGCCTGTAACGCCTAACAGGGTTTGCTCTTTAAAGCCCTTATTTATTCCGTCAACCAAGGTATCTATTGCCTCAGGTTGATCGCCTGTGGGCTTATATTCGGATTTTAAAATAAATCTGTCCATATTTACTTAAACACAACTGAATTAATAAATTTCTCAAAATCCACCTTGTTCGCATAGTCCGTATCTACATTACAGGTAATTGAGTAATATCCCGAATCATACGGAATGTAGAAAAAATATGCGTTTTTATAGTATTCCGATGAAATGCATTCATGCTTAAAAGCGGTACATTCAATTCCCGATATTATTTGCGTATATTTTTCATAGGAAAAAACTTCGCTGCCAAAGCTTTCAAGAAGATTTTCACAACTCAGTTCGGTGCCGCTTATTGCATTATCGATTGAGTAGGCGTTATCGCTGTAGTAATCAATATATATTTCGCCGCCTGCGCTTTCATAGGAGAAAAATCCGGGAACCGTTTTTACCTCTTCAAAATTAAAGGGGAGAGTAAATGTCATTTCCTTTGTCTCCACATATCTTCCTTCCACAACTTGACCGTTAAATTCAATGTATTCGGTAATATATTCTCCGGAATCCGATTTTTGTTTTTTGCCGTTTTCGTTTAAAACATAAACCTGAAGCATATCGTTTTCGTTAATTACAAGATTGCCATCGCTGTCTCTCACAACAAGATACTGCGTACCGTTCTCATCCGTATAATATTCAACTCCGGATGAAGAACATGAAGACATAGATAAAAGCAAAATTACCGCTAAAAGAACTGATGCTGCTCTGCGTTTTTTATTCATTATAAATCATCCTTTCAAAAGTGACATTATTTCAGCTCTGGTTCTTGCATCCTTTTTTGCGCTTCCTCTGAGAGCGGATGTTTGAGTTATAGCCCCGGCTGCTCTTGCACCGCGCATAGTCATACATAAATGCTGAGCTTCTATTACAACGGCTATTCCCAAAGGGTTAAGTTCTTCGTCAAGAAAATCGGCGATTTGAGATGTCAGCCTTTCCTGAAGCTGCGGTCTTTTCGCAAATGTATCCACAATTCTTGCAAGCTTTGACAGCCCGATGACCTTTCCGCCTGAGGGGATATAAGCTATATGAGCCTTACCTATAAAGGGGAGAAGATGGTGCTCGCACATGGAATACATCGGAATATCACGCACGACTACAACCTCATCATTGTTTGTTTCTGTAAAAACCTTAATATGCTGTTTGGGGTCGGCTGTAATTCCCGAAAAAATTTCTTCATACATATTTGCAACCCTTTTCGGAGTTTCAATTAAGCCCTCTCTGTCGGGATCCTCCCCGATAGCTTCAAGAATATTCCGAACAGCACGTTCAATTTTTTCTTTATCCATAATAATCTCCGTTCTCTTGTTATTTCGCATCAAACATCAGCTTAATATATCTTAAGTCGTCATTCTGTGAAAAATTTATATGCGATATATCAATTAAATCATTTGCATAGCTGCTGACGTATTTGATTATGTTATAAATATCCGAATTGTAATCGGTTGTGTTGAATAGCTCCTCTACAGCTGTCTCATAAGCATTTTCATCGAAAAATTTAAATTCAACATAATAAAGCCCGTTTTCTATGTTTTCAACAAGCTTTTTCTCAATCGCAAGGAGTGTTGCCGAATCATATGTATAAAAATGCATTCCTTCTCTTACAAAATATTCTGCGGAGACTGCCGTACATTCTATATCGGGATCTTGGTTTATATGGTCGCTTGAGATATCTTCGGATGTGATATTAAAATACATATGTGAAATGTACGTACTGTCAGAGCCTGTAGGATCGTCCCATGTTACGTCAAGCTGATACGGCTCGCCGTCAATCCATACCGCATTCCACATATGACTTATGGAACCTTGTGAGTCGGAAATTCCCGTTCCGCCTATAAGCACAGATTCTATTCCGGCCTCTTGAAGCAAAAGCATTGCTGCTCTGGAATAACCGGAGCATACGGCTTTCCCGTTTATAAGGCATCCGTAAGCAGTGGAATCACCGTCACAGGACTCGTATTCGCAGTTAGAAACGATATAGTCATGAATATAAAGCTCTTTTTCGTAATTGTCAAGCTCTTCGGGCATTGAGGAAAGTATCTCATTCGCCTTCGCCTGAAGCTCGCTGCACATAGCATCGCATTCCTCGGCAGTGTGATCATAATGAAGCTCCAAAAGGCATACCGACATATACACAGTCATGTTGCAGGAATCCGAAAAGCAGAGCAAATTGGGGTTGTCATTTTTTACGGCGAAAAAAACATTGTTAAATTCCTCGGTTGTAAGAGTCGGTATTTTGATATATGCAGGATGAGACTTTATTCTGTTTAAAATATTAATATAAGCGGTCTTTTCATTTTCATCAAGCCTGTCATAATAATATGTGGAAAGAGGAATATTATCCTCATTAAAATCATCATCAAAAGTAAATCCCGAAACATATGCACGGAGCTTATCTGTTCCCATGTAATGCACTGTTCCCAGAATTATACCTACCACAAGAATAAAAGTAAGAAGTATGGGTAATATTTTTTTCAATTTGAAGGTCCTTTCATTTACTGCCCGACATCTGAATAAGCTGTAAATTCAACATTATTTTCAATAATATATTGAATATCGGCGCTTTTGTCGTAATAATCGGAAATGGAAAAATCGGTATCTACACAATTGATAAGTTCGGAGAAAAGTTCGTCTGCATCATCTGCTTCAATTGAGCTTATGTAATCATTTGCAATGTCACATACAAGCTCCGTTATAATATTAATTCCATCCTGTTTTTCCGCAACAGAACAAATATAGGTATAAAGCATTGCCGAATCAAGATCATTTTCACCGGCTTCAACATTCTGCACCATATCTGAGGCTTCATATGTAAAAGACTCGTCGATATACATATGAACAGCACCTATATTGTCAAAAAGATCATAAAAGCCGTCCTTATCCACAAGAATATATCTTTCTATCACGCAGCTTCGCATATTGCTTACCGCATCGATGAGCAATGAAATGCCGCCATATTCAAAATAATAGGAATAAGTATTGCCTTCATATATTGTGGATAAATCAAGAGGGGTGACGACTGTATTGCCCGAATAGATGTTAAAATCAAAAATGCAAAGGTAAATCACCTGTCTTTTTGTCTCATCGGTAATCAAAACAAGAAAATTGCTGTCACCGGAAAGACTGTCATCGGTATCACTCGCATCCGATGTCGAAGAAAAATAAGTGTCCTCCTCATTGTCAGCCGAATTATTTCCGAAATAGTGAACTGCAATAATAATAAGCCCGATAACAAGTATTATCAGAACAACAGACATTATAATATATTTTAAATTTGCTTTTATAGAATTTTTCATTTACAAACTCTCCAATGTAATCATATACATTATACTTAACAATAGCTTAAATTGCAAGTCAATGAGTAAGATATTTTTATTTAATCAGTGGTTACTTAATTGACTGCGGACAAGCAAGTTATAACTAAATTAAGATGTCCCCCGCCTCTATAGGCGGCGGTTTCCATTTATTTTTTTCAGTGGGAGTACAATCTCCCACTGAAAACATTGAATGACGGGGCTTCACCCCTTATTGAAAAAATAATGACAAAATCAGACTTTTTTTGTTTCTGCACTTGATAATATTAAAAAAATGTAATACAATTATTGTAATTTATTTTTGGAGGTAAACACATGGCTGAAAAAAAAGGAAAAGCCAAAAAGTTTCTCGGCTACTGCGGTTACGGCGTAGGCGCAGTCGGACTTGACCTGAGTTACGGTATGTTTTATTCATACCTTAATAAGTATCTGACAGATGTTTTAAAGTTAAGCTCAAGTTTTCTGCTGATATTAACACCAATTGCCAGAATTTGGGACGGCATTAACGACCCGATGATGGGATCAATCGTAGATAACGGCAAATTTAAAATGGGAAAATACAGACCTTGGATTCTTATAGGCTCCTTTGCCAACGCAGTTATCCTTGTTCTTCTGTTTAATAATTTTTTCGGACTTTCCGGTGTGGGACTTTACATATATATTGCTTTCATGTACGTATTTTGGGGAATGTCAAACACTCTTGCGGATATTCCGTTCTGGTCAATGGTCCCCTCTTTTACTACAGATCCTAATGAAAGAAGCATAATTGCCACAATTGCAAGAACGTTCTCAGGACTCGGTCAGGGCATTGTGCAAATCGGCGCACCTATACTTATGGCTCTCGTAAGCACATCTGTTGACACCAATACAGGCGAAAGAGTATATGACTCGAGAACATTTATGATATTGTCTGTAATTTGCGCGGCAGGACTTATAATTTTCTCATCAATAAGCGTATCCTCGGTAAAGGAACGTCACAGAACGCCCTCGGGAGAAAAATTCTCTTTTAAAAAGATTTTTGCCGTTATGAAAAATAACGATCAGCTCATTGTATTTATGCTGTTTGCCATGCTTTCAAATGCCGGCTTCTATATGATTTCAGGCGTAGGAGCTTATTATTTTGATGTTGTTGTCGGCGACAGTTCAAAGCAAAGCCTTTTCAACACATTCGGTTCCGTAGGCTCAATCCTCGGTCTTGCGGTTATCCCCATAATGATGAGATTTACATCGAGACGCCGAACATATCAATTTTCACTTTCCCTGGCTATTGCAGGATACATCGGAATGCTTTGTTCGGCTCAGTTTGCCGGCAGCATTACCGGTATGAGCGTATTTTATATGATAGCTCAAATCGGAACAGCGTCAATGTTCGTATCTCAAACCGTTTTTCTTGCGGATATTGTCGATTACGGCGAATACAAAATGGGCTACCGAGCCGAATCCGTCACATTTTCAATGAAGGGTTTCCTTCAAAAAATGGCATATACGCTTCAAACAATTATTCTTTATGCAGGACTTTCAATTTCAAATTACGACGGAGATCTTCACTCTGCAAACTCTCAGGCGGCTCATACATCAATAAGTGTAATGATGCTTGTGCTTCCCATGATATTTATGGCGTTGTCACTTATAATTTTCTCCTCTAAGTTTAAGCTCCACGGAAAACAAATGGAGGAAATTACTGCGGCAATGACAGAAAAAAGAAAAGCGGAAGAAGAGGAAGGCTCTTCTGCTTCCGATTTGTAAAAATATTGTAAAAAAGCCGAAAGGAAATTTTTACTATGCAAAATTCTCCGGTAACCGCCGTGCTTGTCGGCGGCGGCCACAGAGCGTTTATATACGCAGATTATTCGCTTACTCACCCGAATGAACTCAAAATCGTTGGGATTGCGGATCCTGACAAGCAAAGATGTGATGCCGCAGCGAAAAAATACGGATTTTCCGCCGAAAATTGCTTTACCGGTGTTGAAGAACTTGCATCCAAAGGCAAAATTGCTGATGTAATAATCAACGGAACAATGGATAATCTCCATGTGTCCACATCTGTCCCGTTAATGAAGCTCGGCTATGATATGCTTATAGAAAAACCTGTAGCTGTCAATGAACGGGAACTTGAAGTACTAATCGATACTGCCGAAAAATACGGCACAAAGGTTATGGTTTGTCATGTTCTCAGATATTCAGACTTTTACAGGGAGATAAAAAAAATTATTTCAGAGGGAAAATTAGGCGAAATCCTCAATATTCAGCTCTGTGAAAATGTCAGCTACCATCATTACGCAACATCCTATATCAGAGGAAAATGGGCAAACAGTGATAAGTGCGGAACGTCAATGCTTCTTGCAAAGTGTTGTCACGATATGGATTTAATGATGTGGCTTATGGGCGGCGTAAAACCAAAATACGTCAGCAGTATGGGCGGCCGTCAATATTTCAGAAGAGAAAACGCTCCCAAAGACGCCGGTGAAAGATGCTTGCTGGATTGTCCTTACATTGACACATGCAACCTGTCGGCAAAACGAATTTATCTGGACTTGCCCGGAAAATGGGATTTTTATGTTTGGCCCGAGCTGTATGATGCTCCTTATCAGGAAAAATATGAATACTTGAAAAGTATAAGTCCTTACGGTAAATGTGCTTATAAATGCGACAACAACGTTGTTGACCATCAGACGGTAACCGTACAGTTTGAAAACGGCGCCACAGGCAGTCACAATATGACGGGCGGATGCGCATATTCTCAGAGAATAATCACTATTATAGGTTCTTTGGGGGAAATCAGAGGTATTTTTGAAGATCAAAAATTCACTGTTTCATATATAAATCCGACAGCCGACGGAGATCATACGGATGAAATAACAGATATATCTGACAAATGCTCTGCATATGTGGATCACGGCGGCGGCGATCACGCCCTTGTGGAGGACTTTATAAAATATGTAAGAGGAGAAAAAACCTCAATTTCATGTACATCTCTTGATGATTCTTTGGATGCATACAGGGTAGTGTTTGCAGCAGATAAATCCATGAGCAAAAACGGTTTTGCCGTTGTAACATAATCACGAACCTTCCATATTATGATAATGAAGTCAGCAAATTCAATTATCAATTATGGGAGGTCGTTCTTATGAATGACAATCATGACGCTTCGTGCAGGAAAATAAAAGAAGCTGTCTGCATTGATACGCCGAGAGTATACGATTCGTGTGCAGACAAGGACTGTCTGGCGGATATGAGAGTTTACTTTACCGACTGCGGACAAAATGTTATCGATAACGCCTCAAATGTTAGGTGCAGAGGCTGCGAGGTTCTCAATGTTTTCACAGAAGTCGAAAGAGTTCCGTTTAACAGAGGATTTTACTCGGTAGATCTTACCTTTTTCTTTGCTGTAACCCTTGATGCTTTTTCATCGGCAAACTGCCCGCCCGAAACCGTTGTGGGACTTACAGTGTTTTCAAAGAAATGCATACTTTACGGCAGCGACGGAAATGTTAAAATTTTTTCCTCTGAATTTTCCGAGAATGAAACGGATGAACAGCTGCCGATGACGTCAAGCAACCCAAGGGCAAAGGTTCAGGTTGCGGAGCCTATTTGTCTTGATGCCAAGCTTTGCCGCCCCTGCGACTGCTGCAACAATATCGTTGATATGAGCTGCGGCATTCCACGCTCGGTAAGAAGGCGTTTCAACGGTCAATTCGGAATGCAAAGCGATGATAAAGCCGTGAGGGTAACTATCGGAGTGTTTACAATCATTCAGCTTGAAAGAGATGTTCAAATGCTCATTCCTGCGTATGATTTTTGTATGCCGTGCAAGGAATGCTCTTGTGATACCGAGGATCCCTGTGATTCCTTCAGAAAGATTAAATTCCCCGTAGGTGAGTTTTTCCCGCCCTCGGAGAAAAATATACCCGACAGCGGAAAGCTCTGCTCCGAATCCTTTTCAAATAATTCAGGCTCCTGCGGCTGCTGCAAGTAGTCTCTTACAAATTTTTTTGAATTTAAGTTCCGTTTTTCAATTTGAAGAACGGGACTTCCTTCTTATGTCATTTAATAACCGAATTATACAGCCGCTGTTTATCGATTTTTGTATATTCAGCCATATTTGGAATACGGATAGAAATTTCTCCTTTTTTTATATTGACAGTGAAGATAAACTTTGATATAATAAATAAAAATTTCCGAATCGGTTTTCCGGCAGGGCTATATATGTATTTCATTCAGGTTCTGCCTTTTTGGCGGAGCCTTTGTTTAAGCAAGGATGGTATTATGTCGTATCTTCTGAAAAATGCAAATGTTTTTATTGACGGCTGTTTCAATAAAAGAAATATTTTTATTGACGGAGACACTGTTTCATTTGTTGATGACAATGCATTGTTCTCCGGAAGTAAAGTATTTGATTTAACTGATAAATATATTTTTCCCGGTTTTGTTGATGTGCATGTGCATTTCAGAGAACCGGGATTTTCATATAAAGAAACGATAAAGTCCGGTTCGCTCGCTGCCGCTCACGGCGGATATACCACAGTCTGTACCATGCCAAATCTGACACCTGCTCCGGACTGTTTGGAAAACTTTAATGTTCAAGCTGAAATCATAAAAAAAGATGCAGTAATAAATGTTATTCCTTACGGTACAATAACAAAAGGGGAGAAGGGCATTGAACTGTCTGATATGGATGAGCTCGCAAATAACGTTATCGCTTTTTCGGATGACGGCAGGGGAGTCCAAAACAGGGAAATTATGCTTAGTGCTATGAAAAAAGCCGCATCTCTCGATAAAATCATTGCCGCTCACTGTGAGGAAAACAGCTTGCTCCGAGGCGGATATATTCATGACGGAAAGTATGCGCAAGAACACGGTCACAAGGGTATTTCCTCGGAAAGCGAGTGGCGTCAAATTCAGCGGGACATTGAGCTTTGCAAAGAAACGGGAGTTAAATATCATGTCTGCCATATATCTGCAAAGGAAAGTGTTGAATTAATAAGGAATGCGAAATCTCAGGGTATAAATATTACTTGCGAAACCGCACCTCATTATCTTGTTTTATGTGACGGCGATTTACAGGAAAGCGGAAATTTCAAAATGAACCCTCCGATAAGAGATGAAAGCGACAAGCTTGCCTTGATTGAGGGATTAAAAGACGGCACAATAGATATGATTGCCACGGATCACGCACCTCATTCCAAAGGAGAAAAATCCAAGGGGTTGGCAAATTCTCTTATGGGAGTTGTCGGTCTTGAAACAGCTTTTCCTGTGCTGTACACCAAGCTTGTTAAAAAGAATATTATCAGCCTTGAAAAGCTTATTTCTCTTATGAGTACCACTCCGGCTTCTGTATTCGGTATAAAACAGAGCAATTCGGCAAATTTGTGCGTATATGACCTTAACTGCGAATACAAAATCGATCCTGAAAAATTCTTCTCAATGGGAAAAGCCACGCCATTTGAGGGGATGAATGTTTTCGGAAAATGTATTATGACAATTTGCGGCGGCAAAATCGTGTATAAGGATGAAGAACAATGAAAGAAGTTAATTATACAATTAAATCAAACGACAAACTGACAGATAATGTATACAAAATGGTGCTTATCGGCGACACATCGGATATTACGGCTCCGGGACAATTTATAAATATTAAAATTAATTCCCTTTATCTCAGAAGACCAATTTCTGTTTTTGACTGTTCACCTTATACAGTAAGCATAATTTATAAGGTAGTGGGAAAGGGCACGGAGATTATGTCAGCCATGGCACCAAATGAAAAGCTTGACTGTATTACAGGTCTCGGAAACGGCTTTAGTACGGAGCAATCAGGCGACCACCCCTTGCTAATAGGCGGCGGCGTTGGTGTTCCTCCGCTTTATTTTCTGGCAAAAAAGCTCATCGCAGAGGGTAAATCGGTAAAAGTAATTTTAGGATTTAACAATTCAACCGAGATTTTCTGCAAAGAAGATTTCGAGAGTATAGGCGTCGATACAATAATAACAACAGTTGACGGAAGCGTCGGAATTAAAGGCTTTGCCGCAAAGGCTCTCGAAAATACGGATTACACATATTTTTACACTTGCGGACCGATACCTATGTTGAAATCGATTTGTGACAGCACAAATACATCCGGCCAATTCAGTTTTGAAGAACGAATGGGCTGCGGCTTCGGAGCATGTATGGGCTGCTCCTGCAAAACAAAATACGGCAGCAAACGAATATGCAAGGACGGACCGGTTTTGGTGAAGGAGGAAATAATATGGTAAACACACAGGTAAATCTCAGCGGTCTAAAACTCTCAAACCCTGTAATTCCGGCAAGCGGAACATTCGGCTTCGGTTATGAATTTGCGGATATATACGATATAAATATTTTAGGTTCGATTGCACTTAAGGGGACTACACGAGAACCGAGATTCGGCAACCCCACACCGAGAATTGCAGAGTGCACATCGGGACTTATAAATTCCGTAGGACTTCAAAATCCGGGAATTGACAGTGTTATCAATGCCGAACTTCCAAAACTTAAAAATGTATTCAAAAAACCGGTTGTAGCGAATATAAGCGGCTTTTCAACAGATGAATATGTTTACTGCTGTGAAAAAATCGACAGTCAGGATCAGGTTGGAATTATAGAAGTAAATATCAGCTGTCCCAATGTTCACGGCGGCGGTATGAGCTTTGGAACGTCTCCCGAATCTGCGGCTGAAATTACAAAGCGAATTAAGGAAGTCACCGCAAAGCCGGTTTATATTAAGCTTAGTCCGAATGTAACGGATATCGTCTCAATTGCGAAGGCGTGTGAATATGCCGGCGCAGATGGAATCAGTATGATAAACACACTTATGGGAATGAGAATTGACTTAAAGACAAAGAAACCGGTTATTGCCAATAAGTCGGGGGGATTTTCCGGTCCTGCAATTTTTCCGGTTGCGCTATCGATGGTTTACAAGGTCTATGAAGCGGTAAAAATTCCGATAATCGGTATGGGCGGAGTTTCATCTGCGGAGGACGTTGTGGAAATGATGCTTGCAGGTGCATCCGCAGTAGAGGTAGGGGCTGCAAATTTAGTAGATCCTTACGCATGTAAAAATATTATAAACAATCTTCCGGAAGTTATGGAAAAATACAATATAAATTCGCTGGAAGATATAATCGGAGCGGCACATATATAACACATATAGTATGTCATTTAGTTAAGTAAGTACTGATTAAATCGAGTGCGTCGGATGCGCAGAGAATTTTTTGCAAGACAAGGAACAAAGCGCAAGTAATACTGACGTATTTCGAGCATTTGTGACGATGTATTGCGGAAAATAATCAAGCAGGCGGCGTGCTCAGCCGTCAGGCGTGATTTAATCAGTGGTTACTTAATATATTCGGAGGTAAATCTATGGAAAAAGATGTAATTATAGCCTGTGATTTTGCAGGAAAAGAGGAGTGCTTTGAATTTCTTGATAAATTTAAAGACGCAAAGCCCTTTGTAAAAATCGGAATGGAACTGTTCTATGCCGAGGGCCCATCAATTGTTCGCGAAATAAAAGCGAGAGGGCACAAAATTTTTCTGGATCTTAAGCTTCACGACATTCCAAACACCGTAAAAAAAGCCATGGCTGTTTTATCCTCTTTGGATGTTGATATGTGCAATCTTCACGCCGGCGGCACAATTTCCATGATGGAAGCAGCTGTAGAGGGACTTACACGGCCGGACGGCTCAAGACCCATATTGCTTGCCGTTACGCAGCTCACGTCAACAAGCGAGGAGGCGATGAAATCCGACCTGCTTATTGATAAGCCCATTGATGAAGTTGTTATGCACTACGCCCTAAACGCTGCAAAAGCAGGGCTTGACGGGGTTGTCTGCTCTCCGCTTGAGGCCGCAAAAGTACATAATGCTTGCGGGAAAGATTTTTTGACAGTAACTCCGGGAATAAGATTTGCGGACGGTGATACGGGAGATCAGGTGCGAGTTACAACACCGGCAAAAGCAAAGGAAATAGGCTCGGATTTTATCGTTGTCGGCAGACCTATTACCGCAGCAAAATCTCCTGTGGACGCCTATAAAAGATGCATAGAGGAATTTACGAATTAATCTGACATAACATATAAAAAACGATCGGAGGAAAATGAACATGGAAGAACAAATCGCAAAGGCATTATTATCCATCGGGGCTGTTTTTTTTCGCCCTGAAAAACCCTTTACATGGGCAAGCGGAATAAAAAGTCCCGTTTACTGCGACAACAGGCTTATTCTTACTGCACCGGAGTACAGAACCCTCGTTGAAACGGCTATAGCTGATACGGTGAAGAATGAATATCCCGACTGTCAAGTTCTTATGGGTACAAGCACAGCCGGAATCGCACACGCTGCCATAGCGGCGCACCTGCTTTCAATGCCCATGGGCTACGTACGCTCAGGAAACAAAGATCACGGCAGACAAAACAGAATTGAGGGAAAGCTTAATAAAGGCGATAAAGTCGTTGTCATTGAGGATCTCATATCAACGGGCGGAAGCGTTCTTGAGGTTGTGGACGCTCTCAAAGAGGCCGGAGCCGAGGTTTTGGGGATTGTAAGCATCTTTACTTATGGAATGAAAAAGGGAATTGAGCGCCTTGCAGCGGCAAATGTAAAAAATATAAGTCTTACAAATTTTGACGTTATCGCAGAGGTTGCGGCGGCAGAAGGGTATATTAAGGAAAATGACATCCGGCGTTTGATTGCCTTCCGAAACAATCCCTCCGATGAAAGCTGGATAGGTGGAAAATGAAAAGTCTTATTGATATTCAAGAGCTTTCAACAGCTGAAATTGATAAGCTCATAGAAATTGCAAACGATATCATATTAAATCCTTCAAAATACAGCGAAAAGTGCAAAGGAAAAAAGCTCGCCACACTCTTTTATGAGCCGTCAACAAGGACAAGGCTTAGCTTTGAAGCGGCGATGTACGAGCTTGGCGGCAATGTTTTGGGCTTTGCTTCCTCGGATAATTCTTCGGCTTCAAAGGGTGAAAGCGTGGCGGATACCGTAAGGGTAGTCAGCGATTATGTGGACATAATTGCCATTAGACATCCAAAGGAGGGCGCTCCGCTTGTAGCCTCCATGCACTCTCTTGTACCGATTATTAACGCAGGAGACGGCGGACATAATCATCCCACTCAGACTCTTGCGGATCTTCTGACCATTAAGCGTGAAAAGGGCACTTTTGATAATCTTACAATCGGAATGTGCGGCGATCTCAAATTCGGAAGAACGGTTCATTCGCTTATCGGCGCAATGTCCAGATATCAAAATGTAAAATTTGTATTGATTTCCCCCGAAGAGCTGAAAATTCCAAGCTACATTAAGCAGGAAATTCTCGACGAAAAGAATATCGACTATGTGGAAACAAGAAGTCTTGAAGAGGCCATTCCCGATCTTGATATTTTGTATATGACAAGAGTTCAAAGAGAGCGGTTTTTCAATGAAGACGATTATTTAAGATTGAAAGATACCTATATCCTCAATGAGAAGAAAATCATAAAGGCAAAATCAGATCTGTCAATTCTGCATCCGCTGCCAAGAGTAAACGAGATTGCTGTTGAAATCGACAATGATCCGAGAGCATGCTATTTCAAACAGACGCTTAACGGAAAATACATCAGAATGGCACTTATTTTAAAGCTTTTGGGGGTGGAATAAATGATAGTCAATCCTATTACAGACGGAGTTGTTCTGGATCATATTCACGCAGGAGGCGCTATGGAGATTTACAAAGCGCTTAACCTTGATAAGTTAGGCTGTCAGGTGGCAATAATTAAAAATGCCGAAAGCTCCAAAATGGGCAGGAAGGATATTCTGAAAATATGTGAGCCTATCGATATCAACTTTGATGTTTTGGGTTATCTTGATCCCGGAGTTACCGTCAGTATTATCCGAGACGGTCATGTTGTAAACAGAACCCATCTTGAACTGCCGGAGCGAATTGAGGGCGTTATCCGATGCAGAAACCCTCGCTGCATTACATCCATTGAACAGGAACTTCCAAATATTTTTAAGCTCACCGACAGAAAAAACAGGATTTACAGATGCATTTACTGTGAATCTAAATACAAAAACCAGGGTGATATAAAATAACATACCGATACTGATAATTCGGCAATGTAATACATTAAAAAAGGATGGCTGCTTAAAAAACAACCGTCCTTTTCATTTACCGTTTTATTTTATTCTACCGATTTCAATGATTCGACCATATCGATTTTCTTCATTTTCTTATGCATTATGAAGTTGACTATCAATGCAAATAGCATCGTAAGCGCCGCTGCGATAACATAATCATACCATGTTAATGTCTGCACAAACATTACCGTATCAACAGAGCAATAAGTAATAAGGATTTGGTGTACAAAAATACCCAAGACAAGCCCCAAAATAATACCTATAAAGGTCATTACAATGCTCTCTCTGTAAACATACGCTGATACCTCTTTATCGTGGAATCCTAAGACCTTAATAGTTGCAAGCTCCCTCTGCCGCTCTTCAACATTGATATTTGAAAGATTGTACAAAACAACGAATGCAAGAATTGCCGCAGCCGCAATGAATATTATGATAATTATGCTTAAAACACCGATAACTTCATTAAGAGCATCCACAGTGCCATCGGTGTAAGAAACGGCGTTTATACCTTCGTAGGACATTAAATCCGTGCTGAGTCTTGCCTTTTGTGTTTCCTCATTATTTGAAGATACCGAATCGGAAAGCACCGTATCCGAAACCGTTCCTATGGCGTAATTATACGTTACTTCCTCTTGGAACAAGTATTGATAGAGGTCAACGGTGAGGTAAATATAGCTGAAAGTGTAATTTTCCGTAATTCCGGCAACAGGAATATCAACCCTTGTTCCGTCGGCAAGCTCAACCCAAACACAATCACCTACGGACACATTCATATCATCCGCAAATTTTTCGGTTACAATTGCACCGCTGTCAGACAGTTCGAGAGTATTTCCCGTAGATCTGTTCTGAAGCTTAATGTATGAGGATAAAGCAGAAGCGTCTTTAGGTACAAACAGGTATACATCCTCGGTCTTTTCTGAGTTGCCCGAACCGCCCGTAACCGACTGCATAGAGGAAAGCATTATACTTGTAATTCTGCTGTCGGAGCTTACAAGCTGCATCAGTGCAGAGTCTTCATTTTGATTTTCACTGAACACAAGCTGAATGTCATATTGGGAAATTCCGTCTGAATCGTACTGCTTCTTCATCAAGTCGTTAATGGAAGTATAAAGACCTATACTTGCCAAAATCAACGCTGTGCAGCCAGCAATGCCCAAGATTGTCATTACAAATCTTGTTTTCTTTCGGAAGAGATTTCGTATGGTAACCTTGCTTGAAAATTTCATGCGTCTCCATATGAATTTAATTCTCTCAAGGAAAACACGTTTGCCGGGAGCAGGAGCTTTGGGACGCATAAGAGCGGCAGGTTTTACATAAAGCTCTCTGACAGCGGAAATTATCGAAGCAAGCAAAGTAGTCAGCAGCGAAATTCCCATTCCGATAAGGATATAGCTTACCGATACTTCAAAAATCAAATCCGGCATGGAGAACATAATGGAATACGCCTCAAAAATTGCATAGGGCAAGGCATAAACGCCTATGACTATGCCTATTGCCGAGCCAATAAGACTTGCAAACAACGAGTATAACACATATTTTAATATTATAGCTGAGCTTGAGTATCCCAACGCCTTAAGCGTACCCATTTGCGTTCTCTCTTCCTCAACCATTCGCGACATTGTTGTGAGACAAACAAGAGCAGCCACAAGGAAAAAGATTACCGGAAAGATGTTTGACAGAGTACGGACATTATTTACTGCGCTTTCATAACTGGAATATCCGGCTGTATCGCTGCGATCATATATGTTCCAAGACGCACTGTCAAGCTTATCAAGCAAGCTTTGAGCCGAATTTATTTGCTTCTCAGCCTCCGCAAGCTGCGTCTCCGCCGCAGCCTTTTGTTCATTATATGCTGTCTGAGCCTGCTCAAGGTATGTAGATGCATTTGCAATAACGGTTTTCAAAAGCTCAAGGTCGTTTGAAACAGAATTTTCACTGAGCATCAGCTCAATTTGCTTCATTGATAATGTTGATTGAGTCCCTTGAAGTTCATCATAATAGTCGTTAAGCTGTTCATACGCTTCGTTTAATGCAACCTCAGAAGCATCGTATTCGGCCTTTGCGGCACTGAGAACAAGCGCAGCGGCTTGAAGCTGAGTTTTTGCCTCTTCAAGCTCCTCATTTTCCTCATCAAGAGTTGCTTGAAGAGATGCAAGCTGAGCCTTTTGAGTATCAAGATACGGTGTTATAAGGGAAACTGCTTCCATTGCTAATGATACGGCGGATAAGGACGCTATTGAGTTGTATAAATCGGAATTTATATTTTTAAGAGTATCAAGCACTTGGGCAAGCTGACTGTCGCTGATTTGACCGTTCTGATATTCCTCAAGGGCGGTTAAAACACTGCTGACGCCGTCAATCAAGGTTTGAGTGGAGGATATCAGCTGCTGAGTTGAGCTAATGGCTGTCTGTGCAGCGGTAACCTGGCTCTCGACATTTTGGTATGCGCTGTTTGCTTTCGACCACTCGCTGTATTTTTCGGTTTGTTCCTCTTTTGCCGCCTTGTATGCTTCAAGCAGTTGATTATAACTTTCAACCGCATCATAATAAGCGGATTGGTTTCCGTTGAATTCATCCTCGGCTAATCCCAATGCTTCCGCCGCTTCATTTACGGCTTCATTATAGGAACCCTCCGGATCGTCAACATATTTTTGATATAGCGCAATTGTCTCTTCCGCTTCGGCTAAAGCCTCTTCAACGCTTGCCTTTGTGGTGTTATACGCATTGGTGGCGGAGGCTATTTCTTTGGGAAGAGTTTCACTTAAATACTCCACACGGGAAACAACATTTGTATCGGCAACCTGTTCGATTTTTTCAGCTACACCGGAAATGTAATCTTCATACTCATCCGAATACGGATCATAATTTGACGCACCGTCAACAGTGACATAAATTTCACTGTAATAATCTGTGGAAAACGCTGACTCGGGAATATATATATATGTGCCGATTTTACCGCTGCCTACAAGGCTGTTTCCTCGTTCGTAGGACAGGTAGTAAGGCGATTCGATTATGCCCACAATTTCAAATTCGGTAACCGTAAGTCCCGACAAATCGGAATTACCGTCTTCCTCAAGAGTAATAGTACTGCCTATCTGATAGCTTTCCGGAGTTGAAAGTTCACTTGCATCAACGAGACATTGATTGGATGCGGTAGGGTAGGAGCCCTCCAAAAGCGTAGGTCTGTTAATAAAATCCGAATTGTCACCGCCGTAATAATACTCATGAAGCAGCAGAAGATCAATACTGTATGCGCGAGTACTAATTTGAGAACCGTCGATATCAATTTCGGGACTGCCGTTTACGAGGACAAGCGCATCCACAAATTTTGCTCCCATAGCTCCGCTTACGCCGTCAATATTCTTGATGTCGGTTAAATCGTCCTCAGTCAAACCGATTGTTGACTGAATACGGAGATCCATTAGGTTGTTATCTATAAAATATTCAGTCGCAGTCGCCATCATGGAAGGTCCTGCAGATTTTACGCCTACGAAAAATCCTGTTCCGAGAGCAACGATGATGATAATAGAAATAAATCTGCTCATGCTGTGTCGGATTGTCCGAAGAATATCAGTCAATAAAGCTCTGCTCACAATTTCCCCTCCGTTACCATTCAATCATATTTACGGAAAGCGGCGTTTCATTGATTTCTATACGGTTTACACGTCCGTTTTTCATCGTTACAATCCTGTCGGCAATTGGCGTAATTGCTTGGTTGTGAGTAATTATAACTACGGTCATACCGGTTTTATGACAGGTCTGCTGAAGCAGATCAAGAATTTGCTTGCCTGTACCGTAATCAAGAGCACCCGTAGGCTCATCACACAACAAAAGCTTGGGGTTTTTCGCCAAAGCTCTTGCAATGGCAACTCTCTGCTGCTCACCGCCCGAAAGTTGAGAAGGGAAATTGTCCATTCTTTCACCTAAGCCCACCCTTTCAAGAACCTTTGCGGGATTAAGGGAATTATGGCTTATTTGAGATGCCAGCTCAACATTTTCAAGAGCCGTCAAATTGGGTACAAGATTGTAGAACTGAAATACAAAGCCTACATCATAACGCCTGTAATCGGTAAGCTTTTTTTCGTTGTAGTTAGTGATAAGTTCACCGCCTACACGAACCTTGCCGTCGTTGCAGTCGTCTATACCGCCTAATATATTAAGAACAGTGGTTTTTCCCGCACCGCTGGGGCCGACAATCATACACAGCTCTCCCTGTTCAATGGAAAACGTAACATTGTCTGCCGCATTAATGGTAACATCGCCGGTTTTATAACGCTTGTATACCGAGTCAAGTTCAATAAAGCTCATTTTATTTCCTCCCCGAAGGTGTTGTTTGTAATTTTATCTGCGGCTGTTTAAGCATGCAAAGTATCATATAATTCCTGCATGACATTTGCCGCTCTTGTTCCCGCATATTTCAGTCCTGAACCGCTGTCCTCGACTATTACTATAATTGCATATGGAAAGCTGTCATCGTAAGAGAAGCCTGCGAACCAGGCGTGCGAATTTCCCTCGTCCCTTTCAGCCGTACCGGTTTTTCCGCACATGGTTACATCGCCAAACATGTAATCGCCGTAATAATTTGAAACATTGGAACGGAGAAGATCTCTCAAAGTTGAAGCGGATGAGGATGAGATGGAAATCCCCGAATCGACGGCTTTTGCAGAGTAAACCGTACCGCCGGCGCCGTTTTCCGCAGATTTAACAAAATACGGTTCATAGGTTGTCCCGCCGTTTGCTATAGCGCACATATATGTTAAAAAAGAATACGGATTTACAAGAGTGGTTGACTGACCTATGCCCGTCCATCCCAATTCCGACTCAGACTCGGCAGCTGTAGAGCTGAACGAGCCTGCCTTATTGGACAGTCTGTCGGAAGTGCTGTACGACACATTAAGTCCCGCTTGTTCAAACGCTGCTTCAAGCGCATCGGCGCCAAGCTCAACCGCAATTTGAGCAAACGCCACATTGCAGGACTGATTAAGAGCTTCTCTGAATGTAACGGTACCGTGAACATCACTGCATACAATTGTTCCGCCGCCTATACTGCATGAGCCGCTGCAATAATACTCTCTGTCAAATATATCGTCTATATTCTCGATTGCAGCCAAAGCGGTAACTGTTTTAAATATGGAACCCGGAGTGTACAAGCCGCCGAAAAATCTGTTGATATAAATTCCCTCATACTCATCGCTGTCGTCAATATCCGGCTTATTGTATATGTCATAGGTTGGAGTCGTGGCAATACATACAATCTCTCCGGTTTGATAATTTGCCACTGCGATACAGCCCTTATAGCTGCCAAGCTGATTATATGCATAAGCGCAAAGCTCGGAATCAAGGGTAAGCTTCAATGTATTTTTAGACTCTTTATTAACGCCGAAAAACAAGCTGTAGCCACAAAGCTCCTCTTTGAAAGTGCTCTGAACACCGCCGGAAATAAAACCCTCATTGTCACCTAAAATATGGAGCATGGCGGATCTTACATCGGCATCGTCGCTGTAAACTCTTTCTCCGTCAACTGTTTCTACGAGAATGCTGCCGTTTGCATCCGCAACACTTCCGGCATTAATCAGAACCCCGTTTTCGTACAAATGAGCGTTTACGGAATTTAACGCATACTCCTCCGCATGATAAAACATGGACACCATAAGAAGAACGCACACCGCAGAAAATATTGCTGTTATTATTATTAAAAGAACGGTTCTTTTGTTGATTGTTTTCATCTTAACGACCCTCCGTGAGAGCCAAGTTCGGGATACGTCCTTGAATCCGCCGCTTTCATAAACGCAAGCAGCCCCCATGAACATATCATACTTGAAC
>JAJQGK010000078.1 GCA_021200555.1 Clostridiales bacterium | reverse complement strand
ATGTATAATACAAAAGTAGTATTTTATAGAAAGGGTGTTGTTATGAAGCTTTCAACAAAGGTTTTATCGGTAATCATGTCCGTATGTATGCTCCTGTCAACATTTTCAATCGCCATAAGCGGAGAGGAAAACTCTGCCTCTGACGATGAAGTTGTTGCATCTTTGGCTTTTGCGGCCGTTTCCGATATACATCTCTATCCCCAATCCTTAACAGGCGGCAACTGCGAAGCGTGGCTGGAATACTGTGAAATGGAGGGCAAGGAATTTAACGAATCCGAGGCTCTCACACAGGCTGCGCTTGATTCAATTGCAAAGCGGGCTCAGGAGACGGGAATCAAATATCTGTTTATCCCCGGAGATTTATCAAAGGACAGCGAATATGAAGCTCATGTTAAGCTTGCGTCTATGCTGGAAGCCTTTGAGGAGGAAACGGGAATTGAGGTTTTTGTCACTACGGGCAACCACGACATTAACAATGATGCCGCAGTAACCTACGAAAACGGCTACGCGGAACAGGCAAGGTGCATAACTCAAGCGGAATTCAGAGAGGTTTACAAAAATTTGGGCTATGACCATGCGTACAGCGAATATGTTCCTCCGGAGGGTGAGACTCAAGGGGGATTGTCCTACGCCGTAATGCTTGACGACAACTATATGCTTATCGCCGCCGATTCCAGTAAGTATGACGCTTACGAGCCGTCAAAGGATCAGACGGAGGGTATGATTTCCGACGGACTTATGGAATGGATTAAGGAAATGGCAGCCGAGGCTTACGAATCGGGCAGGACTCCCATTCTGATGATGCACCACAGCGTAGCTCCCCACATGAAATTGGAGCCTTCTGTAACTTATGCATTCTGCGTTGACGACTATGAATACGTTGCGGAGCAGTTTGCCGACGCCGGAATACATTATGTATTTACCGGTCATCTCCACACAAATGACATTTCAAGCGTAACAAGCGACAGCGGTGAGACTGTTTATGACTGCGAGGTCGGCTCTCTTACCGGCTTCCCCAACTATATCCGAGAGCTTGAGATTACGACCTACGGCAACGGGGAAAGCGAAATGTCCTACGAGACTCTTGACGTTGACTATGCCCACAGCGTTGTTGTAAACGGCGTTGAATATGAGCAGCCCTTCAGCACCGCCTCCTTTGCCATAAATTACGGCGGACGTTCAAGCGACGACGGTTATGCGGACGTGACGGAGTTTTTCATGGGCGTTATCAAGTCCTTCGTTCTTCCCAAACTTGACGATATTATAGATGCGGGCGGAATTAACGAGTACCTTTTGACCATGGGAATTGACTTGGAGGATATTTTAGAGTCATTCCTAAGCGACTATATCGGCGACGGGGTTAAAATAGGCAATAAAGTAATTTTCTCCGTGGAAAATATCATGTGGTTCATAGACGATTTGTTTGAGCAGATTGAAGATTTGTATCTGAAGGACGATTATACTGCCCTTTTGGATCTCTGCGAACAGCTTATCACAAAGATTGCCGATTATACCGTATCGGATGTTCCCTGCACAAAATTCATTGACACATATCATTTCGGCGATGCGGACGCACCCGGAACATTGGGCGACTTCATACTCAGCGCAATGTACTATTGGTATTCCGGCAACGAGGATATTTCAGATGACGCATTTGTGACGGATGTTTTACAGCAGTTTACAAAGGTCGAATTTGTTGAGGATTTCGTTGACTTTCTCATCGATATAGTTTTAAACGATGTTCTTGAAGACGCAATCCTCTCAAAAATAAACGTCAGAGTAAACAAGCTCTTTAATCAGGATTCTCTTATAGGCAAAACCTTAGGCTGCACAATGAATTACTTTGTCACAAAGTTCCTGAGAAACGACACATCCTATCAAAATCTTGTGGACACAATTTTTGAATTTGACGTTCTCCCCTATTCAAGCATTTACGATATTTTGGATCAGCTGCTTCTTCAGGAGTACGTTACCGAAAGTCAATATGAGTCTATCGGCGCAGAGCTTGCATATTGCGCAGGCGACTTTGTAACGGACAGTAATCCTCAAGAGCTGGGAGACAATCATGTTACGTACTCGACAGAATCCTGCGAAGTTGAGGCAACCTCCGAAAATTACAGACTTCCCACAATGCTCTCCGTAACACTGGGCGCAGACAGTACTTCCGCAAACATCAACTGGTTCAGCAAAAGCACTGTGACCGGCTGCGATATCGAAATTTACAAAGCGGATGAATTTACGGAATTTACCGGCACTCCAACAACCGACGCAGATTTTACAATTGAGTATTCAACTCAGGAGTCGGAGCAGACTTATTACGGCATAGATTTCGGCGTGTTCGGGTTCTTTAGCTATGATTTCATCCTAAACAAGCATACCGTATATCTGTCCGATCTTGAAGAAGGCGCAACTTATTATTACCGTGTCGGCGATGCGGAAAAGGGCTGGTGGAGCGAGACCGGCACGATTGAAACCGCAGACGGATCGGATAAGGTGACATTCTTCCACATGTCCGACCCTCAATCACAGACTCTTGAGCAATACGAACGCAGCTGGGCAAATGTGGTTGAAACGGCGTTTGAGCTTTATCCCGACGCCAAATTCATACTGAACACCGGCGACTTGGTGGATCACGGAAACAACTCCTACCAGTGGCAGTGGATGTTTGACTCGGCATCGTCAAACCTTCTCAACACATATCTTATGCCTGCAACGGGCAACCACGAGGAAAAAGAGGATTATGCAACGGTCAATTATTTTGCTTTATCCAATCTTCCCGAACAGGACACCGCATCAGGTGTTTACTACTCCTTTGACTACAACAATGTACATATTATGGTGCTTAACTCCAACGATTTGGGCGAGGACAACGCTCTGTCCGACACGCAGATCGAATGGCTGAGAGAGGACGCAGCCTCCAGCGACGCTCAATGGAAAATTGTCGCAATCCACAAGGCTGTTTACTCTAACGGTTCTCATTACGATGACGACGACGTTACCGCCATAAGGACACAGCTTTCAACTCTTATGCCGGAGCTTGACATCGACCTTGTTCTCCAGGGGCACGACCATGTTTATATGAGAACGTATTCCCTTGACAGCAATGCGGTAACAGACAGTCAGAGAATTTTGCTCAGTTACAACGGCAATCTTTACAAGACAGACGTTTTGCCCACAGGCACTACCTATGTTATCAGCGGCACGGCAGGCGTTAAGACATATCTGCAAAAGGACTCCTCTCTTACGGATGACCTGTTCCCCAGAGCAGAGGTAATAAAGGTTGCTGATGCGTCTATATTCTCGGCAATCCAAATTGACGGCGGAGTACTTTACTTCGATTCCTATAAGGTTGACGGCGACACCGTGACAAAGGTTGACTCCTTTGCAATTCAAAAGGATACAACTCAGGGCGAATATGCCGGAGACTGTGAGGATGTTTCAGCCGCCACGCAAAACAGTTCAAGCAGCGGGTTCTTCAGCTTCCTTGCAAAAATAGGCGAATTTATTGTTAAAATTCTCAATTTGATAAGCAAAATTACAACGATGTATTTTGTTGAATGATAAAATAGAAGAAAGAGAGAATATTAAGACGGGGCAGTTTCGGCTGTCCTGTCTTTTTCTTTAACTTACTATTGACAAAGAATATTTTCCATGTTAAAATGTATCATGTGATACAAAATGGGGGCTTAAAAAATTGAGAAACTCGTATTTAAAGGGACTTCAAAGCTGTGATCTTTTTCAATCTGTTGATGACGGCGGCCTTGAGAAAATTGCCGATGAGTTCGGCGAGATTGTCACAAAGGAAAAAAATGAGATTATTTTTTCAGAGAATAATTATTCCCGTTCGCTGGTGATAATATTGAAGGGTTCCGTTTCAGTCACAAAAAAAAGCGGAAGCGGCAAGGGCGGAAATATACTCATGAATGTTCTGAAGCAGGGTGATATTTTCGGCATGACGTCTATATTTTACGAGGAAGACAACTTTCTCACGGAAATCACAGCCGATGAAAGGGTTGCGTTAATGTTTCTGTCAAAGGAAAATCTCATTAACATTTTCAGGGCTTATCCCAAGGTATGCGAAAGCTATATTACCATATTGTCCGAAAAAATCCACTTTCTCAATAAAAAAATCAGCTCGTTCACAAAGCCGGAAGCAATTCAAAAGGTTTCTGCCTTTATTTTGCAGCACAGCGATAAAGACGGAAAAAAATCCGTACTTCCCTACAGTATCACAAAGGTTGCGGAGAGTCTTAACACAGGCAGAGCCTCCGTTTACAGGGCTTTTGACACTCTCGAAAATGACGGAATTATAAAAAGAGACGGCAGAACCGTTGAAATTCTCGACTTCAACGCCCTTCGCAAGCTCTGATACACATGTAAAAAATGTAAAAAAAGTATCTAACTTTATGTTAAATACTTTAAATAAAATTTCACAGGAGTGACTTAAATGAAATCAAAGAAAATCATTGCCATGATTATGGCGGCACTGTTAATGCTGTTGTCCTTCGCAGCCTGTTCCGGCGACACGACTGACGAAGTGACAACCGAACCCGAAACGGCGTCCGACGCTGCGGAAACCGATGCGATTAACGTATCCGTACTTAAGGGACCCACGGGTATGGGCGCCGCATATATGTGGACGAAATCCGACAGCGGAGAAACGGAATACACCTACAATTTCACACTTGATACGGACGCTACTACAGTAGGTCCCAAGCTTATGACGGGCGAATACGACATAGCTTCTATCCCCACAAATCTCGCTGCTTCTCTCTATCAGAAATCAGGCGGCAAGGTTAAGGTTGTGGCAGTCAACACTTTAGGCGTGCTTTACCTTGTCACAAAGGACAATGCCGTATCATCTCTTGAGGATTTAAGAGGAATGACAATTTTGGCATCCGGACAGGGAACAATCGCAGAATACGCTTTGAATTACGTTCTCGAGTCATATGGCTATGAGATAGGAACAGATGTTACAATTGAATTTTCAACCGAACATTCCGAGTCCGTTACAAAGGCATTGGCAGGAGGATATGACGTAGTTCTTCTTCCCGAACCTTATGTTACCCAGATTATAAATCAGGATTCAAGCTTCTCCGTTGCAATCAACCTTACAGAGGAGTGGGAAAACTTAGGCAGCTGCACTCTTACAATGGGCTGTATCGCCGTTAACTCCGACTTTTACGACAGCAACCCCGAAGCCGTTGCAAGCTTTATCGCAGACTACAGAGAGTCAGCAGAGTATGTAAACGCTAATCCTGCCGAAGCATCGCTTCTTATTGAAGAGCATGACATCATGACGGCAAGCGTGGCGGCATCCGCAATTCCCAACTCGAACATTGTATGCTATACGGGCGAAACAATGAAAGCCGCTCTTGAAAGCTGCTTTACGGTTCTTTATTCACAGGACGCTTCCATAATCGGCGGAGCTATGCCTGACGATGATTTCTATATTTATGTAGAGGAATAATGAGTGATAATGCGAAAAATAACGCAAAGAAAATATTAAAGCGGATTATTATCGCAGCATTTTGGCTCGGCGCATGGCAGATTTTATCTGCCGTCGTCGGGCTTGAAGTGCTTCTACCATCTCCCGTATCCGTTGTTAAGGCTCTTGCCGATGAAGCTTCAACCGCCGATTTTTGGCTGTCTGTTTTATATTCCATAATCAGAATTTCAATCGGTTTTCTTTTAGGAACGGTATTGGGAACCGTAACTGCCGTCATATCCGCAGCTTCAAAGATGTTTACGGAATTTCTCTCTCCCATAATTCATATTATAAAGGCGACCCCCGTAGCGTCTTTCATCATTCTTGCGGTTGTTTGGATAAAGACGAACAACGTTCCGTCCTTTATTTCAATGCTTATCGTTTTCCCTGTTATATGGATGAATGTAAAAACGGGCATTTCAGAAACGGATAAGGAGCTTCTTGAAATGTCGGATGCTTTCGGAGTAAAGCGGAGCAAAAAAATCGCAAAAATATACATTCCGTCTGTCAAGCCCTACTTTATTTCAGGCGCATCTACCGCCATGGGGCTTGCTTGGAAATCGGGAGTTGCCGCCGAAGTAATATGCAATCCCACTTTATCACTGGGAAGCGGAATTTACGACTCAAAGATTTACCTTGAAACGCCCAATCTTTTTGCGTGGACGGCTGTGGTTATAATTTTAAGTATAGTTTTGGAAAAAATTATGCTTCTTTTGATTAATAGGGGAAAGTCAAAATGATCGAACTTAAAAATATATCGAAAAGCTACAGCAGTGAAAAAGTGCTCTCCGATTTTTCCGTACAATTTGAGGAAGGCATTTCTTATTGTATTATGGGAAGCTCAGGAATAGGAAAAACCACACTTTTAAATATTATGTCGGGAATTTTGAAACCGGACAGCGGAAGCATAACGGGGCTTAAGGATAAGAAAAAGTCCTTTATTTTTCAGGAGAACAGGCTCATTCCATGGCTGACGGCGTATGAAAATATAACCTATGTGACAAACGACGGAGCGGAAGCCGAAAAATCATTAAAGAAAGCCGGTATTCACTCATCAAAGGACAAGCTGCCGGAGCAGATGAGCGGAGGCATGCAAAGACGGCTGGCAATCGCAAGAGCCGCCGCCGCATCGGGAGATGTTTTTTTTATTGACGAGCCGCTTTACGGACTTGACGCAAAAACGGAAAGGGAAATCCTGATTTATTTAAAGGATATTATATCCGGAAAAACGTCGTTTACGGTAACGCACAGTCCGGATGACGCTTATTTTATTGCCGATAAAATTTTATTTTTAAATAACTCCCCTGTCTCAAGCTGTATTATCAAGGACAAATCAAGTTTTAATTCCCCTGAAGAACTAAAAAATGTAGGAATTATCTAATTATCTATTGAAAACCGCATTGATTTGCAGTAAAATACCAACGAGGTGTTATCGGTGAGTGCAAAAGAAACAGCAGAGTGGTATTTAACAGCGGCGAAAAATAAGGTATCTGTAAAAGCTTCAAAAACACTTGTTTTGGGAGTTTTGGCGGGATTATTTATAGGATTTGCGGGGCTTGCTTCAACGGCGGCTTCCGCAACTGTGGAGTCTCCGTCAATTGCAAAGCTTATATCGGCTCTTGTTTTTCCCGCAGGACTTGCTATGGTTGTAACCACGGGAGCAGAGCTTTTTACAGGAGACTGTCTTTTAATAATCGGAGTGCTGCAGCGTGAAATCAAGGTTTTACAAACAGTAAAAACGCTTATTACGGTTTATATAGGCAATTTTATAGGCAGCGTAATGGTTTCGCTGTTGGCATACTTCGGAAAAATATTTGATAATTACAAAACACAAATGGCGGCATCGGTAATAAAATCAGCCTCCGCAAAAACGTGTATGGGCTTTTTGCCGATGTTTGTATTGGGTATCGGCTGCAACATTCTCGTCTGCATTGCGGTTTGGATGTCCTTCGGCGCAAGCTCTGTAGGAGGCAAAATCTGCGCCGTATTTTTTCCGATTATGACCTTTGTGGTGTGCGGTTTTGAGCACTCCGTAGCAAATATGTATTATCTTTCTGCCGGACTTTTGGCAAAAACGAACCCGGATTACCTTGCCGCCGCATCGGAATTGGGAATAGATTATTCAAATCTCACCTTGTCCAACGCCTTACTGTACAATCTTTTGCCCGTAACCTTAGGCAATATTCTGGGCGGGATGATCTTTGTCGGATTGCTTTATTGGTTTGTATATTTAAGTAAGCACTGATTAAATCGAGTGCGACGGATGTTTAGAGGATTTTTTTGCAAGACAAGGAGCAAAGCGCAAGGAATACTGTCGTATTGTGAGCATTTGTGACGATGTATTGCGGAAAATAATCAAACAGACGGCGTGTTCAGCCGTCAGGCGTAATTTAGTCAGTGGTTACTTAGTAAGCACTGATTAAATCTAAAAATTATCAGCTATATTTAAAGCCAAATCATCAATAATGACTTCCAACAGCAAAAGGAGGAGAAATAAATGACTCAAGAACAAATAAGAGATGCAATTTTAGTCATAGCAAACGACTATCCTTTGACGAAGGTAATTTTGTTTGGCTCTCGGGCAGATGGCTCAAATCGGAACGACAGCGATGTGGATTTAATTATGGAATTTTCTGCTCCGATATCCCTTATCACCCTATGCGAAATAAAGTATAGATTACAAGATATGCTGGGATTAAGCGTGGATATTTTACATGGACCGCTCAGAGAATCCGACATGATTGAAATAAATAAGGAGATTGAAATATATGCAGCATAGAGATTATGTTATAATCCAAAAGGTAATTTCCGAAATTAAGATAGGTCAAGAAATGCTGGGCGGTATATCATTACAGGAATTTCTTCAAGATGAAAAATTAAAAAGAGCTGTTGCAATGACTGTGATCAATATTGGTGAGTTGGTAAAAAATATTACACAGGAAACCAGACTTACTCATTCGGATATTCCGTGGAGAGAAATAGCAGGAATGCGTGACATGGCAGCGCACAAATATCAGACATTGAGAATGGAAGATGTATACCTGACAGCAAAAGAAGATTTTCCCGTATTATTAGAAAAACTTAATCAAATAAAAGAATGAAATGCCGAGCGTAGGATAATGCAGTACACATTCTGAAAGAAAATGCTATTCAGAAATCATCAGTGAGATGCTTCTATATCTCGATAATGCGCAGATAGAGCAGATTAAAAGCATTTCTCACCGCTGCTTGTGGAATACAACCATTGCAATATACTTGACTAAATTAAAAAACTATCAAAGAAGTGACTCCGAATGGATAAATACATAAGAACATTCGCAGAAATAAACCTTGACGCGCTGCTTCACAATTTTAATGCTCTTGCGGCGTGTGTGGAAAAGGATGTAAAGCTTTGCGCCGTGATTAAGGCTGACGCATACGGCCACGGGGCTGTACCGGCAGCTCATCTTTTAGAGGATAAGGCGGATTATTTTGCCGTGGCGACGGCTGACGAGGCAATCGAGCTTAGAAATGCGGGAATAAAAATACCTATACTTATTCTGTCATACACACATGAGGACGACTTTGAATCTCTTATTGAAAACAATATTTCAATGACTGTGTTCACTTTAGATGCGGCGGAGAAACTTCAAAAAGCCGCAGAGAAGCTCAACAAAAAAGCCCTTGTTCACATTGCAATAGATACAGGAATGACAAGGATCGGCTTTAATCTCAGCGATAAGTCTGCGGAGGATATTCTTAATATTTCAAAAATGCCTAATATTGAAATTCAAGGAATATTTTCCCATTACGCCTGTGCAGATATGACGGACAAAACCACTTCCGTAAATCAGACGGAAAAATTTAAATGCTTCGTAAAAAAATGTGAGAGCTTAGGAGTGAAATTTCCGATACACCACCTTTGCAACAGCGCCGGAATTTCCGAATTTTCAGATCATTTCGATATGGTTCGAATGGGAATTTCGCTGTACGGTCTTTATCCGTCGGAAGAGGTTGACAAGTCAAAGGTTGCTCTTATACCGGCTATGACTTACAAAAGCCACATAATTTACATTAAGGACGTTCCCAAGGGGCAAGGCGTAAGCTACGGTCATATTTACAAAACACCGACCACTCGAAAAATTGCAACCGTTGCGGCAGGCTATGCCGACGGTTATCCCAGAGCATTGTCTAACAAGGGCAGAGTAATTGTAAAGGGGTGCTATGCGCCCATTGTCGGCAGAGTTTGTATGGATCAATTTATGATTGATGTAACCGATATTCCCGACGTTCAAATTGATGATGAGGTCATTCTTTGGGGAACGGACGGAAGGCTTTCGGTTTCGGCTGAGGAAGTAGGAAGCCTTTCCATGAGCTTTAATTATGAGGTTGTATGCTCCGTACAAAGGAGAAATCCCAGGGTATACAAAAAAGACGGAAAAACAGTTGGAATTGTCAATTATCTAAGACAGACGAATTGCTGATTTTTCTCGTTATATTGTCATTCCACCGCATACGGACAGAGTTTGTCCCGTTATATATGATGCCCTGTCCGAAGCTAAAAACGATACGGCATAGGCAACTTCTTCCGGCTTGCCCAATCTGCCCAACGGAATTTCCTCACATAATGCGGCTATATCCTCAGCGGAAAACGATGACATCATTTCTGTATCTACCGCTCCCGGAGACACACAGTTTACCCTTATTCCGGACGGCGCCACTTCCTTCGCCAATGCTTTTGTCATACCGATAACTCCCGATTTTGACGCAGAATAATGCACCTCGCAGGACGCTCCCACTTCTCCCCACATAGAAGCTATATTTATGATTACTCCCTGCTTTCTGTGAACCATAAAGGGCATTACGGCTCTTGACATATTAAAAACGCCCGTTAAATTCACGCCTATCATTTTATTCCAATCTTCATCCGTTATAAAGGTAAAAAGCTTTTGCTGCGCAATCCCCGCATTATTCACAAGCAGATAGGGAGAGCCGAAATTTTTTGCTATATATTCAATCATATCGTTGACCTCCGAGGATTTTGACACATCGGCTTTGGCGGTCATAACTCTGTACCCTTTCTGCTTCAGCTCATTTTCTAAAGTCCTTACGCTGTCCTCGGAACTGTTATAATGCAAAACAGTATCAAATCCGTCTTCACACAGCTTACGGGCTACCGCACCGCCTATTCCTCCGGACGCTCCGGTGACTATTGCAATTCTGTTATTATAAATCATAAAAAAACTCCTGTTTAAGCAATCGGCGAACATACATATTACTGTGTTCCGCTGCATAATCTTTGGGATGTATTATATGCAAAAAGCTCTGAAGCAGCAGCGTAACCTCTGCCTCAGAGCAAAATTCTTTTTTACTTTTAATTAGCTTGAAATGCTTGACGTCATTGACTTAATAAATGTGTAAACGGAAACCTCGGTCATGCCCTTAAGTGTAAGCTGGTCGGCAGGGATTGTAGCTGAAATCGATGAAATTACAAGCTGAGTTGTAAGAGTGTCGGTTTCATCATAGTAATTAACCTGAACGAGCTTCTGGTCTACGGTGTAAAGCTTAATCGTTGTGTCGGTATAAGTAAAGGTTGTGCAAAGCCCTTCCTCTCCGTTAATAAGAACCTTAGTCTGCGTTTCTATGGCTTCGTTAATGGTATCTTCCGAAGTATCAAGGCTCTTAAATTCGTCAAGATTAATATCGTCCATACCCATAGCGCTTAAAAATGCGCTGTTAAGCTCGGTATACTCACTTGTTGTAGGCTCAATAATATAAGTTACATCGTCAAGAAGGAGAAATCCTATGCTTATGTTTTCTACGCTTGTACTAAGCTGAATATTTGTTCCGTCAGTCGCAAGAGTCATGGGATATCCGGCTTCACCGGTGCTGTACATAGTACCCTCAAGATAGTAGTTGCTTGAAATGAAAAGCTCTATTTCCTCACCGAGCTCGGCCTCATATGTTGTTTCCTGCTCAACAATTTCATTATCGCTTTCATATCCAAGCTCTTCATTAACGGCAATAACTTCATTGTTATCACCGTCAGCCTGAGATACGGACCCTCCGGTGTTTGAGCTGCTGTTGCAGCCTGTAAAAACCAATGCAAAGCACATTAACAAAGCAAACAAAATGTAAACCGTTCTTTTCACAATTATCACCTTTTCACAAATTATTGATTTAAAGACAATATTATAATACATCATGCGAAAAAAAAAAGCAACCCTTTTTTTATTCAGTTCAATAAGAAATATCATTTTGGCGGCATTTCTTTTCACTTATATCAAAAAGTTGACATTGTACCGTCAATAGTGTATAATTTTGTGCAAATAAAAAAGATGAAAAATATTAAGCAACCACTGATTAAACTGACAGCAGTAATATTTGTAAAGAATAACAGACAAAATATTGCTTATAACTAATGAGGAACACTCTTTAAAATTCCAATCAGCCATAGGCGATACAACCGGTATTAATTTGAAGGTGATTATGATGAAAATAAGAAAAATTTCGGCATTAATCTTAACGCTGATTATCGGCGTTTTGCCTCTTTTTTCCTGCTCCTCAAGCAGCAGCGACGCTTTAGCGGACTCCGACAGCGAGCCGGATGTGAGGAATACCGAAATTCAAGAGGAGGGTAGCGAAACGGAGACGGACTCGGCAGCATCTTCTCCCGCCTCGGTTGTTACGGCTGTTGAATACGGCGAAAACACGGGAACATCAGCCACATTAACGGGTCTTGAACCGCTTCCGCTTGTTGATTTTGTTACAAGCGATCCGGACAACACGGCAGGTCTTTCCACGGAAAAGATAAGCCACAGCTACGGAGTTGCGGAAAACGAAACCGCAAATGATATTTCCGTCAACAATCAGGCGTACTTTGACAACGGAAATTTTAAAGCCTTGACTCTCGATACAAAAACAGAGGAAAAAATTGTATATCTTACATTTGACGTAGGATATGACAACGGTTACACCGGTCAAATTTTGGATACTTTAAAGGAAAAGAGCGTTACCGCAGCATTTTTCTGCACCGTTCCGGAAATGGAGTCCGATCCCGACTCTATAGCAAGAATGATTACAGAGGGGCACATTGTAGGCAACCATACAAAAAACCATCCTTCAATGGATGAGATTTCAAGGGCGGAAATGACGGCTGAAATCAAAGCCTTCGACGATTATATAAGGACAAATTTCGGGTATTCCTCTCCTTATTTCAGGTTCCCAAAGGGCGAATATTCCGACTGCGCATTGGAGCTTGTAGGCTCCCTTGGGTACACAAGCGTATTCTGGTCGCTTGCCTACGCCGATTGGGATTTGGATGATCAAAAGGGAGCTGATTATGCCCTTAAAACCGTCGTTGACAGGATTCATCCGGGAGCGGTTATACTGCTTCATGCGGTTTCTCCTGACAACGCCGCCGCTTTGGGAGATATTATCGATACCGTCAGAAGCATGGGTTACGAATTTAGAAGCCTTGAGGATTACAACGCTTAAAACGGGCTTTTGAAAATACGATTTTCCGCAGCAAAATGACATTTTAATTTGAAAGGATAAATTACAATGCTTAAAGATTTACAGGAAGAAATTATCCGCCTTAAAAAAGAAAAGGATATTTGCATTTTAGCACACAGCTATCAAAGTGAGGATATTTTGGAGGTTGCGGATTTTTCAGGCGACTCCTATGCGCTGAGCGTTAAAGCGGCCAAATCCGAAAGCAAAACTCTGCTGATGTGCGGAGTACGCTTTATGGCGGAAACGGCGAAGCTTTTATCTCCGGAAAAAAAAGTTATTATCGCCAACGGTGAAGCCGGCTGTCCCATGGCGGAGCAGTTCACCGCCGGCTACATAGAAAAGCTGAAGGAAAGCAAATACAAAGGCTATACCGTGGTCGCATATATAAACACAACCACAGAGCTAAAATCTGTTTGCGACGTCTGCGTTACATCGTCCTCCGCAGTAAAAATCGTAAATAAAATCGCAAATAAGAATATACTTTTTATTCCCGACTGCAATTTGGGGTCATTTGTCAAGGAAAACTGCCCTGACAAAAATATTGCTCTTTTAGACGGCGGATGTCCCGTTCATGCGGCGGTAACAAAGGAGGATGCGGTAAAAGCAAAGGAAAATCACCCGAACGCTCTTCTTTTGGTTCATCCGGAATGCAAAAAGGAGGTAACGGCTCTCTCCGACTTCGCCGGCTCCACCGCCGATATTATGAAATTTGCGGAGAACTCGGAAAATGATGAGTTTATTATCGGCACGGAAAACAGTATTATACAGCATCTTCAGATTAAATGCCCCGACAAGAAATTTTACGCACTGTCAAAAAATCTTATTTGCAGCGATATGAAGCTTACCACATTGACAGACGTCTACAACACCGTTTCCGGTACGGGCGGTGAGGAAATTATCCTCGATTCGGATATTGCTCAAAAGGCAGTCAGGTGCATCAACAAAATGATAGAATTGGGCTGAACGGTATGAAAAAAGCATTAATTGCAATGAGCGGAGGCATTGACAGCTCGGTTACCGCGTATCTTATGAAGGAACAGGGGTTTGACTGCATAGGCGTAACCTTTGTTATGTTTGACAAAGCCAATCCGATTTTCGGTTTTTCTGCGGAAAATGCGGGAAACGATATAGACGGTGCAAAACAGGTGTGCGGGAAGCTCAATATTCCGCTTAGGATTGCGGACGCAACAAAGGACTTCGGAAAATATGTAATTTCCGATTTTATAAAAACCTACGAAAACGGCGGAACTCCCAACCCATGCGTCACCTGCAACAAATACATAAAGTTCAGGCTTTTAACGGCACTTGCGGATGAGTACGGCTGTGAGAGGATTGTCACGGGGCATTATGCGGGAACGGGGTTTGACGAAAAAAACGGCAGATATTGCATAAAAAAAGCCCTTGATCCCGCAAAGGATCAGAGCTATGTATTATGGAGCTTAACTCAGGAGCAAATCAAACGATGCGTCTTTCCTCTTGCGGATTATACCAAGGAGCAAATTCGGGACATAGCCGAGGATTTAGGCTTTTCAAACGCCCGCAAAAAAGACAGCCAGGATATTTGCTTTGTACCGGGCGGAAATTATGCGGAATTTATACAAGCGACAACGGGAAAAACATATGAGCCGGGCAATTTTATCGACACAAAGGGCAATGTTTTGGGAACACATAAGGGCATAATTAATTATACCATCGGTCAAAGGCGGGGGCTTGAACTTCCGTACGGCGAGAGAATTTACGTTAAAGAAAAAAATCCCGAAAACAATACGGTTGTGCTTGCGCTGAACAACGAGCTTTACAAAAATGAAATTACACTTGAGAGGTTCAATTTTGTCGGTGCGGACAGCCTCGATTTTCCCTTAAAATGCAAAGCCAAAATAAGGTACAAGCATCCGGAAAGCGAGGCAAGAGCGGAGCAAATCGATGAAAATACAATGAAGCTGACATTTTCAGAGCCGCAGCGGGCGCCGGCAAAGGGACAATCCGCCGTGCTTTACAACGAAGACAGGGTTTTGGGCGGCGGAATTATAAAATAGAATAGACACAGTCGGGTATTGTTGTAAATTCAATATACCCGTCTTTCTTTTTATATTTGATTTTTTGACCCTTTTCGGTACGCAGGTTTATCCTGACATTTTCGGGAATGCGTACTTTACAAATATTTCCCGCAAGACTTTTGATTGTAAAGCTTTTCACCTTACCGCCGCTTAGAGAGGCGGAGACGAGAAATGCGCCTCTTGCCCTGAGATTTTGAAAGGATGAGCTTTTATCGTTGTTCCATGCAGGAAAAATGCGTATTATCCCGTCATAGCTTTGCATTAACATTTCATTAACCGTGCAAATTACAGTTCCGAGGTGTTCAATGCAGCCGTTTTTCAGGTTGAAAAGCATATTTGGCATTGAATATTTGTCAATGTATTTTTTAAGTTCATTCATTAGCGTATCGGGATCTTCCCCGACTCTCGCACCGCACGGCAGTGAAATATAAGCGAACTCGTCAAGCCGCCTTCCTTTTAAAAAGTAAGTGTTTCGAGCTGTCTTAAAAATTTTATTTTCCGAGGAAACGCCCTCCGCCGATGCAGGAAAAATAGGACTTAAAGCAAGGCTTTTGCATTTTTCTTTACTCATTTCCTCAGCAGAAAAATCAAAACACCGTCTGCCCTTATATACGGCGGTCGGATAATCTCCCAAATTATCAAGGATTTCCCTTTGATGAGGAATTTTATCAGTGTCAACATTCAACACCGTTTCCATGTCCGTGAGACAATCGAAAAGCATTTTGATATAACCGACAATATAAGGATTGATGCTGCCTTTTTTCGCCTGTCTTTCCCAATATTCACCAAGGAGCGACAAAAAAGGGTAAAGGCTTGTTCTTGCATAATTTCTGTCATAGGTGCTGTACCACATCATTATGGGCACAACAGCGGCAAAAAGACTGTAAAGCTCTTTGCTTGTCAACTCTTTTTCTGTGTAAAGGCGTAAACCTTTCGGCATAATTTTCGCAGGCAAGGAAATATCTTTACATTTTGCAACATATTCCGCAATGGGACTCATATAGGATTTTGCCATTTCGGGATGGTTTGACGCAAAAACACCGTAAAAGGGGGCTTCAAAGCTGCCGTCAAGACAATAGCAGCCGCAATTGGGGGCGTTGCCGTCTGTTATAAAATTGCCGTAGGCTCCCGGCGGGAAATCGTTATTTCCCATACAGCACCGCAAAAGATAAAGAGAGGCGTGATATTGTCTTTCTGTATCCTTATCGGGAATGTTTATATCGGAGGCAGCGAAAAACCTTCTCCAAAAGTCCGCAGTTCTTTTTTTGTCTTTTTCAAAATCTCCGTTCACAGACATTTCGATTGCCTTTGCCGTATAGCTTTTTGTTTCAAAGCCTGTTACAACGGAAATAACGAACCTGACAATTTTTTCATTTGCCGTCAAAACAGAGGAAAAACGCCGGCAGCATAACGCCGCAGCAGTTTCAGCCGCAACTCCCCTGCCGTCAAACTTCCGCATATACCAGCTTATTCCGTCATCGCTGCATGTGAAATTACTCGACCCACTTTCCTTTGACATTTCAACGGACATACTCGGAAATTTCTCCTTAAGCGGCGCGGAAATTTCAATGTAAACTTTATTTTCCACAGCCGTGAAGATATTAATTTTTGCATTGCCGATTGTGAAATTCAGAAGCCCGTTTTTCATATCGAAAACGGCTGAAAAGATACTTAAATCCAAATTTCCGATGCGAACCGTTCCGACGGATTTTATTCCTCCGTCTTCAACGCCTTTTTCACTGTCGGAAGGCAGCTTCCAAAAGTCACATTTGGCAATATGCAAAAGGAAATCCGAATTGTCATCATCGCAAATTACGGCAAGATCGCCGTTGCCGGTTATAAGTCCGGAAGGAATGCCGCCGACATTTTTCGGTTTTCCGTTTATAATGTTTGTATATGTATCCGTAACAAACCCTCCCAAACAGAAAACGGCAATGTTAAATTATTTTGTAAAATCGATAACCTTTGCGCTGTCCTTGATATACACCGCTCCGGATACTACGGCAAGAGCTGCGGTAATCCAAAGAAGAATACCGGAGATAAAGCTTAACGTGTCATATTCCATTGAAATTATGCCTTCGTCAATAAACATTATCATGGCTAAAATTGCAACGGAAAACAGCATTTGAGACGATGTTTTTATTTTTCCGAAAATATTCGCCGGAATTACAGACCCCTGAGATGCGGCGGTAATCCTTATTGCGGAGATTGTAAATTCACGGGCAAGGATAATCATAATTATCCACACGCTGCAAAGGTCAAGCTTTAAAAAACAAAGCAAGACAGAAGTAGTAAGGATTTTATCGGCTATTGGGTCGGCAATCTTACCGAAATTGGTAACGATTTTTCTGCTTCTTGCAATGTAACCGTCCGCAAAATCCGTAACCGATGCCAAAATAAATACAAGCATTGCAAAAAGAAAGTGATGCGGTATAAATTCAGACAAGAAAAAGAACAGAAATACGGGCGTTAATATTATTCTTACTATTGTAAGCTTATTCGGTAAATTCAAATTAAACCGTTATGCCGCAAAATACGGCATTATTCCTTTCATTTTATGATTTATTTTCTCAACCGACAATCTCACCCATGAGATCGTATTCGTTAATGTCGAAAATTTCAACGTCAACAATATCGCCGTCATTGTAATTTCCCTTACCGGTAAAATACACCTCGGAATCCACCTCGGGAGCGTCCATCCAAGTTCTGCCGAAATAGCTGTCTGTATAAGCGTCATAGCCCTCAACAATACATTGCAATGTTTTTCCGATAAACTGCTTTTGCTTATATTGCAAAATGTCGAATTGCTGTTCCATAATCACATCCACACGGTGCTGTTTTACCTCGTCATCGACTTGGTTGTCCATTTCCGCAGCTTTTGTTCCCTCTTCGGCAGAATAGGCAAAGCATCCCAAACGGTCAAACTGTGCCTGCTCCGTAAATTCGGAAAGAGTATTAAAGGCCTCCTCTGTTTCCCCGGGAAAACCGACAATCAGCGAGGTTCTGAGAACGACATCCGAAATTTTCGCTCTTATTTTCTCAATAAGAGAAAGAAGAGAATCCTTATTTCCCGTTCTGTTCATGGCTTCGAGAATTGCGCCGTCGGCGTGCTGCACCGGCAAATCTATATAGTGCAAAACCTTATCGCATGAGGCAATGGTATCTATAAGCTCATCGGTCATTCTGTCGGGATAACAATAAAGCAGCCTTATCCACTGAAGCCCGTCTATACCGTTAAGCCGCCTTAAAAGCTCCGGCAGCATAAGCTCTCCGTACAAATCAAGTCCGTAGCGGGTGGTATCCTGGGCAATTACAACAAGCTCCTTAGCTCCCCCTTCGGCAAGCTTTTCGGCCTCGGCAACAATATCCTCCATCGCTCTTGAACGGAACGGACCTCTGATCGAAGGAATGGCGCAGTATGAGCAGCAATTTGAGCAGCCGTCGGCGATTTTCAGATATGCCCAGTAATTGGGTGTTGTCAGCAGTCTTTCACCGTTTAGCGGAAGACCGGTGTTATCGGGATAAAGCTGAACCTGCTCACCGTTCATCAAGGACTCCACAACGGGAACTATATCATCGTTGGCGCCTATGCCTATGATACCGTCAACCTCCGGAATTTCCTTGATTATTTCGTATTTATACCGTTGGGCAAGGCAGCCTGTAACGAGTATTTTTTGGATGCTGCCTTCTTTTTTCAGCTCCGCCATTTCAAGGATGGTTTCAATGGCCTCTTTTTTGGCGTCCTCAATAAATCCGCAGGTATTGACAACTACTATATCCGCATCATACGCCAGATCCACAATCTCGCAGCCGGCTTCCTCAAGTTTATGGAGCATAAGCTCGGCATCAACCTGGTTTTTTGGGCAGCCTAAGGATATAAAACCCACCTTAACATTCATTTTCATCAGCCTCCGTTTCGGGGTAACAGCTTAATGCGGTTTTTATGTCGGAGTAATTATGCCCCAATCTCATCAAAGCCGCAATTATTTTTCCTCTTCCTTTTTCATCGAAAAGATTAGAGTAATATTTTTTTTCTATAACTTTTTTTATGCTCTCGACAAAATCAAAATCAAGCTCGCTTACGGTATCATTTATAATGCTGCGGTCTATCCCCTTGGCATAAAGCTCGTTTTTTATTCTCTGAACGCCGTAATGTTTATTTTGAGCCAATTCGGACGCAAATCTTCTTGCAAAATCAACGTCGTCCAAAAATCCAAGCTCTCCACATTTTTCAATGGCATATTGCGCCGACTCCGCAGAATGCTTGGTCAAAAGCTTATTATAAAGCTCCCCTTCTGAATGGGCCCGCAGCGTTAAATACCGAAGGGCACGGGCATAAGCAAGACGGTTATCAATGGAAGTTTTCAGCTCGGCAAGCTCATCGCTGTCAATTTCACTGCCATCAAAGTAATTCATGGAATACCATGTGTCCAAATCAACAGACGCAACATACTCTCCGTCGCAATATATACGCAGCTTGCCGCCCTTACCCGGTTCCGTAGTCAGCTTCATCAGTCATCGTCATCCACGGTTATGTCAAGGCGAGCCTTTGCAGAGGTTGCGGATGACGGAGCAGCCTTTGCGGCAGTTTTTTTAACCGATGCAGCAGGCGCATTTGAATTGTCGTCAGCGGCAGAATTGTCCGCATCCTTTGGACCTGCAGCCTCTGCGGCACGGATTTTGGATTCTATTTCGGCAGCAAATTCGGGATTTTGCTCAAAATAAATTTTAACGTTTTCCCTTCCCTGTCCAAGCCGCATAGAATCATAAGAAAACCATGCGCCGCTTTTCTGGATAATTCCAAGCTCCACGCCCAAATCGACCATTTCGCCCGTTTTGGAAATTCCCTTGCCGTACATAATATCGAACTCGGCGGTTTTAAAAGGAGGAGCAACTTTATTTTTTACGACCTTAACCTTTGTCCTCGAACCTAAAACATCATTGTTTGTTCCCTTTATCTGTTCGGCCTTACGCACGTCAATTCTCATTGTGGAGTAGAATTTAAGCGCACGGCCGCCTGTGGTAACTTCGGGATTTCCGTAAATTACGCCGACCTTTTCACGGAGCTGGTTGATAAATATAACAAGAGTGTTGGACTTTGCAATAGCCCCCGTCAGCTTACGAAGAGCTTGAGACATAAGCCTGGCGTGAAGCCCCACATGGGAATCTCCCATTTCCCCTTCGATTTCGGCCTTGGGTACAAGAGCGGCAACGGAGTCAACGATTACAACATCGATAGCGCCGCTTCTGGCAAGAGCCTCGGTAATTTCAAGAGCCTGCTCGCCGTTATCGGGCTGGGACACAAGAAGCTCATCAACGTCAACACCGAGATTTTTGGCGTAAACGGGATCAAGAGCATGTTCGGCATCGACGAACGCCGCTTCTCCGCCGTTTTTTTGCGCCTCGGCAACCACATGAAGAGCAAGAGTCGTTTTACCTGAGGACTCGGGACCGTAAATTTCCACGACCCTTCCTCTGGGCAAACCTCCGACGCCGGTTGCGGCATCAAGCGTCAGCGAACCTGTGGAAATAACGTCTATGTTCATGGTTTGGTTTTCGCCCAAACGCATAACTGCGCCTTTACCGTATTTCTTTTCTATTTGAGCAAGCGCAGTTTCCAGCGCCTTATCCTTATCAAGCATAATATATATCTTTCCTTTCAAATTCACCGTACATTTAATGAACCGATGTAAATTTCATTCTCGGTCGTTATTGTACAAATGTTCGAGATTAATTATATATTAAAAGGGAACTTATTTCAAGGTGTTTTTTTGATTTTGAGAAAAAATTAAATTATTTTTTTAAAAACTCTTGCATTTAAGAGATAAATCTGTTACTATATTCTGCGTGATATTAAAGACATACGGTAGTTAAGCGTGTTTTTTTGCTTTTTACGCCGTTTCATTACAAAAGGAGGTGTGTTCCGCATGGCAAAATGTGATATCTGCGGAAAGGACGTTTCTTTCGGCATAAAGGTTTCTCACTCTCACAGAAGATCAAACAGAACCTGGAAGCCCAACGTTATGAAGGTGAAGGCTGTTGTAAACGGTACTCCCAAAAGAATTCATGTATGCAGCCGTTGTCTGCGTTCGGGTAAGGTTACAAGAGCTGTTTAATTTCCGACTTAAAATGCAAAATCAGAGCCATGTCGTCAGGACACGGCTCATTTTGTTATACCGTTCAATCTTTTAATTCTCGTTTATTTTAATTCTCGTTTTCAAGCTCCGTAATGAGATTTACTCGTCTTGCATGTCTGCCGCCTTCAAATTCGGCGGAAAGAAAAACATCCACAAGCTCCATGGCAGCTCCGGGGCCGATAACTCTTGCGCCCAAGCACAAAACATTTGCATCGTTATGGAGTCTTGTATATTTTGCGCTGAAATAGTCGGAGCAGCTTGCGGCTCTTATGCCTTTGATTTTGTTTGCGGACATACATATTCCTATTCCGGTTCCGCAGCAAAGTATCCCCCTCTCGCACTCTCCCGACGTGATTTTTTCACAGGTTATTTTCGCCTGGACGGGATAATCGGCGGACTCGGTATTATATACGCCGCAGTCAATGTACTCCACGCCTGTCTCCTCCAAATGCATTCTGATTTCCTCCTTAAGGGGAAAACCCGCATGATCGGATCCGATTGCAATTTTCATGATAAACCTCCAAATTTATTATTATGAAACCTATAAATTATTCTTTAAATTCCTTTTTTCTTTTCAGTTCACGCTCCGCCTGAGGCGGTCTGAGATAGTCGGGAACAAGATTCTGCGGAGAGCAAATATTTGTCCCCTCAAGCATATACTTCTCGCCTAAGAACGCCGCTGAGGAAGCCTTTTGATACATAAGGTTCGGTGAACATTTAAAAATGTTATCACGCTTGTCTTTTAAATATTCAAAAGCAACATTTGTTCCGTCCCCTATAAGCACCGTTTTCTTATCATATTTTTTCAGCATTTCAAGAAGCGTTTCAAAAGGAACGGCATTATCCTCGGTAAGCCTTGAAATATTTGAGTTCCGGCAATCAAACAGAGCGCAGTAAACCTGGCTGCACCTTGCGTCCATAACGGCGGCTGCAATACATTCGCTGTCAATAAGGGGATAGGCTATCGTTTCGAGAGTTGACACGGGAATGCACTTGATATTGTACGGCTGCGCCAATCCCTTTGCCGTTGCAATACCGATTCTGACGCCGGTAAAGGAACCGGGACCCTTAGATACGGCAATTCCGTCTATATCGGAAATTTTCAGTGACGCTTTTTCCACAGCCGAAGAAATCAAAGGCATAAGCGTTACGGAGTGGGTCAATCCCACATTGAGATACATTTCCGACAAAAGCTTACCGTCCTTTACAACAGCGGCAGAAGCCGCCTGAGCCGAGCTTTCAATTCCGAGAATTACCATCTGCCGTCACCTCCGCTTATTTTAATAAGTCTGTGATTTTCGCCGTCCGAGGGAAGAATTTCCACATGAACGGCATTTTCGGGAAGAGCGTTTTCAATATTTTCGCTCCACTCGATGAAAAGTATCCCGCCGCTGTCCAAGTAATCGAAAAAACCGGTGGAATACAGCGACTCCCAGCTTTCAACTCTGTACATATCAAAATGGTATATATGAACATCTCCGCCGTAATCGTTCACAATGGAAAATGTAGGGCTTGTGGCATCGGCAGAAACGCCCAGAGCCTTTACGGCAGCCTTAATGAAGGCTGTTTTTCCCATACCCATACCGCCGAAAAAAGCGACAACGTCATTCGGCTTCAGTTTTCGGGCAAATTCAGAGGCTATTTCAAAAGTTTCCGCCTCGCTGCGGGAATTGAATATTTTCATAAACCCTTTAAATCTCCGTTCTGTGCTTCAATAAGGGGCGAAGCCCCGTCATTCAACGTTTTCAGTGGGAGATTGTACTCCCACTGAAAAAATTAAATGGAACCCGCCGCCTATAGAGGCGGGAGACATCTTAATTTAGTTATAATCATCTTTCCGCCGTACAAACTTACTCTTGCAAAATACAGCAAATGAAGTTATAATTGTCGTAAATAGAGTTTACAGCAGGATTGATATGCTTATGAGCAAAATTATATCACAGATAAAAACCTTTATCAAGGAAACTGATAAAATTTTATTATTTTTATGTATACTTATGTCGGCGTTCGGCACGCTTATGGTTGCCAGCGCCACCAACAGCGATGCCGGAGACGATCTGCTTTCAAGAGACGCAAGGGTTATGCTTATTGCCGTTGCAGCCGGAATAGTACTGGCTCTCATTATCTCGTTTATCGATTATAATTTTATAGTTCGGCTTTGGCCTATTATTGCATTGATATGCGTAGGACTAATGGTTCTGACGTTTTTTTTCGGCGTGGGACCCGACTCAAGAAGCGACGTTAAAACATGGCTTGTTTTGGGAAATTCCGGTTTGTATTTTCAGCCCTCGGAGCTTGTAAAAATCGGATTTATCATAACATTCTCCGTCCATCTCGACTATGTAAGCGAAAATATAAATTCAATCAAAAACATTCTGCTTTTATGTCTTCACGGAGCAATTCCCGTAATACTTGTTGCCGTCAGCGGCGATATGGGCAGTGCGCTTATATTTTTGGCAATTTTTGCAATAATGATGTTTACGGCAGGAGTATATCTCCGATATTTTGCAATCGGCGGCGCAGCGTTAATCGCACTCGTTCCCCTCGTTTGGAATTATGTATTTACAAACATTCAAAAGGAGCGTATTTATGCGCTTATAAGTCCGGAGGATTACCCCGACATCATCTATCAGCAGGAGCAGGGTTTAAATGCAATTGTCACAGGCGGGGTTTTCGGAAAAGGCTTGTTTCAGGGAACATATACACAGTCGGGACTTGTGCCTGAAAGCGAAAACGATATGATTTTTTCGGTTATCGGCGAGGAGCTGGGACTTGTGGGCTGCTTTGCGGTGCTTCTGATGTTTGTGCTGATAGTTATCAGAATTGTCAAAACGGGCAGAAACGCCAATGACGGCACTGTCTCACTGATGTGCAACGGAGTAGCGGCAATGATTATGTCTCAGGTTATTGTAAATGTGGGGATGTGTCTTGAGCTTTTACCGGTTATAGGAATTACTCTTCCCTTCCTCAGCGCCGGCGGCTCGTCCAATCTTTGCATCTATATTGCCGTCGGACTTGTTCTCAGTCTGAAAAGATACACCATGGAGAGAGAAATTGTGGATTTCAGATATAAATATTAGAACGGCGGAACACATACATCACATAAAAAAGGACGGTTGAATTTCAGCCATCCTTTTTATTATGGTTTTTCTACTGTTGCTTTAACCTTGAATATATTTATCCAAAAACTTATCTATTGCCGGATAATAAATTTCAGGGTGAACGTCGCAGGATTCCGCATGGTAAGCATCCGGAACGGAGAGCTTTTCCTTTTCTGCCGTACAGGCGTTAAACACCTTATCAAGCATCCAATACGGTACAAAGGTATCCTTCTCTCCGTGTATGAAAAGGGTGGGCGTTTTGCTTTTTGCTACGGCATCCACAGGCGAGCACTTTTTAAAATCGAAATTGCCTCTGAGCTTTGATACGGTATTTGCGGCGTAAACAAACGGGAATGAAGGCAGGTGGAACATCTCATTGCACTCGGAGCAAAATTCATCCCAGCATGAGGTGTAGCCGCAGTCGGCAACGGCACATTTGACATTATCCGGAAGCTTCTCTCCGGTTACGAGCATTGTGGTTGCGCTGCCCATGGAGACGCCCAAAACCGCAATTTCAGCATTTTCGTCCATGTTGACAATATAATCAATCCATTCAACCACATAATCCTTATCCTTGTAACCCATTGTGCAGTATTTGCTTGGATCAACGCCGAAGCTTATAAGCGTGGGCATAAGAACATTGTATCCCTTTTTGTAAAAATAAAAAGCCTGATTTGCCATACCTCTGGGGCAGCTTGTATAGCCGTGGATAACCACCGCCCATTTGTTTGTATATTCCTTCTGCATAAAGATGTTGGAATACATGGTTTTGCCCTGAGAATTTACGAGAGCCGTATCCTCCGGATGCATGGAAACGAACCATGCGTCTCCATCCGTCTGCTCCTCGGGACTGCCGTAATATTGATATAAATCCTCTTCGACCTGTCTGCGGTCGTTTTTATATTTTGTAAATCGCTTGTTAAGCACAGCCTCATACATAATCTCTCCGATTGCGAGATAAGCGGCTCCCGCTCCCAAAGCTGTTTTTAATAAGACTTTAGCGGTTTTGCCCATAATAAAACCTCCGAAATGCTGATTTTTAAAGATTATACAATATATTGAAAAAAAAATCAAGGAAATCTCCGTTATTTATCCTTGTTTATTTTTATCTTGCTTTTACAATAAATCAATGATATAATTGAGGGCGGTTCAAGACAATATTTTCTGCTGAAAAGGAGAATTTAAAAATGCCTGCTGACGTGATATTCAGGACAAAAGCCTTCGGCGGTTTTAACAAAGAGGACGTTATAAATTACATAGAAAAGCTGACAACGGAAAATGCCGCCGTCAAGCAGTCATTATCCGAAAAAGACGGTGAAATAGCCTCTTTGAAGGAGGAAAAGGCAAGGCTTGAAAAAGAGCTTAACAATGAAAAAAAGCGTTCCGAAGACGCTTACATCGAATGTGAGGACAAAATCGCCGCCATGCGTGAAAATTGTCAAAATGAAATAGACAGAATAAAAGCCGAAGCCGAGGAAAGCAATACAATGCAGACAGCCGAGGAAAAAGTCGGAGCGGCTATGATTGACGTCAGGCGTTATGCGGATATGCTCATTCAGGAAACATGCGATAAAATCGATACAATATCCGACAATGCGGACGAAGCCACCGCAAAGGCTCTTTCAAGAATACTTGACATTTCCTCGGGAATACAGACCTTTTCCGACAAGCTTAACGGCATTTTAAAGGACATTCTCGATGAAAACGATAATATTTGTCAAATGCTCAGCACATTTAAGGGTACGCTCAAGCTCCCATTAGACGAAGCCTCCGAAAAAATGGAACATGAAGTTTTCGGGAAATGAAAATATTAATGAAGAGGAAAATAAAATGTTAAGAGAAGACGCTGCAATTTTAAGGGACAAGATTATTGAAAAGCAGTTTGAAAGAATGAATTCCAAGCAATTTGAAGCGGTTACGAGCGTAACGGGACCGATGCTTATACTCGCCGGCGCAGGAAGCGGAAAAACAACGGTTCTGGTAAACAGGATCGCCTATCTTTTAAGCTACGGAGACGCCTACGGCACAGACGATTTCGACTTACCCGTAACTCAGGAAAATTACGATTTAATGGAGCGCCTATACAACGGCGACAAAAGCGTCGGAACTCAGGCAAAACAGGTTATGGCGAACAAAGCTCCGAGACCTTGGGAAATTTTAGCAATCACATTCACGAACAAGGCCGCAAGAGAGCTGAAGGAAAGGCTTGTCAATATGCTCGGGGACGACGGAGAGAGCATTTGGGCAAGCACATTTCATGCGTGCTGTGTAAGGATACTGCGCCGCTGGGGCGAAAGACTGGGCTATACTCCGCATTTCACAATTTACGATACGGACGATTCGAAGCGGGTTATTAAGGAGTGTCAAAGGCTCCTTAATTTTGACGACAAATACGTAAACGCCAAGACGATTTTAAACGAAATAAGCAGAGCGAAGGACAGTTTGATTACTCCTGCAGCCTATCTTGCGGAAAATGAATCAAACTCCAGAAAAACAATTATCGGCCGCGCTTACGAAAAGTATCAGGAGCTGCTTAAAAGCGCCGACGCCATGGATTTTGACGATATTATTGTCAATACGGTTAAGCTTCTCAATGAAAACGAGGATGTAAAAGAATATTATCAGAGCAAATTCAAATATGTTATGGTTGACGAATATCAGGACACGAACCACGCCCAATATAAGCTTACGTCTTTGCTTTCTGGCGGCTACAACAATTTATGCGTGGTGGGAGACGACGACCAAAGCATATACAAATTCAGAGGTGCGACGATTGAAAACATTCTTGAGTTTGAGGTAAAATATGAGGATGCGAAAACAATCAGGCTTGAGCAAAATTACAGATCGACTCAGAACATCCTTGATGCGGCAAACGCCTTGATTGCAAACAATTCCGAACGCAAGGGAAAAAATCTTTGGACCGACAACGGAACAGGGGAAAAAATCGTTATAAACACGCTTCCGGACGATCTCAGCGAGGGGCAGTTTATCGCTTCCGACATTATGGACAAGTCAAAGGATAAAAAGTGGAGTGACTTCGCCGTTCTTTACAGGATGAACGCCCAATCCAACGCAATTGAGCGCGCCTTTGTTCGTTCCGCCATACCTTACCGCGTTATCGGCGGCCACAGGTTTTACGACAGGAAGGAAGTTAAAGACATCACAGCCTATCTTTCCGTTATATCAAATCCCAATGATTCCGTTCGGCTTAGAAGAATTATAAACGAGCCGAAAAGAGGCATAGGCGACAGCACGGTAAACAACGCCTCTAAAATTGCGGACGCCTTGGGAATAAGCCTTTATGAGGTCATAAGCTCCCCCTCCGATTTTCCCGTTTTATCGAGAGCGGCAAACAAATTGAATGAATTTACTTCAATGATGGATTCGCTTATTGAGGCAAAGGACACTGCTTCTCCTGCGGATTTATTTGAGATGGTTCTGAATAAAACAAAGTATATGGAGTTTTTACAGCAGGACCCTTCAACAGTCGAGGACAGAACCGCCAACCTAAACGAGCTTTTATCAAATATTCAGCATTATATGGAGGAAAATCCCGACGATCCGTCTATCGACTCATTCCTTGAAGAGGTGGCGTTAATGACGGATATAGATAATTACAATGCGGAAAACGATGCGGTTGTTTTTATGACGCTCCACGCAGCAAAGGGACTTGAATTTCCCACGGTTTATATTCCGGGAATGGAAAACGGAATTTTCCCGTCAATGCAGTCCATAATGTCCCAAGAGGAAATGCAGGAAGAGAGGCGGCTTGCATATGTGGGAATTACAAGAGCAAAGGAAAGGCTTGTTTTGACCGGTGCAAGGACAAGGATGATCCACGGTCAGACCTCATACAATCCCCCATCCTGTTTTTTGTCGGAAATTCCCCCTGAATTAACGGAGGTTGTAATGCCCGCAAGCTCATTCCAAGAGAGAGCATACGGCTCAAGCGGCTATGACGGCAGAAGCGGAAACGATTACGGAAGCGGCGCCGCCGGTTATTCGGGAAATTACTCAAGGAATACGGAGACGCACGGCAAAAGACCTTCCGCCTACAGCGCAAGCATATCAAATACAGCCGCCAAACCTGCGGCAAAAAAAGGCAATGTAATCGATTACAAGCCCGGAGAGAGAGTCAGCCATAAAAAATTCGGAACGGGAATGGTCATTTCTGTGCAAAAAATGGGCAACGACATGCTGCTTGAAATTGCATTTGACTCTGTGGGAACAAAAAAAATAATGGCAAAAGTCGCTCCTCTGGAAAAAATTTGATTTTCGGGAAATTAAAATAGTATTGCATTCGGTAACGTTGTCTTGGAATATATTTGTATTTTTGCGAAGATGTTATTGCTATTTTTAATTTTACATCACCGTTATCGGAAGCATAAAAAACCTTGATTTTCAAATAAATTGATTCATAAGACTTTAAATTTTTACTGTTCGGTGCTATACTGAAATTATCAAATATGAAAAGCAAAGAATGGAGCGCGTAAATAAAATATGGGATATCTTCAAAATGCAAGGCAGCCTAAAGGTATATTGGGAAAAATTTTACTTTCGCACATGAACTCGGGCAAGCATAAGGCGCTGTCAAGCTGGGGGCTGTCGCATCTTAACCTGAAAAAATATTTAAGCATCCTTGACATGGGCTGCGGCGGAGGAGCAAATGTCGCAACTCTGTTAAGGGAAAGTCCGAACGCCAAGGTTGTCGGAGCAGATTATTCGGATGTCAGCGTAAGCAAAAGCAGAAAAATAAACTCAAAGGCAATAAAACGGGGCAGGTGCAGAATACAGCTTGAAAATGTGCATGATTTATCCTTTAAAGATGGAGAATTTGACCTTGTAACAGCCTTTGAAACCGTGTATTTCTGGGGAGATCTCGAAGATGCGTTTAAACGGATATGCAAAGCGCTTAAAAGCGGCGGAATGTTTTTCATCTGCAACGAAGCGGACGGAGATCATATTGAGGATTACGAGGTTGTGAAGAAAATTTCCGGCATGAAAATCTACAAAGAAAATGAGATAACCGATGCTCTGACCGCTTCCGGCTTTGGTAAGGTAACCGTAAAAAGAAAAAGCGAAAATCATTGGATTTGCTTTATTGCGGAAAAACAAAATTCGTAAAACCGCTTAAGGGAGATTTTCATGGAACAGAGAATGAAAGAATTTGCAATGACAGATAAGGAAATCGCAGAATTTTTGTTAAGCGCGGCAGTCGGAAGAATTTCAACCTTTGGTTCAGACGGCTATCCGTACACCGTTGCGGTGCATTTTGTCATGCAGGACGGCAATATATATTTCCACTGTCTTCCTTGGGGAGAGAAAATGGGCAACATAAAAAACAACCGTAATGTGTGCTTTGAGGTTGACGAGTTTACCGGTCTTGCAATCGGCAATCCGAAAAACCCGTGCAAAACAGGCTCAAAGTATAAAAGCGTTGTTATTCGGGGAACTGCGGAGGTTGTCGATGAAACAGCTCTCAAGGAAAAGGCTTTAACCGAAATCGTCCGAAAGTATACTCCGCAATTAAAGGATATTCGGATACCGGAGGAAAATCTGACGGGCACAGCCGTTGTTAAAATAACGCCGAAAATCATAACGGGAAAAGCCCGATAAAAAATACAAAAAAGGATTTAATCTCTGTCGGAAATCAGCGGCTCGGACAAAATTCCGACAGGCTTAAGGTTGTAATTGTATGTCCAGCGTTCGTCCTTTGTTCTCCAGACATTCGGGCCGTGCCACATACACTCGTCATCGGCGTTGTGAACCGCTCCGAAAGCGTTAAATCTGTTTGTAAACAGCTTAAGATCTATTTGATGAACGCCTTTTGACAATCCGGATATTTTCAAGGTGTTCGGAGAATAAGCTACGTATCCCTTTTCCTTGCCGTCCGCAAAGACCTTTATTACCGCGCCTCTGTACCGAGGAACGGTTATACGAAGCGTTTCGGAACGACATTCGGCCTTAAGATGATATGTAATATTTCCGCCGTAAAACGGCAGTCCCTGAGAAACCGTATTATCGAACGCAAGCTTTTTCGGCAGTTCGGTTATGGTTTTATTTTTTCCCGCAACACGCACTCCGAAATTTCCCAAAAGATAGCACCACTCCGTATTTGTACGAAGTCCGAGAGGCAAACTGACGGTGAGTATATTTCTTCCTTTTGAGATACAGGGAAGCCGTATGGTTTTAATTGATTTATCCGTATACCATCCGCATACCGTGTTTTGGACAGGCTCTCCGTTAAGATTGATTTCAGCCTGTTCTGCACATTCAAGGGCAAAAAGCGGGTTTTGAACCGTAATCTCCGAATTGATTGTAAATTTTAATGTAATTGAATGAGCGGGATTTTCGGCAGGAAGCGCCCAGGGCTGAACAATTTCTCCGCCTCTGATAGGCAAGCCTGCGATTTCTCTTGCGATATTATCCGCTCTGAGAATTTCCTCCGTATCGAAATATTCCCCGCCGTCAACCTTAAACTCACACATATCGAGGAGCAGCACATTCGGCTCGTCAAGGGTAAAATCAACCGCATCGGGAATTTGCACCGTTTTTTCACGCTCCAATACCTGTTGACAAAAATCGGCTGAATTGACGGAACGGTATTCATTTTCGGAACGGTTATCATCACCGATCTCACGAATTTCAAGCAAAAGGCTGTCATAATCGTAAAGCTTGGTTTTAACAATTGTATTTCCGTTTTCATAACTGACTTGAGCGGGATATGTTTCACCGTTTAAAGTGTCGTAAATCGTTATTTTTTGTCTGCCTTTAAATTCGATTGTCAAATTATCGAAGTTAAAAATATCCTTATTATAGGGCTTTACACAATGAGCCATAAAGAACCAACGGCATGAATTGTCCCGCCGCAGCCGGTATACAAATTTGTCCGCAAGAGAACCGTCCCCGTACCGCACGGTTACATCTCTGAAATCGTTCAATTCCGTTAAAATTGAGTAACGGTCATAGGGTACAACACGAGCCTTTCGGGCTAATTCAGCTCCCCTGACGGAGTTTTCGGCGTTTTCATATTTAGGCGGATTTCCCATAATTATAAGAGTTCCGCCTCTGTCGGCAAACTCAAAAAGCCTGTCAAATGTTTCGGTTCGGAGCGTTTCACAGTCGGGAACCACAACGGCACTGTATTCCGCTTTCCCGACTCTTAACGGATTTCCTCCACTTTTGCAAAGCGAGGGCAGCAGCGATTCGCTTATAAAGTCAAAGTCAATGCAGCCTTTCAACAGCCACTCGGTAATATTTTTGAATTTCTCATCCATAACGCTGCCGGCAAAACCGGATTTATCGTTCGGTCCCCAATGAATCCAATATGAGTCTATCGGGTGAATAACGGCGACATTAACAACGGGCTTGCCTCTTGTCATGGCGGTATTAACCCTTGCGAAATGATCCTCCACATAGGAAAATTCCCTGTACCAAGGAGATTGATACCCTATTGACGGCGGGTAATCCCTTTTTGCCTCTCCCGCCATGGAAGCCCATGAAAGGTGCGGAACACGGACGGTCACGCCTAAAGCAGCCTGCCAATCGCCCTGAAATTTATATCCTCTGAAATCGTAATCCCAGCCGGTAACTCCGTAAAGCTCCGACAGTACGCCCTCTCTGCCGAATTGACGGGCGGCGGATTGAGCCTGCTTTGCGGTTGTAAGCTCTATATTCCCGCACAGCATATCAATTCCGGGCAAATCAAAGCTTCTGTAAGATCTCATCGCCTCGCCCAAAGCGGAGGTTTGACTTTTCAGTGTAGGCTCCTCCATCATATGACCTGTAAGATATATTCCGTTCTTTCTGCACCAATCTCCGCATGTGTCGGAAAAAGACGAAGCAAAATCCTCGGCAATGCATTCATGGTAACGGTATCGGTGCGCACTTATGCGATTATCGGGCAAATCCCAGAAAAGCTCCGGCAAAAAATCAAGAATGTTTTCTCCGAAGCGGTTCTCATATGACCGGACAGTTGACTCGGTCCACGGCAAATTCACATCGGTTTTGTCAAAAGAACCGTTTAACGTTCCCTTTTTTACAAATTGCGGCTCGTCTGTAAAAATCGCCGGAACATTGTTTCCGAAATCATCCCGAAAATATTGCTTATACCTTTCATGGGTAATTTCCGTAAACCGACGGACTGCATTTTTGTTGAGGGTATCAACGTATGTTTGATTGTTATACCATTTTGACGGAGAGCAGACTTCAAGATAGGCGTACCATCTGTCACTCCCCGAATTTTCGGTTTCGCATTTATTAGGATCGAGTCTTTTGTAAGCCGCAAGGAAGCCGTCCTCGTCAAGCGTTACGTCATAGACGGCAAGAAGCGTCCCTTTTCCGTTTCGTCCGCCTTCGCAGCGAGAATATACGGGCGTATTGCAGCCTTCACCGTCTCTGTATTGTCTGCTTGTAAAAAGAAGATACCGTTCCCTGTATTCGGCGTCCTTCGTTACAAGACCTCCCGCAGATCCGGAGGGCCATCTGTCCTCATCATACAGCCATACCAGCATTCCCTCTTCCTTTGCCTTACCGACACAGGCGGCGGCTGCATCCATAAATTCATCGGAAAGATAAGGAGTTTCCAAACCGGTTCGCACATGCATATGAAAACCGCCGAACCCCATTTCACGGAAAACATCTATCTGTCTCAGCAGCTCTTCTTTGTCAAGTTTGCAATTCCACGCCCAAAAGGGAAAGCCGCGGTATTCGCTTGTAGGATTTTTAAAAAGCTCCCGTGAAAGCTCAAAGTCGGAATTTTTCTTATAAAGCATAATTTTCTCCTCAGAAGGCAAAATTATTGTCCTGCCTGATTTTCTCCATAAGCTCGCATACGGTAAAAGCCATTTGTTTACAGCAATCGTAATATTCCGAATTAAGTCCAGCCGCAAAATCACGGAAGGCTTTTATCTCCCCGCTCATAATGATATTTTCGTCAATCTCCGGATAAAGCTCCTTTATGCTTCCGTCATTGTAAAGTCTGTTTATCCCCACAAGCTTTGAAACGGATTTCACGGAAACGGCTCCGTTTTCTCCTAAAATTCTGCCGCCCGAAAAACCGTTGGCAATTTTGGAATATGTAATTGTGACGGTTAAATTATCATATAGGAAAATAAGCGTTCCCGCATAATCGGCGCCCGTTCCGAGAAAATCGCTGTGAGAAATAATGTTCTTCGGTTTTCCGAAAAGCTCAACGGCAAGATAAACGGCGTAAACTCCGATATCCATCAATGCGCCGGCGCAAAGACTCGGATTGAAAATATTGGGCAGCTCTCCCCTTTTAAGCATGGGATATTTTGACGAAAGCTGGGAAAAATCAAAGCTTGCGGTATGAACCTCGCCTAAATCGGATAAATTTTCTCTTATGATATTAAGCCCCTGTGAGTGCATGGATTTCATCGCTTCAAGGAGGATTAATCCCCTTCTTTCGGCAATGGAATAAAGAGCTTCAAGCTGCTCCGAATTAACGGTCATAGGCTTTTCGCAAATAACATGCTTTCCGCACTCAAGGCACATTTCGGCCTGTTCAAAATGCAGCGCATTGGGACTTGCTATATAAACACCGTCCGTTTCTTTATCGGACAGCATTTCACTCAAATCGGAGTAATGCTTTTCAACGCCGTGCTTGCGGGCAAAAGCTGCGGCTCTTTCACCGTCCCTTGAAAATACGGCTGAAATATTAACGTCCCCGACATATGCGGAGGATTTTATAAAGCTGTCGGTTATCCACGAGGTTCCGATAGTGGCAATATTCACAAAAAGCACTTCCTTTGATTAAATCACGCACGCTTGTTCAATTCAATCGGCGTTTTTTCAATTATACAATAAGCGTTTTAAGAAATCAATCAAACTTTTTTGTTGCAAAGAGCGTCATACTGTTATATAATAATTTAAACCGTTTTTCCAATATTGTAAAAGGAGGAATTAAAGCCTCTGAGCTTTAAAAATAAAAAGATGTTAAACGAACCGCAAATTGAAAAGCTGCTTGGAAAAATCAAACGCTTTACCGATCTTTTGGAGCCTATGATTTTTGAAAAGCAGGATGAGATTAATTTTGACGCCTATATTACGGAGGAGCGACTGCACTCAATTCCGAGCAAGGACAAGTTTTCGCCCATCGAAAAAGGATCCACCTGGTACGGCAAGGACAGATATTGCCTTTTCAGAGGGGAATATACAGTTCCCGAACGCCTTAAGGGCAGAGATATTTTTATAAAACCGCATATAGAGGGCTATGAGGCGCTTCTCTTTGTCAACGGCAAAACAATGGGAACCTTTGCGACAAAAATCGTATACACGAGCCACGGAAACCACTATTGCGATATGATAAAAAAGGATGCCGTTCCGAATGAAAAGCTTGATATTGTTATCAATTTTTACGGCGGACATGACAATCCCGGCTGCGATCCCACTTCGGATTCATCAATTAAAAATTACAATTTTTTATATAACGGCGCAGACATATGCACAAAGAATTATGAAATTCAAGAGTACTATTTTGATCTTCTCACCGTTTACCAGCTTGCTTCTTCTTTGCCGCAGGACAGCTTTATGAGGGGCAAAGCGATAAATGCGCTTTACGACGTACATAACACCGTGCATTATCTTTTGAATGACACGGACTTAGAAACCTTTATGGAGGGACTCAGAAAATCCGCTTCCTATTTAAAGGAAGTTCTGTCCATGAAATCTCAGGATTCCGCTCCCGTTGCGGGGATTATCGGCCATTCCCATATGGATACCGCATGGCTTTGGCATGTGGGCGAAACAGAGGAAAAGATTGCAAGAACGTGTTCCAACGCCTTAAATCTTATGGAGCAGTACCCTGAGTATATGTTTGTCCAAAGCTCCGCCTGCCACAGCGATATGATACGCAGAAATTATCCGGAACTGTTTGAACGCATTGCTGAAAAGGTCAAAGAGGGACGGTATGAGCCTAACGGCGGAGTTTGGGTGGAGTGCGACTGCAACATAACCTCCGGCGAGTCAATGATCCGTCAATTTCTTTGGGGACAGAGATTTACCCGAAAATATTTCAACTATACATCCGATTGCTTTTGGCTGCCCGATACATTCGGTTATTCGGCGGCTATCCCGCAAATTATGAAGGGATGCGGAGTTGATTACTTTTTAACCACAAAAATGTCCTGGAACGACACGAACAAGTTCCCATACGACACCTTTAAATGGGTGGGAATAGACGGAACGGAGGTTTTTACGCACTTTAACAGGACTCACGTTTTTCCGGACGCCAAGACGGTAATTCGTGAAACAACAGGTTTAATCCGTCAAAAATCCGTTACAAACAAGCGGCTTATTTCCTACGGCTTCGGAGACGGCGGCGGCGGACCTCAATTTGAAATGCTTGAGCTTGCGAGACGCATAAAGGATCTTGACGGCGTCGGAAAATCAAAGCACACAACCGTCAGCAACTTTATGAGGGATTTGGAAAAGACGGCGGTAAACCCCAACACATATAAGGGTGAGCTTTACCTTGAGCTGCACAGGGGCACGCTAACGAACCAGCACACGATCAAGCGCAACAACAGAAAATCCGAGCTTGCGTTAAGGGATCTCGAAATTTTAACGGTAAATGAAGCCGTAAAATCGGGCAAAAGCGCAGCGGAAACTGAAATTGCGCCTCTTTACGAAACACTTCTCATGAACCAGTTCCACGACATACTTCCCGGCTCATGTATTCACAGAGCCCATGCCGAAAGCCGTGAGCAAACCACAGCCCTTATAAAAGAAGCACAGGAAAAAATCTCTGCGGTTGTAAATTCCCAAGAAAGCGGTTATATCACCTTTACAAATACTCTTTCCTTTGAGAGATGCGATCCCATTATCACGGATTTCAAAGGCTTTATCGATGCGGATTGCCGTCAGCAGCTTTATACGGATTTGAGAGGACAACAAAAGCTTATTGTAAGCGGAATTAAAATCGGTGCGTTATCCTCGGCTACATACGCCGTAAAACCGCATATTTCCGGTAAATCAAGCCCATTTAAAGCAAAGGGCGATACTCTTGAAACAAGCTTTGCAAAGGTTAAATTTGCAGAAAACGGAACAATCAGCTCATTTTACGACAAGCGTGCCGGCAGGGAAATCCTTGCAAACGGCATAGATGATGTAAATTTCAACACATTCTTAATGGCGGAGGATGTGCCCAGCGCATGGGATAACTGGGACATTGACTGCGATATTCAGTACAAATTCAAGGACGCTTCAAACTTAAAATCACGGGAGATTGTCTCGGAAGGCGAAGCGGCATATATTATCCGCTCCGTATATGAAATATCAAAAAAGTCAACCGTCACACAGGATATGATCTTTTTCGCCGACTCTCCCGAGGTAAGATTTGACACCGTTATGGATTGGCAGGACGACCACAGGCTGCTGAAAACTGCCTTTGACACAAACATTTCCGAGGATTTCGCCCGCAATGAAATTCAATTCGGATATGTAAAACGCCCGACCACAAGGAACAACACCTTTGAGGAGGCAAAGTTTGAGGTTGTGAACCACAAATACACGGATCTTTCGGAATCACGCTTCGGCGCCGCAATATTAAACGACTGCAAATACGGCATTACGGTTGACGGCGGAAAAATGCGGCTGTCCCTTCACAAAGGCGGCACACACCCGGACTCGGAAGGGGATCACGACTGTCCCCATATGTGCGTGTACTCGTTCCTTCCCCACAACAGCGGGTTTAACTCAAAAGATGTTATCCGACCTGCCTATGAGCTTAACGTGCCCGTAATCGCATCTGAAGGCAAATATGATATGACCGAGCTTGTATCGGTTGATGCGGACAACATTTTCATCGAAGCTATAAAGCCGTGCGAGGATGAACAAAACGCCTACATTGTAAGAATGTACGAGGCGGAAGGCGCAAGAACAAACGCCCGTTTGACATTCCCAAAGGGCACACGGCAGGAAATTACAAATATGCTTGAGGAAACCGTCGGAACGCTTGACAGCTGTAATGTCACCTTCAGAGGATTTGAGATAAAGACATTTAAAGTTTATTATTAAAATTTTGACCGAAAAATTCCCCGCCTTATAAGCGGGGACATCATGCTTTGACGATTTTATTTTCTTTTCTTCAAAGCCGGTATAATTTAAAAATGAGATAAACACAAAATCCGACAAACGACTGAATTACTCAAAAAGCAGGTGTGAAATTATGCAGATATTGGAAACTGCCACAGAGGTTGAGATCGACTTAACCGACATTGACTTGTCAAATGTAGAAGAAAACATGAGCAACGCAGGGAAAATATTTGAAGCCCTCATTGCAAAAATCGGCGAATACATAGCTGATGCAGGCATAAACATAATATTTGCTCTGCTTTTGCTTATAGTCGGCTGGAGGCTTGTAAACCTTATCTCAAAAAAGATGAAGCAGGGCAAGCTTTTCGGGCGGATGGAGCCTACCGCAAAATCTTTTATCAGAAGCTTTACAACAATCATACTCAAGGTTTTGCTGGTTATCACGGCGCTGGCAATCTTAGGCGTTCCTATGACCTCGATGGTTGCGGTTTTGGGCTCCTGCGGACTTGCCATAGGCCTTGCGCTTCAGGAAAGTCTTTCAAATATTGCCGGAGGATTTATTCTGTCGGCGTTTAAGCCCTTTGTCGTGGGGGATTACATAAAATGCGGAGATATTGAAGGCACGATACAATCAATCAATATTTTCCATACAAAAATCGTTACGCCCGATAATAAGATGATAGTCGTACCCAACAGCGTCGTTTCAAACGGTACTCTTGTGGATTACAACTCATTTCCCACAAGGCGTGTCGATATTGACATCGGAGCATCCTACAGGGAAAATTCCGACGATGTGAAAAAAGCCCTGCTGGATGCGGCGGATGCCTGCGATAAAGTGGTTGCCGAGCCCGAACCCACTGCCGTCATCATCTCGTTTGACGACAATGCAGTCTCCTATCAGCTCCGAATGTGGTGCAAAACCGAGGATTATTGGGATGTGAAATTCACCGCAGCGGAAAAGGTCAAAAAGATTTTTGACGAAAGAAATATTGAAATTCCATATCCGCAAATTGACGTACATATGAAAGATAAATAATTATTTTCAGGGGCAGAGATGCACTGCAAAGCCGCCGAACTCCTGCTTTAAGTAAATCAGCCTTACATTGCCCTTGTCATCGTATTTGGCGGTGTCATAGTCAAGCTCAATCCCCTGTCTTTCGAGGTAAGCTATCGCCTTGTCCATGTAATTCGTTTTAATGGCGATATGACCCATGGTGCCCATATCGGAATTTTTCATAACCTCAATTTCGCCGGTGCAGAAAATGCTCACGGCAATATCGTTTTGTGAAAAGCCGAACGCCCTTGTAAACATATCCGCCACGGCTTTCGCCTGCTGCTCATTGCCGTTGTTGATAGCTACGTGACCGAGTCTGAAGCCAAGCATTTTAGTGACCGCTTCTCTTGTCAAACGTTCGATTTCATCAAACCTGCCCTGATTTATAAGGGTATCCTTAACCATCCAGCTGCCGCCGCACGCAAGAATTTTATCGCAGTCCAAATAGCTGTTGATATTGTCGGCGTTAATTCCTCCCGTAGGCATAAATTTTACGCCTACGTAGGGAGCGGCCAAAGCCTTAATCATTTTAATTCCTCCGAGATTTTCGGCAGGGAAAAATTTAACGACGTCAAGCCCCAATTCCAGAGCCGCTTCAATGTCCGATGAGGACGGGCAGCCGGGAGTTATGGGGATATTTTTTTCTATGCAGTACTTTACAATCTTGGCGTTAAAACCGGGCGTTACAATAAATTTTGCACCTGCGGCTACAGCCCTGTCAACCTGCTCCGTGGTGAGAACCGTTCCCGCTCCCACAAGCATTTCAGGGTACTCTCCCGTTATTTGGCGGATCGCATCCTCTGCGGCGTCCGTTCTGAAGGTGACCTCGGCGCAGGGCAGACCTCCGTTTATCAACGCCTTCGCCAAGGGCAGGGCATCCTTTGAATTGTCAAGCTTGACAACGGGAACTATTCCGATTTTGCTTATTTCCTTTAAAATTTCATTCATTTTACTTTTCCTCTCTTTTTAAATAATAAACGATATTTATATTACGCCTTGCTTATGGCTTCCCACAGCCCGTTTAAGTATGCTGCGCCCAAGGCTCTGTCATAAAGTCCGTATCCCGGTCTGCCTTCCTCGCCCCAAATCATTCTGCCGTGATCGGGTCTTACGTAGCCGTCAAAGCCGTTATCGTACAAAGCCTTCATAACCGCGTACATATCAATGCTTCCGCATTCTGAAAGATGCGCTCTCTCCTCAAAGCCGTTATCGAGAATTGCCACGTTTCTCATATGGGCAAAATGTATCCTGCCTATTTTGGCGTATTTTTCAGCCATTTTAACAACGTCATTCTTTTTGGAGCAGCCCAAAGAACCCACGCAAAGAGTAATTCCGTTATGGGAATCGTCCACAAGGCTTAAAAATCTGTCGAGATTTTTTTCATCGGTAATAATTCTCGGCAAACCGAAAATGCTCCAGCACGGATCATCCTCATGGATTGCCATATTTATATCATACTTTGCCGCCGTGGGAATAATTCCCTTAAGGAAATACTCCAAATTATTCCAAAGATCCTCCTCTGTCATGGCGTTATATTCTGCCACCACGGATGCAAGCTCGTCTCTCGTGTAGCTGGAGTCCCAGCCCGGTAAGGTCAAGTCGGACTCGCTTTTTAAAGGGTCAACCTTATCAACCTGCTCCTGATAATATACGAGGGATGTGGAGCCGTCAGGATTTACATGGTCAAGCTGAGTTCTCGTCCAATCGAAAACGGGCATAAAATTATAGCAAATGCATTTTACTCCCGCCTCGCCCAAACGCTTTATATTTTCGCAGTAATTTTCAATATACTTATCTCTTGAGGGCTTTCCGAGCTTGATATCCTCATGCACGGGAACGCTTTCGATAACATCGAATTTCAAGCCGGCATCCTCGGTCATTTTTTTAAGCTCGTTTATGCTCTCACGGCTCCAGACCTCACCCACGGGAACATCGTAAACAGCCGTTACAACCGAATACATTCCCGGAATTTGGCGGATATGCTCAAGGGTTATTTTATCATCCTTTCCGTACCAACGAAAAGACAGCTTCATAAAATCAGTCCTTTATTTAAAAATTTAATCATAATATACGACATAATTTTTTTGATGTCAAGGGTATGCGCTGTTTTTTACAAAATAAATCGGTGCGCTCACGCTCCGCTTCTTCCCATAAAAGAGCTTTTACTTTGTTTTTCCTTTTTCCCCGCAAAGCATGCGAATAATACAGATTTATGCACATTTTCTGATTAAGTCCTATTGCTATTTTTTGAATTGTATGATAAAATTTAATAAAATATGAAAAAGAGATGATGTACAAATGACCCTCGAATTACTGGCTTTTATCCTTTATCTTGTCCTAATGCTCAGCGTAGGAATGCTGTTTTTCTTCAAATCAAGAGGAGCGACAAACGGTGCGAAATCCTATTTTTTAGGCGGAAGAAGCATGGGACCCTATGTTACCGCCATGAGCGCTCAGGCGTCCGATATGAGCGGATGGCTTCTCATGGGCTTTCCGGGAAGCATTCTGGCATTCGGCTTCGGCAAGGTTTGGATAGGCATAGGTCTTGCCTTGGGAACTGCGCTTAACTGGATCCTCGTTGCAAAAAGGCTGAGAAATTTTTCGGCAGCCGCAGACGACGCAATCACAATTCCCCAATATCTTTCTAACAGATTTGCGAGCAAAAACCCCGCATTGAGAATAATCTGCGCTATAATTTTCCTTATATTCTTTACGGTTTACGTTGCGTCAAGCTTTAAAGCCGGCGGAACTCTCTTCGCAAAAGTTATACCTCAGCTTTCATCAAGCACGGCAATGCTTATTTTTGCCGGAATAATAATCGTCTATACGTTTTTCGGAGGATTTAAGGCTGTTTGCTGGACAGACTTTTTCCAGGGTCTTATGATGCTCATCGCCATGCTTGCGGTGCCTATAGTCATAGTCGCCACTCAGGAGCTTGACTTCTCCGCCATAAATATTGCGGCTACGGGCGAGTCACTGATAGGCACGGATTACGAATTTGTACTCAATCCGTTTAAAAGCAGCTGGAAGGACATTGTTTCGGGGCTTGCATGGGGCTTGGGCTATTTTGGAATGCCTCACATTCTTGTCCGCTTTATGTCGATTAAAAAAGCGAGTCTTATAAAAAAATCCGCCACGGTAGCTATAATCTGGGTTGTACTCTCTCTCGGTGCAGCGGTTGTAATCGCCTGCTTCGGCAGAGTTATTCTCCCTGAGCTTATAACAAACGGAGAGCAAGAGAACGTCTTTATAGATCTCGTCCGTATGCTGTTCCCGTCATTTATTGCAGGTATTCTCCTGTCGGCTATTCTTGCCGCAGCCATGAGTACCGCCGACTCGCAGCTTCTCGTTGCGTCGTCCTCCTTCACAAGCGATATTTACAAGCCCGTTTTCAGAAAGAACGCCTCGGATAAAGAGGTGCTTTGGGTCGGAAGAGCCGTTGTTGCCATTATCTCCGTTATTGCATATTTTATTGCGAGAAATCCCGGAGCGACAACCATAATGGGACTTGTTGAAAACGCATGGGCAGGCTTCGGCGCAGCCTTCGGACCGGTTATAATCCTGTCCCTTTTCTGGAAAAGATTTACATACAAGGGAGCGGTCGCAGGCATAGTAGGCGGCGGTCTTACCGTAATTCTCTGGATAATTTTCCTTTCGGAAAGCACCGGAATTTATGAGCTTCTGCCCGGATTTGCAGTTTGTCTCGTACTTTGCATTGCAGTTTCCCTTATTGACAAGGCTCCTTCACAGGAGGTTTTGGATATTTTTGAAAAAGCCACAAGCAAGGATTTTGAAGAACAGGTAGAGAACACTTAATCAGTGGTTACTTAATATTCATATAAAATCTTCATATAAATTTACCGGCCGAAATTACGATTCTGCCTTTTTTCGTCGTTCTCAAAATACCGTAATATATAAACCTTCCTTTACCTCTCACGGAAATTATTTGACCTTCCGTAGGGTTCAGGGAGGTATTTTCCGTTAATTTGCTGTTTACAAAAACACGCTTCTCCGAAAAAAGCCTTTGGCTTTCCCCTCTTGAAATATTATACACGGCGGCAATAATTCCGTCCAACCTGTCGGACGAAACGATATAATCATTTTTCTCAATCGATGGTTTTGCAAAATTGGGAATATCCGAAAGAATACCGCATTTAACAGGTGTTTTTCTGACAGCCGAAAGCTCTGAAGCAATATATTCGCCCATGTCCTCAAACGCAAATATATAGGCTGAATTTTCGGAAACAATAATATCTCCCAATTTTTCTCTTTTTATGCCGAGTCCCATAATCGATCCCAAAAAATCACGGTGGGTAAGCTTCTCCGAAAATCTTTTGTCAATGGGTTCGGTCTTAACGCATACTATAGGCGGTGTAAAAGGATAACCTATATCTCTTTCGCTGCCGAAAATCGCAATTTTACGCTCCGCTTCGTCAAATCCTCCGAAAAGGGCCGTGCCGCAGCTGAGTTTTAGCTTCATAAGCTCTGACTGCTCGTCAAGGGTCAGAAAATCGGAAAATGTCCATATTCCCTTTGCGTAAGCTCTTTCGGAAAGGTCGTGAAATCTGCTTTTAAGTAAATCCAAGTCATTCATTGATCTTTCTCCGTAAATATATTCCAAAAAAAGGAGCAGTTCACAAGGCTGCTCCTCAAATTTATGTTTTCTTAAATCACTTTGTTCCGAAAATCCTGTCGCCGGCATCGCCCAAGCCGGGAACGATATAGCCGTGCTCGTTAAGCTTTTCGTCAAGAGCCGCGCAATAAATGTCCACATCGGGATGAGCCTTTGAAAGAGCCTCAAGTCCCTCCGGAGCGGCTATGGTACACATAAACTTAATATTTTTCGGTTTGCGTTTTTTTATCTGAGTAATAGCGTCAATCGCAGAACCGCCGGTTGCAAGCATGGGATCCACAACGAGAACCTCCCTCTCGCTTATGTCGGCGGGAAGCTTGCAATAATACTCCACGGGCGAAAGCGTATCGGGGTCGCGGTAAAGACCTATATGCCCAACTCTTGCCGAAGGAATCATATTCAAAACACCGTCAACCATACCCAATCCCGCTCTGAGAATCGGCACGATAGCGAGTTTTTTGCCGGCTAATTTCTTTGTTGTTGCGGTCGTAATAGGCGTTTCAACCTGAACGTCCTTTAAAGGAAGATCTCTTGTGGCTTCATATGTCATAAGCATTGCAATTTCGCCGATAAGTATCCTGAAATCCTTTGAAGAGGTGTTCTTATCCCTTAAAATTGAAAGTTTGTGCTGTATCAGCGGGTGATCCGTAATTGTAATTTTACTCATTTTAACCTCCGAAAAAAATAAATTTTAAAATAACCGTATTTGCCGATTGCAATATTACATTAAACCTAATTCAAGTACGCAGCGACATATTCCATGAGCTTATCATTGACCTCTTCGGAAACATCGGGATCATCGGCAAGACTGTGACCGGAATTGGGATATGTATAAAAATCATGGGTTACGCCTGCCGCCGTTAAAGCCGCATCAAGCGTTACAGCATTGGAATACGGAACCATTGTATCAACGGAGCCGTGGCACATCAACGTAGGCACGGAGCTTTCGGTAACATATGAAACCGGAGAGACCGCTTTAAGGGCAGCCTGAATATCCTCATCGTTAATATTGTCCTCCGTAAGAGCAACGCCCGCAAGTCTGCCTGCAATATCAAGAGTTGTTTCCAAGCCCAAAGAGCTGTTCAAAAGAAATTCGGGATCGGTTAAATCCGTAGGACCGCTGTAGCTGAAGCAAAAAGCTACCGGGAACGGCGACTCCGACGCATACTTATAAGAATAAAGCAGGGCTATATGACCGCCCGCAGAAGCGCCGCCGAAAGCAACCTTGCCAATGGTTATGCCGTCATTTTCGGCGTACTCCTGTATTTTGCAAAGCGCAGAGGTTACATCCTCCATAATGTCATTGCAGTCATAACCTTCGTAAAGCATTCTGTAGTTGATTGTGGCAGCCGCATATCCCAATGTGGCGCTGTACTCGGCGCTCTCCATATAGCTGGACTTATCGCCTTCAACCCATGCGCCGCCGTGAATAAATACCACAAGCCCCACTTCGCCGCTTGCGTCATCGGGCAGGCAAATGTCCATAACCTGCGCTGCGTCTGTTCCGTATGCGACATCGTTATATTCGGTATATGTATTGCCTGAATTTGAGCTGATGCCGAACAGCTGCATGAAAAATGCGATAATCGCCATGAAAAACGCTATTATTTTTTCTAACATAAATAAACTCTCCTCTTTACTTTTTTATGTTAAAATTATAGCACTTTGTTTTTTATTTTTCAATAGCTTACGGAAAATTTTCGCCGCAGAGCTGTAATTTCAAACCGGATTTATAATATTATGTCGCTTATCAACAGCAGTATTACTCCCGGTATTCCCGCCAAACCGCCCACAGAGCAGGAAAAAACATTAAGAGGAATATGAACTCCTATAAAATCGCCCACAAAATTTACGGCAAAAAGCGCCGCCCCTCCCTGAATAAGAGAAAGCAAAACAGCTTTTACAAAATGGCGGGAACGAAGCATTGCCGCAAGGATTGCAAGTCCCGATAAAACAATCACGAACCAAAACATAGGCAGACCCCTTTCAAGAAATAAATATGCGGACATACAGGATATGTATTCTGAATATTTGAATTTTTTGAGGTTATTACAGAAGTTTTTGAATAGAATAAGTATTGAAAAAAAACACACCTTTAATAAGGGCTTGTACATAAATTCACCCGTATATTTCAGCCTGTAAAAATTTGAAAGGAGCTTGGCAATTTATGAAAGCATACGAACAATATTGCAGCGAACTGAAAAGGAATGTTATTATCGAAGAAGTTATTTTCCGAGACGGAAAAAGGATTTTACGATGCACCATGAGGTCAAAATGCAGCGAATGCAAAAATAATATTCTGAAAGAGCAATTTGAAAACTGCAAAAGTTTGAAAAGGAGTAATTGACATTATGAAATTTTGTGATATACTAAGTAAGCAC
>JAJQGK010000117.1 GCA_021200555.1 Clostridiales bacterium | reverse complement strand
TCTTTGAGTCTATTCTTTTTTCTTTTTTGTTGCACTTGAATTGTACAACTAAGATGAGGAATTAGGAATTAGGAATTTCGGAAGCCCTTACGGGCTTGTTCCGCTCACTGCGTTCGCTCTAATGAAATTTAAAATCTTAACAATCAAGCTTAATGCGTACAAACTATTAATTCTATTTTAAATGGGTTAAAGGGCTTGCCCTTTCATTCATTGTACATTGTACATCGTACATTTTATAATGGGGCATGGGGTTTACCCCACCATTCATTCCTAATTCCTAATTCCTCATTCCTAATTTTTCAATGGTTGTGTACAAACTAAAAAATCCCAACCACCCCATAAAAAATAAAAATCGGAGGCTCAACAAATGTCCGATCTGGAATATGCCATAAAAGTCAGAAATTTAAACAAATCCTATGTCAGGAACGTGCCGATACTTTCGGACGTATCCTTTGACATACCCGCCGGCAAGATCGTGGGTCTGCTGGGTCCCAACGGCTGCGGCAAGACGACCCTGCTGAAGATTTTGTCCGGCTGCATACACGACTACACCGGTCAGGTGCTTGTGGGCGGGAACCCTCCCGGCCCCGTATCAAAGGCGAACACGGCTTTTCTTCCGGATACCACTTATCTGGCGGATTATTTCAGAACGGTTGACGCAATCGATTACTTTAATGATTTCTTTTACGATTTTGACAGGGTTAAGGCAATGGAATTTGTGGAGAGGTTCGGTCTTAATCCCAAACAGAAAATAAAAACCATGTCAAAGGGCATGCAGGAAAAGGTTCAGCTGCTCCTTGTAATGTCAAGGAAGGCTCAGCTTTATCTTCTTGACGAGCCTTTGGGCGGCGTGGATCCTGCCGCAAGGGAGAATATACTCGACATTATTATGACAAATTACGCCGAAAAATCCACTCTTTTGCTTTCGACTCACATGGTAAACGATTTGGAGGAGAGCTTTAACCACGTTCTTATTCTCGGACAGGGCAAGGTGCTTGTAAATACATCCGTGGACAATGTAAGAAAAAGCGGAAGAACACTTGAAGAGGTGTTTAAGGAGGTAATAAGAAATGATTGGTAAGCTTATTAAAAACGATTTAAAGGCGGGAGCAAGGCAAATGGCGAATATTTATCTTGCTGCCGCAATAGCCTGCGTGGCAATGCTTGCGTCTGCCTTCGTGCAAAGCGGCTTCCTGAGGTTTTTATGCTCCGCCGCTCTTATTATCATCGCCGGAATCGCCGTTATAATCACCTTTGTATCCGTGGTGGGCGGGGCGAACAAAACGCTTTTCGGAAGACAGGGCTATCTTACTCAGACCCTCCCCGTCAGGACAAATTCCCTGATTTTCTCAAAGTGGTTCACCTCCTCGATCTGGGTGCTTATAAGCTACGCTCTCGTTGTCTTTGTCACCGTGGCGGTGTTCCTTTACTGGACTGCAGAGGATCAGGGAGGAGCGGAGATTTACGAGATGGTATACGGCTTTTTACAGGGTCTTTTGGGCTTGGGAGAGCAAACGGTATACAGGAATTATCTTATAATACAATCGATTATAGGGCTGTTTAATGCCTGCATAATCGTTATGTTCATAATCTTTGCAATCACTCTTTCAAATATCCGTCCCTTCCACAAGCTGGGCAGCATCGGCACGATACTGTATATTGCGGCAACCCTTGGAATCGTTCAGGGAGCGGCATGGGGACTTGAAAAGCTTTGCGACATCTCACTTATTATAAGAGAGTCGGGAATGACCATGACCGTCAGTCAATCCGCCGTGGAAGCGGCAATCAATGAGGGCAGCATGACGATAGGCTTTACCGGAGTGTATTTCAAAGTCCTCGTCACAGCGTTTATCTATATCCTGACAGTGTACCTGACGGAGAAGAAGGTTAATTTGAAATAGAGGTTTTCCTGCAAGATTTTTTGAGAATTTTTAATCTAATCACACCTTATAAGTAATTAGCAATTAGCAATGAGCAATTAGCAATGTCGGAAGCCCTAACGGGCTTACTCCGCTCACTGCGTTCGCTCTAATGAAATTAAAATTCTATTTTCAAAATTTGATATATACAAACTTTTAAATTTTCATTTGTCGCCTGAATATTACAATCCGCATTACAATGGGTTAAAGGGCAAAGCCCTTTCCATCATTGCTCATTGCTCACTGCTCATTGCTAATTTTCCAACGGTTGTGCACCAACAAAAATTCTATCAATATTTCCGGAGAAAAATAAAAAGGAGAGAAAAAAATGAGCGAATGTACACATGACTGCGGTTCCTGCGGGGAGAATTGCTCCGAGAGGACTGCGCCGGAGCATGAAAAGCTCCACGATTTAAGCACGGTAAAAAAGGTTATAGGCGTTGTAAGCGGCAAGGGCGGCGTAGGCAAATCCCTTGTTACCTCAATGCTGGCTGTAACAATGCGCAGGAGAGGCTTCGGAACGGCTATTCTCGACGCTGACGTTACGGGGCCTTCAATCCCTCAGGGCTTCGGCATACACGAAAAAGCCCAAGGAGCGGAGGACGCTATTTTCCCCGCTGTGACAAAAACGGGAATAAACATTATGTCCCTTAATCTTCTGCTTGAAAACGAAACCGATCCCGTGGTTTGGAGAGGTCCGGTTATTTCGGGCGTGGTTAAGCAATTCTGGACAGACGTAATATGGCAGGATATAGATTATATGTTCGTGGATATGCCTCCCGGAACGGGCGACGTGCCGCTTACGGTGTTCCAAAGCATTCCCGTTGACGGAATTATAATCGTTACTTCACCTCAGGATCTTGTTTCAATGATAGTTACAAAAGCCGTTAATATGGCTAAGCTTATGAATATCCCCGTGTTGGGAATTGTGGAGAATATGTCCTACTTCGAGTGCCCCGACTGCGGAAAACGCCACTTTATTTTCGGCGAAAGCAATCTTGAGCGTATTGCAAAAGAAAACGGCATTCCCGAAATTGCGAGAATACCCATCGATCCCGATTTCTCACATCAGGTTGATTGCGGACTTATCGAGCTGTTTGAGGGCGATTGGCTTGAGGAAATGGCGGACGCCGTGGAAAAGGCGTGATATTATGACAAAAGGCGAAAAGGCTGCGTCCCTTTTTAAACAGGGCTACAACTGCTCCCAGTCCGTTGCGGGAGCCTTTGCGGAGGAGACGGGGCTTGATTTTGACGTTATAATGAGGCTTGCGTCACCCTTCGGCGGCGGTATGGCAAGGCTCAGAGAGGTTTGCGGGGCGGTAAGCGGAATGTTTATCGTCACCGGCTTGCTTTACGGCTATGACAGCCCGGAGGACAGAGAGGCGAAAAAGAAGCTTTATGCCGAGGCTCAGTCCTTGGCGCTGAAATTCAAAGCCCAAAACGGCAGCTATATATGCGGCGAGCTTTTGAATTTGGGCAAGGGGGACGAGTGCAGCCCCGTACCCGAAAAACGCACGGAGGAATACTATAAAAAGCGTCCCTGCGTCGAGCTTGTGGCGCAGGCGGCGGAGATTTTGGAGGAGTACGTTCGGAGTAATCCGCCGAAGGATTGATAAGAATTTTTAATTTGTGCAACTTTCGATTGATTTTGAAAATTACAACAACCTCCGTAGGGGGCGGACCCATGTGTCCGCCCGTAAATCCGAAGGATTTCCTTTAAAAAAATATAATCATTGTAGTTAAATCCATATAGGATTTAATGAGGCAAGTGCAATGTTTGGTCAAACCCTTACGGGTTTGATTATGAAAAATAAATTTTAAAAGGAAGCCGCTTTGCGGCTTGCGGGCGGACACATGGGTCCGCCCCTACGGCGGGCTGTTTTAATTTGTGCAAAAAAAATATGGGATTGTACTTACACCGACTAAATAAGCAAAGAAAAGCGAGGCGAAGACATGCGTGTACCTCCTGCAATAAAAGAGGGCTTAAATTACGCCCGCTCTTTGATTTACCCCGACAGGTGCTGCTTTTGCGGCAAGGTTATCGGCTACAAAGACCGGATATGCCCTCGGTGCAGCGAACGCCTCCCTTTTATCGGCGAGGACCGGTGCTGGTCCTGCGGCAACGCAGCGCGGGAGTGCAACTGCTCCGAATTTGTCATACACCATTACACGGCGATTGTCGGAACCTTTAAATATATGAACGAGATCCGTAAAGGCATAGTGGACTGGAAATTTTTCGGCAAAACGGAATGCTTTAAATTTTTCACGCACGCTTTGGCGGAAACGGTACGCAGGTGCTACGGCGATTTCGGCATTGACTTTATCACCTTTATCCCTCAACACAAGGATGAAATTGCGGAGGGCAAAGTCAATACAAGCGAGCTTCTTGCCCGTGAGGTGGGCAGGATTTTGAAAATCCCCGTAAAGCAGGTGCTTGTGAAGACCTTCCCCAACAAGAAACAGCACACACTGCCCTGGTACAGAAAATCGGGCAATGTTGCCGGCGTTTACAAATGTATACATGAGGATGAAGTCAAAGGCAAGGTGGTGCTTTTGATTGACGACGTAAAAACCTCCGGCTCAACCTTAAACGAATGTACAAAAATGCTGCTGATTGGCAGAGCGGACTTTGTTTACTGCGCCGTGCTGGCGGTAAACGGATATTATGTTAATCCCGAATAAGGAAGGAACGGTACAATGGAAAAAATCGAAAGCTTTAAAGTTGATCATACAAAGCTCATGCCCGGTATGTACGTCTCCCGAACGGACGGAGACGTTACAACCTATGATATACGCACACGCCGCCCCAACTGCGAGCCTGTTATGGACAATGCTTCAATTCATACAATCGAACACCTTTTCGCAACCTATGTGAGAAATTCCAAGCTCTCTTCAAAAATCATTTACTTCGGACCTATGGGATGCAGGACGGGTTTTTATTTCCTTGTGAGAAATATGTCCCGTGAGGATGCGTTGGAGCTGACATGTGAGGCCTTTCGCTTTATAAGAGATTACGAAGGGGAAATCCCCGGCGCCTCGGCGGAGGAGTGCGGAAATTACAGGGAGCATTCCCTTGAAGGCGCAAAACGGGAAGCGGATAGGTTCTTGCCTGTTGCGGAGCATTGGTCGGCGAAGAAGATGGAGTATTGATTTCTCATGGAGAATTAATGAAAATCGGAAGCTTGTACACACCTTTTTTGAACTAATTAGCAATGAGCAATTAGCAATGTCGGAAGCCCTTACGGGCTTATTCCGCTCATTTCATTCGCTCTAATATAAAATTAAAATTTTATTTTCAAAAGCTGATATACACAAACTTTTAAATTTGTATTTACCGCTTGAACAAGTTAATCTGCATTATAATGGGTTAAAGGGTAAAGCCCTTTCCAACATTGCTAATTGCTAATTGCTCATTGCTAATTCTCCAATGGGTATGCATAGACTAAAAAATTCTCAAATGGCTTACGGAGAAAAGAATTGCTAAGCGAGCTTCATCAAAAATTCCCTTTGTAAAATTTGTACAATTTAATAATATGAAAAGGAAGAAAAAACACAAGAAGATATGTTCGATACAATATATTGTGTTTTGATTTTTTTAAATTGGCACATATAGTTGCATACTCCATTAAAAAACAGCAATTTTACCAAAAATCAGGGTATCGTAAATTTTTCCTTTAAAAATACTTTAATTTTTCCGCCAACGGTGGTATAATACTAAATAATGGCTTGTTGATTATGTATTTCCGCAAGCTTTTTGAGAATTTTCAGATTGCGCAAAGCCTTTTGGAATTAATAATTAATAGTTAATAATTAATAATTTCGGAGCCTTTGCGGGCTTGCTCCGCTCATTTCATTCGCTCTAATGAAATTTAAAATTTTAACAATTAATCTTAATTCGTATAAACTATTAGTCCTATTTATAATGGGTTAAAGGGCTTGTCCTTTCATTCATTGTACATTGTACATTGTACATCGTACATTTAAAATCGGGTGCGGGTATCCCGCCATCAATTATTAATTATTAATTATTAATTATTAATTTTCCGACAGGTGTGCAGAAATTAAAAATATCATTCGGGTTTCCGGAGAAAGCCCCAACCATTTCCAAACAATAAGGAAGTTACTATATGGAGAAATTTATAATAAACGGCGGGAAGCAGCTTCACGGAGAAGTTGAGATAAGCGGCGCAAAAAACGCTGCGGTTGCTGTTATACCGGCGACAATTCTTGCGGGAGATATTTGCAGGATTGAGAATATCCCCGATATACGGGATGTTCAGGTTATGCTGAAAATCCTCTCCGACATGGGAGCGGTTATTCACCGCATAAACAAAAACACTCTCGAAATTGACACAAGGTACATCAGCTCCTACGTTATTCCCTACGAGATGACCAAATATTCAAGAAGCTCATATTATCTTTTAGGCGCTCTTTTGGGCAGATATAACCACGCCAAGGTTGCTATGCCCGGCGGGTGCAACTTCGGCGGCGTAAGACCTATAGACTTCCATTTAAAGGGCTTTGCCAAGCTGGGAGCCGAGATAACAAACGACAACGGTATGATTAACGCTCAGGCGGATCATCTCACCGGCGGAGTGATATACTTTGACAAAGTCTCCGTAGGCGCTACCGTTAATATTATGCTTGCCGCTGTAAAGGCGGACGGGCTTACGATTATCGAAAACGCCGCAAAAGAGCCTCATATCGTGGATCTGGCGAACTTTTTGAACCTTATGGGCGCAAATGTCAGAGGAGCGGGTACGGATGTTATCCGCATTAAAGGCGTATCCTCGCTTCACGGCTGTTCCTATTCCATTATCCCCGACCAGATAGAAGCGGGCACTTATATGGTTGCAGCCGCCGCCGTCAAGGGAGATATTCTCATTAAAAACGTTATCCCCAAGCATTTGGAGTCCATCACGGCGAAGCTCAGGGAGTGCGGAGTCTCCGTCATTGAATATGACGACTCAATCAGAGTTACGAGCAATTCCAGATGCGGACAATGTAAGGTTACCGCTATGCCTCATCCCGGATTTCCCACCGATATGCAGCCCCAGATGACCACCTTCCTTGCAACCTGCTCCGGCACAAGCATCGTTACCGACGGAGTTTGGGACAACCGCTTCAGATACGTTGACCAGCTTATAAGCATGGGTGCCTCAATTCAGATTGAGGGCAAGGCGGCTATTATCACAGGCGTGCCTAAGCTTCACGGAGCCCCCATAAGAGCAGATGACCTGAGAGCGGGAGCGGCAATGCTTATTGCGGGAATGTGCGCCGAGGGAACTACCGTTATCGAGAATATTTATCATATCGAAAGAGGATACGAGCGTGTAACGGAAAAGCTCACCGCCTTGGGCGCCGATATTAAAAAGGTTGACGTGTGCGAGGACGACAACAGCAAAAGCGTCTCCGATGCAGGATAAAGGGCACGGCGTGTCCTTTTTTTGTTGGCGGAATGTAGATTTTCCCGATAGCTTGAGAATAAATTTTGGTTTCTGCAAACCTTATAGAGAATGAGCAATGAGCAATTAACAATTAGCAATGAATGGTGGGGCAAGCCCCACACCCCATTATAGAATGTACAATGTACAATGAATGGCGGGATACCCGCACCTGATTATAAAAAATAGAATTAAAAGTTTGTATGCATTAGCAAATTGAACTGCAAATTAAATCTTTATTAGAGCGAATGAAATGAGCGGAACAAGCCCGAAGGGCCTCCGACATTGCTAATTGCTCATTGCTAATTGTTATAAGGTGTGTATAATCTTAAAATTCTTCCGAGTCTCACGGAGAATAAAAGCATTGCTAATTGCTCATTGCTAATTCTCCAACGGGTGTGTACAAGCTTTTAATTTCCAACAATTATTAATTATTAATTATTAATTATTAATTCCCCGAAGGGTGTGCACCAATTTAAAATTCTCCAAGGTTTTACGGAGGAAAAAAATGTCCAGATTTTGTACGCTGTGTTCATCAAGCAGCGGTAACAGCTCATACATAGGCTATTCCGGCGGCGGGATTCTCATTGACGCAGGAATGAGCGCAAAGCAGCTTATACTCTCCTTAGAGCGTATAGGCGTGGATCCCAATACCCTGAAAGCCGTGTTCGTCACTCACGAGCACAGCGACCACATCAGCGGTTTAAGGGTCTTTACTTCAAGGTTCAGGCTCCCGATTTTCGGCACGGTGGGTACCATAACTGAGCTTGAGCACAGCGGGAATATATGCGAAAAGGTTCCGGCTTACATTATACCCGAAGAGGGCGTTGAGGTGGGCGGTATGTTAGTCCGCAGTTTTGAAACCTCCCACGACAGCGCCGAAAGCTGCGGCTTTGCTGTTGAAATGCCCGACGGCAGGAAGGTTTCAATTATAACCGATACAGGCTACGTTACGGATGACGCTTTTCAAAAAGCGAGAGCCAGCGATCTTGTTTTTCTTGAGTCAAATTACGACCTGAAGCTTCTTGCCGAAAGCTCCTACCCGCCCTTTTTAAAGGACAGAGTGACGTCAAGGACGGGGCATTTGTCAAATGAGGACTGCTCAAAGGCGGCCTGCAGGTTCCTTGATACGGGTACTTCAAGGTTCGTTCTCGGACATCTGAGCCGTGAAAACAACACTCCTCAAATCGCCCGCATTATCACAAAGTGCGCCTTAACCAGAATCGGCGGCGTGGAGGGCAGAGACTTCCGCTTGAATATCGCTCCCGCCAAGGGCGAAGGGGAGATGATAATTTTCTGATGCAGAAAATTACGATTGTTTGCGTGGGAAAGCTTAAAGACGCTTTTTACAGGGACGCTTCGGAGGAATATCTGAAGCGTCTTAAAGCCTATTGCAAGGCGGAAATTATCGAAATACAGCCCGTCTCCCTGCCGGAGAACCCGTCGGAAGGGGAGATAAGGAACGCTTTGGAGACGGAAGGGGACAGGATAATAAAAAAAATCCCTCCCAATTCCACCGCAGTCGCAATGTGCGTGGAAGGAGAGACGTATTCATCCGAAGACCTTGCCCGTCTTATCGGCTCGGCGTCAATGAAAAACGGCGGCAGCGTGACCTTTGTTATCGGCGGCTCCTACGGCTTGTCCGATAAGGTGAAAAACGCAGCCCAAATTAAAATGTCGGCGTCAAAAATGACCTTTCCCCATAGACTTTTCAGAGTAATGCTCCTGGAACAGATTTATAGGGCGTTTACTATTATTAACGGCGGAAAGTACCATAAATAATTTCAGTTTTTTCTCCACGGTGAGCTTGTGCAAAATTTTTAATTTCTGCACACCCGTTGGGAATTAATAATTTATAATTAATAATTAATAATTGTTGGAAATTAAAGGCTTGT
>JAJQGK010000041.1:17004-46471 GCA_021200555.1 Clostridiales bacterium | reverse complement strand
AATAAATGGCGGGACACCCGCACCCGATAATAAATAGAATTAATAGTTTGTATGCATTAAGCTTGATTGTTAAAATTTTAAATTTCATTAGAGCGAACGCAGTGAGCGGAGCAAGCCCGTAAGGGCTTCCGAAATTCCTCATTCCTCATTCCTAATTCCTCATTCATTAAACCGTTTGAAAAGCAACGATTTAAGATTTTCGATTATTTTTTTTGATATTTGTATTATACCAAACAATCCCCATTAAGTCAAATAATATTAATTTGATGTGCATAATGAATAAACAATAAACAGATTATTAAGTAATGTTCACAAAAAATTAAAAATTCTGAAATTAACCTTGAAAAAACCGATATTATATGGTAAAAACGATTTGCTATAAATAATAATGGTATGCTGTCTGTTGAGCAGGCAGGCGGCGAACAAAAAAATATTTTAGAAAGGGAGATTTTTTAAATGAAAATCGCACGAAAAACACTAAGCGTATTTTTGTCATTTCTGATGATGATGAGCGCTTGCTCCGTTGCCTTTACGGGGTTATCATTTTCTGCGGCGGTGGCTTCCAGCTACTCGGTTTCCGATGTGAAAACCCTCGTGTCTGCGGCGTCCTCTGCGGCGGCTTCCACAAGCAGCAGCAGCAACTCGTGGTCCTATACCGGCGACGACGGCTCCGTTTTGGCGGCTGCCGAGGCTGTTTATGACTATGCCGTAAACTCCGTAAGAGTGACCGATTCAACGGGGAATTACAACTCCAGCGATACCCTTTACGAAAGGATGATTTCGTCCTCCGTACTGAATTACGGCTCGTCAACCAGTAACGCTAAGCTTGTACAGAACCTTATCTACCCTACGGGTACTTCCGTATACGGATATGAAAAAAGGACTAGTACCTCTTATGGTGCTTACAGTGGTAGTTGGGAAGGCAGTAGAAAATATATGACATCAAGTTACTATGATTATTCGGTCGGTGATGATGTTACAACAAACAGCAATGTAACCTATAATTCCAATGTGTCAACAAGCACCGTTATAAAGACATCCTCCGTAACCGTTGATGTTGACTCCTATTTGCTTACCCTTGACAGTATAGACGATGTTCCCTCCTCCTTTAATACAAAGGTAACATATAAGTATACGCATACCTATAGCAGATCCGCTACTATTACAAGCAGATCGCACAGCGGGAACATTGCTTCCAGTAAAGCAACATACAATTACACCTCATATATATGGAATTATTTAAGCAGTACATCAAGGACTGTAAACTCCACCAATACAACCGCAAGGTCCACATTGGACTCATACGCCAATTACTTTACAGATGAAAGACTTGCGACCACAGTTGCGGAACTGCTCGCCAACAACACGGCCGCCGAGCTTCAGTCTCTGTATAATGAAGCCTACGCCATGTACTACACCACCATGATAGGCAGCGGTGCAACCTTCTCCACTGCGGTTATCAATCATTTCTTTGATACATCCGCTATCGTTGAATATATCGCAAACGTTGAATTTGCCATGCAGGTTGCTCTTGCACAGGTCAATATGCAGATTATGCTTGACTGCATTAATGACGGCTATGACGTAGAGGATATAGACGATATGACCACCGTCTACACAACGGCAAAAAATGCTTATGACATTATCTCCGAATACGATGACGATGTTTTTGCATATGTTGTTGCAAATTATGACGGCTTTGATGATTTCTCTCTTGCAGCCAGCGAGGAATTTCTCGATGAGCTTTATTATCAGATTGAGTTATATCAATTGAGAGTACTTAAGGCGGCAATCGATGCGGATATAGCCGCAAACGAGCAGTATCTCGTTGATCCCGAGGACACGGAGGATATTACAGACCTTGAGCTTGCGGCTCTTGCCGATAAGTTCACCGGCTATAAGAAGACCCTGTCCGGCTATTCATCGGAGGCTATCGCAGCCGTATTTACAGACGGCACAAGTTATATCGATGACTTCCGCTCCGATATTACTCTTAAGATTAACACAAGAGACGCTCAGGTAGAGTATACTAATTGGTACACCTACTTCCTTCCCTACATTTTCGCCAATATCACTCTTTGGACAAATGAAGAGATTATGACGAGGTATACCGAAGACTCCGCTGAGTATAAATCTCTTGTCAGCGATTACAACAGCTGGGTAAAAACCATCGGCTCTGAAATTGCGTCCTCCGTTTTTACTCTCACTTACAATGACGAGGATACCCTTCTTACCGACGCTGTAGACGATTATCTTGCAAGGCTTAAAACAAATATTCAGGCCCGCAACGACGCTCAGCTTGAAACAATCAAAGAGTATAAGGATATGTCAACAACAATTGACTTCTCCAACTTTATAGGCGTTAAGACAGCCGTTGACAGATTTGATCAGGATCTGTACGATTACGCTGTATCTTTAGGCGTTGTTGACAGCACTCATAAATCAATCTACAACAGCATAAGCAGCCTTCTTACGGCGTACAATAAATTTGTTGCGTCCGGCGGTCTGCCCTATACTCAGGCTCATTACCACGACAGTGAAGGCGTTTACGTTACCCGTTATGCCGGCGATCAGACAAACAGCAGCGGCGAGCAGATAGGCTACGAAAACGACCTCGCCAGAGATAACGAGGATAATGACGGCAACGGCGAAGCGGACGATAACTATGTTGTTGACGAGGCTGCCGTAAGCGAGACAATCGTTAAGCTTGATAACTTTATTACATCCGAAGATTTCTCTTCTTTGGTAGGACTTGAGGATGAAGACGGAAATGCTTACGGAAGCTTGTCAGAGGCTATTGAGGATATTCTTGTTAAAAATATCTTCACCAACGATATGGTAAATATGCTTGTAGGGGCGTTGTTCCCCATGATTTGCGAATTAATCGAAGAATACCTTGATGACTTATCAACTCTTGGCGTGGATATGCTCGAAAAATCTTCCGATTCCAATGCAAGTGCTTATCTTAATCTTACCTCTCTCGGTATTTCATTTAGTGGTTATGATTTAACCGGCGGTTTGGATATTTATATGGGCGGTTACAACAGCACGGAAACATATGCGGAACTGCTTTCCGATTTAGGTGCATATATATATCCCAGCACTTTTGCAACATACCTTTCATCAAATTCTACCTATAAGACAAAATACGCTTCAATTATAACCGCATTAAACCAAGCCGGTACGGATTGGACTAAGCTTGTAGGCAGCGACGGTGAAACGGATATCACCTTTGATTGGGGCGTTACAGATTACAGCTCATTTACAACCGCAATGGGCGCAGTATTCGGCTCCTTAGGCGATTTGCTTCAAACTATACTTGTTGGCAAAAGCTACTCAAAGACAACGGGCAATAATGCCGCCAATATTAAAGGTTCAGTTAAACTGTCATCGGATTCATGGTATCTCCCGACACTTGAGCCGAATGTCGATGATGCTTATGCCAAAGCCATAATAACGATAGAACCCTTAACATTATTTAAGGATTTATGGGTTCCCGTATTGGAGGCGTGCGGAATAGACAGCTCCGATATTACAGTTCCCTCCTCCTCGGCAAGCACCGCCACCATAGTCAAGAATATGTTTGATCCCATTATGACGCTGATTGAAACCTTGGCGAATGCGCCCATTGAAACCCTGTGTGATATGCTGCCCCAGCTGTTCTATGCTCTTTCAATGGACAAAATGCAGGATTTGATTGATTCCATAACCTTAACCGTTACATTGGAATTCGAGGCAACGGATATTGATGTTACCGGACAAAATGTTGCTTCAACGGCAATTTACGGATTACTTGAAGGCGTAATTCAGGATGTGATTAATGACAATATTCCTGCATTAGATTTCAGCATAGGTCTTGATATACTTAACCTTAAGGATATGTTGGGCTTTGAGTACACCAATATCAACACTCTGCTTGATTATATATTTGAAGCATTGGGCTATGATCTTCAGCTTCCCATTATGAATGTGGGTGAAATTATAGTCTGCTCAAGCTACAGCTATGTTACCTCAAAGCGTTCATCCGGCACGAGGCTTAAGCTTGAAGCCGATACAACGGATGTATTCTATGTAATTCTTAAGTATCTTGTAAACGCTGTAGGCGATACGGACTTTATGCAGAACATAGTCGCCTTTATCCAGAACATGGATTCTGACGACGGCGGGTCCGCTGTTGAGCTGCCCGACATAGTTTATACAATTATCGGCAACGTCAACAGCAGCGCAGACGACGCTCTTGCCGCTCTTGTTGAGCTGTTCTGCCCGCAGGTGTACGACACCGCAGAATATGAATGGTATGAGTCCGCTTATACATACAATGAAATTAACGGCACAAGCGCCGAATCAATCGTATACCTTACCTACGGCAACGATTGGACGGCGGATAAGGCCAATTACTTCGTTGAAAATGTAGACGATCTTTTACAGACAGTACTTGAAATGGCAGGCACGGAGGTCACGGACATTAATGTATGGCTTCAGGAGGCTATATCCGGTCTGTTCAACAACGAAAACCTTACCGGCGTTGTCAAAGGCCTTGCAACCTTGGGCGTTATGTTCAACAGCGATTTCCTTTATGACCTTATTGCGGACCAGACGAACGTTGACCTGAGAACATGGTACAACGCTTTCGGCTATCTGTTCTCGGATATTGACGAGGAGTACGGCACAACGGCTGTAGCTCCCGGAGAAACCGGCTACTCCGGCATTGACGGCATAACCGCAACAGCTGCGGAAACGGTAAATGCGGAAACCGGAGAAACCGAAACAACCGTTACATGGTACATTGACGGCGTTGAGTTTGAAGACGGCAACAGAGAGCAGTTCCTTAAGCTGTTCTGCTCAATCTGCTCCGAAATGGCTCCTCTTATCTCCATGTTCTTTACAGGCGAGGATATGACGCTCTTTGCCGAAGCAATTACAATTACAGGCTACGGCAGCTACGCCAACTCGGTAGGTCTTGTATTTGAAATGCTTGGTATAGAAGGCGTACTCGATCAGGATGAATATGTTGCAAAGTGTAACACAGACGGCGATGCGGCTGCTTTTGAGTATCTCTGCAACCAGCTCTTTGATTGGCTTGATGATTTCCTTGACGGAAATACCGTAAAGAATATAATCGATCTCCTTCCCAATCTTGTTTACTTCATTGAGAGCAACGGGCTTTACACAATGCTCCACAATCTCCTTATGCCTTTGCTCGTACTTGTTGACGACATCAGACCTATACTTGATATAGATCTTAACGCCATTCTCTCCGTAATTCTTTCGGATCTTCTGAATTACGGCACTCTTGACCTTGACAACCTCTTAAATCTCCTTGCGGGTACTTATGAAGATCCTGCGGAAACGGATCCCGATTATAAATATTATGAGATAGATATATCGGATCTTACACTTGACTCTATTATTAAACTTATTGACCAATACTTAGGTACAAACTTCTATGACAGTCAGCTTGTATCTCCCGGACTTGACGCTCTTTGCGCCGGCAGAGTGGAATATGATTCTGTTATAGGAACAACCGCTTACTACACATCAATGAGCACGGCTGACGCTCTTACAATCACCCTTTCGGCAGTTCTTGAAAGCCTTGAATTTGTGGTTGATGAAAGCACCGGCGAGACAAACGGCGATATAATCTGTGCACTTATAGACTCCATGCTTGATGAGCCCGTAGCGGCTGACGTATACGCTGCGGTTGTAGACCTGATAGGCGGAATTGACGCTCAGTACGCCGACATCAATTGGGACTACATGTTTGACATTGACGATCAGGCGTTGGAAGGCGAGCAAATAACACTTCCCGAACATTCAATCGTTTACCTGGGCTACAGCACCGACTGGACAGAGGAAACGGCGGATGCGGTAGACAGTGCGCTTGATGCCATAATCGATCTTGTCCTTGACTCCGTTGCGGACGGTCAGACAATAGCGCAGCTTATTAACAGCGTGCTTAACGACAATGTATATTCGGATGCAAACCTTGACGCAATAGTTGAGCTTATCGCAAACGCTATCGGCGGACTTGACAGCTCACTTTACAAGCTTGTTGACGTTGTTATCGATACCGATATTGCAGGCTGGTTCACAATGTGCGAGGAAACAACCGATGAAAACGGCGACACGGTCTTTGTATGCACATACGACTGGGGCATTGACGACGCAGAAACCGAAGAGAAAAAGAAGGATCTGTTCATCAGCGGTCTTTGCACAACTCTTGAGCCTGCCGAGCAGCTTATTGCATGGCTCATGTTCGGTGATGATTATGCGTTCTTCACCGGCACGGAGGTTGACGCTGACGGCAATTACATCCTTAACGACATTATCACTATCTCCGGCGGCAGAGGCTATGACCTTGGTATCGTACCTCTTCTTGAGGCTCTGGGCTGCGAAGTAAAAGGCGCTAAAGCTTATTATGACGATGTAAACGGAACATATGATGTAACAGGAGCTGTTTCAGACGTTATCAACTCTATATTCACTCTTGTTGATGAAATCTCCGGCGAACCTGCAACAGAGGCGTTCGACCTCCTTGCGAACCTGATTTACTTCATTAACGCAGACGGCTTGAAGGTTTGCATGAGCAATCTTCTTCTCCCCGTTGACTCTATCCTTGAAACGCTTTCACCTCTTGTAAGCTCAGACGGCGAGGATGTTTCAATCGGCGCGCTTCTTGAGGACGCTCTCGGATTTAACATCTGCGACCTTACTATGGAAAACCTTCTCACTCTTGCAAGCGACGCAGGATTTGTGATGAGCAGTGAAATGGTTCAGATACTCTGCACATTCTACATCGGCGAATTGCAGTGCTTCTCATCTGCAAACGGCAACTACGCCTACAGAATGGTTTACACAGATGAGGAATCAAGAGCGGATATGCTCACAATCGTACTCTCATTTGCGGTTGAGGCCTTTAAGCTTAACGCTGACTTGTTCTCAGAGCTTTTGGGCGAAGAAACCTATAATGCGGTTATGGAAATCATCAGCGGAGTGGATGAGTGGTTCTATGCCGATCCCAACTGGGCATACGCTTACGGCGATGATGAAGACGCTCTCGCACAGCTTGCGGCAGACGGCTTACCGGAGCGTACGGAAGAAAATTCAATCGTATATACTCAATATACAAATAACTGGAACAAGGTAACATCCGATTATCTCGATGATAACCTTACAGAGATTATCTGCATGATTACCGACCTTATAACAGACGACGGTTCATCTCTCGGAACACTCCTTGACGATGCAATCTCAGGCGGACTTTATCAGGACAGCATTTTGAACAGCATGATTGAGCTTGTTGTTGGATTGATAGTTGATTTTGACGAGGATCTTGTCAATGCGGTGGGCGCTGTAATAGGCGTTGACATCGAAGATTGGTTCGACTACTGCACATTCTCCGAGGATGCGGACGGCAATACCGTTGTTACCTGCGATTATGACTGGGGCATTGACTCGCAAACCACCAACGAAGCAAAGAAGGAAGCGTTTGTCGCTGCTTTCGTTGAAGCTCTTGAGCCTGCTAACAGACTTATCGACTGGCTGTTCTTCGGCGACTCCTACACATTCTTTAACAGCTCCACAGGCGATGTTCTTATTACAATTGCCGGCGGCGAGGGTTACAATTACGCAATTGTTCCTATCCTTGAAGCGCTCGGCTGCGAGCCTAAGGCTGCAAGCGAATATCAAAATGCGGACGGCAGCTACAACACAAGCGAGGCTGTTGCAGACGTATTCACAGCTCTTACAGACTTCCTTTCGGATATTTGCGGAGATCTTGAAAATGCTCAAAACGGCGGCGCTGTTGAAGCGATACTTGACGTACTTCCCAACATTGTATACTTTGTAAATGCGGACGGACTCAGCGTTGCGGTTCAGAACCTTCTTATTCCCGTAACCTATATTCTCGACGCTCTTGAGCCTGTGGGAGTTGAGGTTGACCTTAACGAGCTTGTAGGCATTGACCTCGGCGAGCTGAACTTCAGCTTGGTATTTGACATTCTTGAAAGCAGTCTCGGCATTTACCTGCCCGAAACAGTTCAGACCTTTATCTCAACCTTCTATATGGGAGCAGTTGAAGACTTCACATCGGCAAACGGCAGAACCGCTTACCGCATGGTTTACACAGAGGACGAATCAAGGGCTGAAATGACCACAATCCTCATCTCAATCGTTCTTGAAGCGTTTAAGTATGAGGACAACGAGACAGTTCTCAAAGATTTGTTAGGCGATTACTATGAGCCCATACTTGCTATACTTCAGGGCGCAGAAAGCGACTTTGATTACGAAGATCCCAACTGGGCGTATATGTATGACGGCGATCTTGATAAGCTTATTGCCGACAACCTTCCCGGCCACAGCGATGAGGATCAGAATTCAATAGTTTATACTCAGTACACAAACAACTGGAACGAAGAAACTGCCGACTATCTCGATGAAAATCTCAGCGAGATTATCCAGATGATAGTTGACGCAGTAAGAAGCGACGGCTCAACGGTAGGCGAACTTCTTGACGCCGCAATAACAGACGGACTGTATCAGGATAAGATACTGAACGCTCTGCTTGAAGAAATCGTTAAGCTCCTTGCAGGCCTTGACAGCGTTCTTGTAGGCGCAATCGGCGCAGTTCTCGATGTGAATATCGATACTTGGTTCGACTACTGCACATTCTCCGAGGATGCGGACGGCAATACCGTTGTTACCTGTACTAAAGACTGGGGCATTGACTCAAAGACCACAAACGAGGAAAAGAAAGAGGCGTTTGTCGCTGCTTTCGTTGAAGCTCTTGAGCCCGCCAACCAGCTGCTTGCATGGCTGTTCTTCGGAGAGGATTACACCTTCTTCAACAGCTCCACAGGCGAGGATCTTATTACAATCTCAGGCGGCGAGGGTTACGATTACGCTATAGTTCCCATTCTTGAGGCTCTCGGCTGCACAATGGGCTACAGCAACGAAACCGGAATTAAGCCCGCAAGCGCATATTATGACGATGTAACCGGAAGCTATGATGTAACTCAGGCTGTGGAGGATGTATTCACTTCGCTTACAGACCTTCTCAGCGACATCTGCGGCGACCTTGCAACAGGTGAGGACGCATTGGATGTAATGCTTGAGCTCCTTCCCAACGTTGTATACTTCATTAATGCAGACGGAGTTAAAAATTCCGTAAACAACCTGCTTGCTCCCGTATACTACCTTCTTGAGGTTCTCACTCCCTTAACGGGCGAGATTAACCTTGACGATCTTATCAACTTCCCGCTGTCGGATATTACTTTCTACGCAATATTTGATATCCTGGAAGACAGACTCGGTCTTCATATTGACGCCGAGCTTCAGGAATTTGTTGCAACCTTCTATATGGGCGAGGTTGAGTCCTTTACATCTGCTGTAGACAGCAAGACGGCATACCGTATGGTTTACAGCGAGGATGAGTCGAGAGCGGATATGATTACAATCCTTATTTCACTTGTTCTTGACGTATTCAAAGACTCTGCGAACGAAAGCGTTCTTTCAGGCTGGCTCGGCAGCGATAATTACACTGCTGTAGTTAAGCTCCTCAGCCTTACGGAAGCAAAGGCAATGCAGGACTTCTCATGGTACTACACCGAGTATGCGGATACCGATGAGACATTCTCGGCAATCGAAACATCAACCCTGTACACCGACACTTATAACGAGTATTGGACACAGGAAAAGGCTCAGTATATAGCAGACAATCTGGAAGCATTTATCGGCAATACGCTTTGTCTCCTCGGTCTTGAAATTGACGGCGTTGAGATTGAAAGCCTTGACGATATTATGGATGCTCTTGTCAGCGGCAGCCTTTACACTCAGGATAATGCAGACGCGATCATCAGCCTGCTCAGCGATTTGATGGCTCAGATTTCAGAGCTTGAGCCCTACGGTCAGTACATCGGCGACGTTCTTGACTCCGCTTTCGGTATTGACATCACCGCATGGGACAACATGACTGTAACTGTTACCGACGGCGACAGAGAGTCATTTGAGGATGCTCTTGTTACAATCCTTGCTCCTATCGCTCCGCTGTTCAAGGTTCTTCTTGCAGGCGAGGATATAAGCTTCTTCTTAGACTTCGGCGGCAACGACCAAATCATAATCCCCGGCTCCGAAGGCTATGCATACGGCATAATTCCTCTCCTTGAGGCTCTCGGCTGCGACAACATACTCACTCCCGATGAATTTAAGGCTCTTCTTGCAAGCGATGAGGAAGCGGCAATTAAGGCTGTTATCGATCCTCTGTTTAACAAGGTTGACGATATCATGGCGGATCCCGTCGATGAAATCCTTGAACTTCTTCCTCCCGTTATCTACTTCATTAACTCCAACGGTCTTGATACTTGCGTAAAGAACATACTCAATTCCGTTGATACCGTTATTGAAGCTCTTGAACCCATAATCGGCGAAACAGACATTATGTCACTCTTGGGCGTTAACCTTTCCACATATGACTTTGAGTGGATTGTAAACTATGCGCTTGATGCAGTTTACGAATCGACGGGCTATGACCTTACACCTGTAGTTATGGATGCTATTTCAGAGCTTACTGTAGGCAAGGTTGTCACCTACGAATCAAAGAACGGCGAGACCTATTACACAATGGTTTACGATGCCGACCTTTCAAAGGCGGATATGGTTACAATCGTTCTCCGTATTGCGATTGACTTCATCACAATGGATGAAAACATTGAAAAGATTGAAGGTATTCTTGCGGAGTACATCCCCGATGAGGATAATTACAAGGCAGCCTGCTCGCTTATCGAGTCGTTGGCAGAAAAGGTTAAAGAGGATCCCGGAATGGGTCAGGCGCTGTATGTACTGTACTACATTTACTACGGCATCAGCACATCCCTTGAGTTCACAGACGATGTATATCACGATGTAAACAACTCATGGCAGTTCATCCTCAAGCTCTTAAGCGACAGTGACGAGCCCATACTCAGCGGCTTCTCAACAACGCTTCAGAATGTTCTCAATACCTACTTTGACGGAATTTTCGACAGCGAAGGCATTGCCTCCGACGGAGCTGTAACATTCTTCCAGAAAATCATAGCATTCTTCCAGAAGATTATAGACTTCTTCAAAAACCTGTTCGGCATTGAGTAATATTCTCAAGCAGATTGATAAAAAATTCTGAATAAACGAATTTCCCCGAGGTCAAAAGCCTCGGGGTTTTTGCATAAAACGGATTAAACTTGTTTCTTTGCGGTATTTCAAAAAACCGTATAAAAAGACCTTTTATTATTCTGCGTAAAAGTGTATAATACAATATGTAAAAATTGCGGAATAAAAAGCGGGAAATGAAAGGCAGTGAAATTATGCTGAAGCTTATTTTAGGAAGAGCCGCTTCGGGAAAAACAACATATCTGCGGAGTTTGCTTGCGGAAAAGACAATGACGGGTAAAAAATGCTGTCTTATTGTGCCGGAGCAGTTCTCCTTTGAAAGCGAAAGAGCTGTTATTGAGCTTTTAGGCGCGAAAAAATCAAATGAAATTCAAATTCTCAGTTTTTCTTCTCTTGCGAAAAAGGTGCTTAATGAATACGCTCCAATCAGAAAGCCCTCTGTAAGCAATGCGGTAAAGGCTGTGATTATGAGCATTGCCATGGAATCGGTAGGCTCTGAGCCGGAAATTTTCAGAGGATGCACTAAAAACGGCAAAATGGTGTCGGAGCTTTTGAAAATGTCCGATGAGCTGATCCAATGGGGAGTATCCGGAAGCGAATTAACCGCTGCCGCAGAAAAATCGGGAAATGAAATCCTTATAAAAAAGGCGAACGAGCTGTCCTTGGCGTCGAGTATGTATGAATCGCTGCTTCAGAGCAGATTTTCGGACGACAGATATATGATAAACGCCGCTGCGGATATTATTGCGGAGCGAAAGCTGTTTGAAAATTCACTTGTGTTTTTTGACGAGTTCACCGGCTTTACTCCTCAGGAAAATCTCATTGTCGCCGAAATTCTAAAGCAGGCGGATGAGGTTTATGTCACTCAATGCGCAGAGGGCATTACGGAAACTACAGACGGAACGGGACCGTTTGCCTATGCAGTGTCAAACATAAGAAAGCTTATAGGGCTTTGCAATAAGTACGGCGTAAAAATAGCCGAGCCCGTTGTCATGAATGCGGAGGGGCATTGGCATTCTCCCGCAATTGCAGCCGTAGAGAGAGGAATTTATGTCCCCGTTCCTGAAATTTACAAGGAAAAAACAGCCGATGTTGTTACGGCAGCTGCAAAAAATCCTTACGAAGAGTGCTTATTTGTGGCTATGACCGCAAAAAAGCTGGTGCGTGAAAAAAATCTCAGGTACCGTGATATAGTTGTAGTAAGCAGAGACTCTTCATACAGAAAGTACCTGCCCTTTGCTTTTAAAAAATATGACATCCCCGTTTTTGAGGACACAAGGCACAGCTTGTCGGACGAGCTTATTGTCAGATACGCTCTTTCGGCGCTTTCTCTGGCTGCCGAGGGTTTTAAAACAGATACCGTTATGCGGATGATAAAAACGTATCTTTTCGGAATGTCTCCTGAGGATATAGCCGCTCTTGAAAATTACGTTCTTCTTTGGCAAATAGATTATTCGGGCTGGCAGAGTGAATGGGAAATGCATCCCGACGGATACGGTAAGGAAACCTCCGATGAGGATAAGGAAAAGCAGAAATATTTAAACAGCCTGCGTGAAACGGTAGTAAGCAGCATTAACGAATTTCGGGATGACCTAAAAGATAAAGACGGGTTCGGCTGCACAAAGGCCGTATACGACTTCCTTATAAAAACCGCCGCCGACAAAAATCTTCTGGCTATTGCAAAATCTGTTGAAAAGCCCCTTGCCGCAGAGTGCGAAAGATCGTGGAATGAGTTTATGAACACGCTTTCTCTGCTGGCTGACACAATCGGAACGGCAAAAATTTCTCCCGCAAGATATTCGGAGCTGTTTAAAATAATGGTATCGACATCCGATATGGGAGATATTCCCTCGGGACTTGATGAAATAACAATAGGAGACGCAGACAGGATAAGGGTTGCGGATAAAAAAGTCCTTTTTGTCGTAGGCGCAAACGAGGGAGTTTTTCCCGCAGATACATCCCCGTCATTTGTGCTGACGGAAAACGAGAGAAGGCTGCTTAAAAATCAAGGGTTGGAGCTTGGGGACAACAGCACTCTCAGAATGCAAAAGGAAAGATTGAGGGTTTACAGCGTTTTAAGCATTCCATCGGATATGTTGTTTGTTTGCTATTCTCTCGGCAACTTTCAGGGAATGCAAATGTCTCCGTCGGAAATCGTCGGGATGATTAATAAAATTGTGCCCGGTGCTGAAAAAATTGAAATTTCTCTTTTGCCGCCGGATTATTCCGTAGAAAGCGCACGGTCCGCATTTGAAGGAGCGGCATCGCATTTTTCGGATAATTCCGTATTCTCATCCTCCGTGAAAAAATGCTTGGCGGATAATGCCGCCTTTGAAGATAAGCTTAAAAGCGTTGAAAGACTTTGCAAAAATGAGCCCTTTGAATTTAAAGATACGGGCAAATCCACAGAGCTGTTCGGAAGGAATATGTATATTTCCCCGTCACGGGTTGAAAATTACTATAAGTGTCCGTTTCAATATTTCTGCAAGTACGGAGTTTACGCAAAGCCGATTCGAGTTGCATCCTTTGATTCGAGCCAAAACGGACTGGCGGTTCATTTCGTGCTTGAGAAAATTTTTGCCTCTTACGGAAGCGACGGCATTGCGGCTTTTTCCGAAGATGAAATGAAAAAAATCACGGAAAAATTTACTTTGGAATACATAAATACGCACATGGGAGGTATAAATTCTCTTACGAAGCGTGTTCAATACTCCATGAAACGCTGTCAGGGCAATATCTTTGAAATTTTGAGAAATCTTGCAATGGAATTCAGAAGCGGGAAATTCAAAACCCGAGATGTGGAGCTGCAAATCAGCAGCAGCGGACAAGTTCCGCCTTATATGATTGATATAGGCGACGGCGGCTCGGTGTATTTAAGCGGAATTGTGGACCGCGTGGACACAATGGAAACGGATAAAACCTATTTAAGAGTTGTGGATTATAAAACGGGCGCCAAAGAATTTAAGCTTGAAGATATTATGTCGGGGCTTAATATTCAAATGCTGGTGTACCTTGTTTGTCTGTTTGAAAACGGAAAAGAACGGTACGGAGACGTTGCACCTGCCGGAGTGCTTTATGTGCCTGCAAAGGGAGGGAAAAACACTCTGCCGAGAAATGCGGACGGCAAAGCGGTTGAAGACGAAAGAATTAAGCAGAGAAGAATGAACGGAATCGTCCTTGCAGATGAGGATGTTATCCGAGGTATGGAGGAAAGCGGCGGAGGACTGATTATTAACGCCCGTATAAGCGACAAGGGAGTAATTACCGGCAGCACCTTTGATATACACCAATTCGCTCTTCTTCATAAAAAAATCGACGACATTGCCGCAGATATGGCTCTTTCCCTTCACAAGGGGAAGATAGACGCTTTACCCATAACGGGAGGAAATTACAGCCGAACATGCCAATATTGCGATTACAAAGCTGTGTGCTGTCATGAGGAAAATGACGGGTACAGATCCGTATTCAAGGGCGATGTTTGGGAGGCGCTGGAGGAAGAATACACAGCCGGTGACGAGAGTAAGACTGAGGAGGTTTTCGGCAATGAGTGATAGAGTGTGGACACAAGCTCAAAGCAACGCAATAAACGCAAGAGGGGAAACTCTTTTGCTGTCTGCCGCCGCAGGATCGGGGAAAACCGCCGTGCTTGTGGAAAGAATTATTAAGCTTTTGACAGATGAGAAGACTCCGACCGAGCCGAGTCAGCTGCTTGTGGTAACCTTTACAAACGCCGCCGCCGCAGAAATGCGAAGCAGAATTAACAACGGGATAGACTCTCTTATCGAAGGAGATCCGGATAACAGCTTTTACAGAAATATTAAGATGAAAATGCCGGAAGCTCAAATATGCACCATTGATTCCTTTTGCATAAAGCTTGTCAGAGAAAATTTTCACGCTGTGGGAATTGTACCGGAATTTAGGCTTTTGGATGAGAGCAGAGGGCGAATTTTAAGAGCCGATGCAATGACTAAAACTCTTGAGGATTTGTCAGCAAACGACCCTCAAATGTACGATATGCTTAACTCCATGACGGCATACGGAAGGGATGACGGCAGCCTGTCCGAAAAAATACTCAGACTGTACAACTTTTCTTTGGCGCATCCGTTTCCCGATAAATGGCTGCGGGATACGGAAAATATGTATAACGAACCGAAGGATGTAAAAACATCTGTTTGGGGTAAAACAATCATTGATAATTTCCTGCTGACTGCGGATTACTGTAAAGAGCTGTTGCAGGGCGGTTTGCTCCTTTTGCCGAAATGTCCGGAGATCGAAGACTGCTATGAACAGACCTTGATACAAGCGGCGGAGGACATGGAAAAGCTTGAGGATATTGTAAAAAATCATGACTGGGACAGCATTTGCAGGACTGTAAATTCCTATTCTCTGCCCTCGCTTCCCAGGGCTCCCAGAGGATTTGGTTCGGATCCGGTCAAGATGGCTGTAAAGGCGAAATACGACAAGGTAAAGTCGCTTGTAACAGGCGTTCAAAAGACCTTCTGCGCCGATACGGAGGAAAATGCGGAGGATTTACGCAGACTGCGTCCCGTTATTCACGGCTTGATTGAGACTGTTCGAGCCTTCGGCAAAAATTACGATGAGCTTAAGGATGAACAGGAGAGCTACGGCTTCACGGATATTATGCATAAGGCGCTTGACATCCTCGGAGAGGAAAAGGACGGTGAAATCGTCAGGACGCCGTTGGCTCAGTCCCTGTCGGATACATACAGAGAAATTCTCATTGATGAGTACCAGGATACAAACGAAGCCCAGGATATGCTGTTTAATCTTATCTCCAAAAATTCCGAAAATATTTTTATGGTCGGCGACGTTAAACAGAGTATTTACAAATTCAGACTTGCCATGCCCGAAATATTTATGAAAAAGTCAAGAGAGTATACGGATTTTGACGGAGCAAATTATCCTTCAAAGATAATATTGGGCGTAAATTTCAGAAGCAGAAAGGGCGTTCTTGACGGAATTAATTTTCTCTTTGAAAACCTTATGTCTGAAAATGCCGGAGATATGGAGTATACCGAAAAGGAAGCTCTTCACTACGGAAACGGATATGATGGGGACGCCGATCCCTGTGTTGAGCTGCATTTTGCGGAAAGCGAAAAGGACAATGCCTCGCCGGAATATATAGGCGGCTTAATCAAAAAAATGATAGGAGAGGGCGTGACGGTTTACGATAAAGGGCAAAAAAGACCGGCAAAGTACAGCGACTTTTGCATCCTTTTAAGAAGCGTCAAGGCAAAGTCCGACATTTACGAAAGAACGCTGACGGCTATGGGTATTCCAGTTTCCTGCGAAAGGCAGGCGGGGCTTTTTGAGACAACGGAAATAATGGTTTTTATGTCGCTGCTTAAAGCCGTTGACAATCCTACGGACGATGTATCGCTGCTGTCAATTATGCTCTCTCCGTTGTACGGATTTACGCCTGATGAAGTGGCGGATCTGAAAATTCCCGACAAAAAGCTTAATCTTTATTCGTGTCTTGTAAATTCCGATACGGAAAAAGCAAAAAAGTTGCTGGAAGATTTGGCGTATTACAGGCAAATATCGGCTGTTATGCCCTTTGAAAGCTTTATCCGCAATCTTCTCTATTTAACGGGCTATGACGCTGTAGTCGGCGCGATGAAAAATGGAGAGGACCGCAAAAACAACCTTTTAATTCTCTGTGAGCTTGCCGGAGAGTATATGGAGTTCGGCGGTTCCGGTCTTGGCGGATTTATAAGGTACATAAACAAGACTGTTGAAAGCGGATGTACCGTTCCTTCCGCCGCATCGGTTTCCGAAAACGCCAATATGGTGAGAATTTACAGTATTCATAAGTCAAAAGGCCTGGAGTTTCCGTTTGTAATTTTAGGAGACTGCGAGAGGATGTTTAATTCCTCGGACAGCCGCGAGGATATGATTATCAGTCCCGCTTTGGGTGTCGGAATGGTTGTCATCGATAATTCAAGCTTAAAAAAATATTCCACTCTTTGTCACGCCGCCGCAAAAATAAACATAAAAAAATCCGCCATGTCGGAGGAGCTGAGAATACTTTATGTTGCCATGACAAGAGCAAGAGAAAGGCTTATCTGCGTTTCCAATGTGTCCGATACGCCAAAAACATTACAGAAATATTCCGCTGACCTTACATGCTTTAAAAAGCCCCATCCGCTGGCGGTTATAAACAGCAGCAGCATTATGCAGTGGCTGATTATCGGATATATAACGCATCCGGCAATGGACGGTTTGGTTAAAGATACAGACCTGGGAGGGCTTGTATTGCATGATTATACAAGGGACTACAGCCCGATTAAGGTTGTTTCCGAAAATCTCCCTCAGGAAACGGATGAGGAGCAGCAGGCAGCGGAGATTTTGCCGCCGGATAAAAATCTTACCGCTGAATTAAAAGGTCGAATTGAATATGAATATCTTTATAAAATGCCTGAGGACGCAAGACCGAAAAGAATAGCTTCCGATTTTGAAAATCACGAGTTCAGAGAGGAGTACTTTGCCTCTGAAAAGCCTGCGTTTCTTTTGGGCGGCAAGCTTACTCCTGCTCAAATAGGTACGGCGAACCATCTGTTTTTGCAATGCTGCGACTTTGATAACGACAATATTGAGGATGAGTGCAGACGGCTTGCGGAAAAAGGCGTATTAGATGAGGCTCAGGCTCGTGAAATCCGCATTAACAAGATGAAAAAATTCAGATCCTCCGATATTTTTAAGCGTATACGCTCCGCAGACCGGGTTTACAGGGAAAAGGAGTTTACGGTTGAGCTTGCGTTGGGAGACATTGAACCGACTGCAAACGAAAACGTAAAGGATGAAAAGGTTCTGATTTTGGGAAAGGCCGATATTGTTTTTGTCGAAGACGGACGGGCGGTTGTGGTTGATTATAAAACGGACAGGAAAAAGACTGATGAAGAATTTATCAGCGCCTATGCGGGACAGCTTAAAATGTACAGGCTTGCCATGGAGCAAATCCTCGGCATTCCGGTTAAGGAAACGCTGATTTATTCTTTACAGCTGGAAAAAACGATTGAAATCGATTGAGAAAATCGTGTACAAATATATATAAAAAAGCATTGTTAATATGATAAAACGGCCGAGTTCCGAAAAGAACCCGACCGTTTGTTAATTTTGTTAATTTATTATTGTCCGCTTTCGATTGCTTTCTTTTCGGGCTTATCCGCTTTGAAAAAACCAACTGCCGAAACTATTAAAAATTTTGAACCGTTGGCAATGAGAAGACCGATGGTTATTCCCCAAAGTCCGAAGCTCAAGGTAAGGGGAATTACGGCTGCTGCATAGATTACGGCATAAACTATGTTTATCATCATTTGGTATTTTTCGGTTGCCATTCTCAAAAGGACGGTCATAAGGCTGTTGGAGATAAAGTAAAAAATCTGTCCCAAATTTGCAAGGAGAAAATACTGTCTTGCCGTGTCGTATACGTCGGGGTAAAAGATTTTAACAAATATTATCGATGCCACGAAGCAGCCTATCCATGCTACTGCGCCGACTCCGAGAAGAGCCAGGGCGAATACCGAAAAGATTTTCTTTGTGATTTTGCCCTCGTATTTTGTCAGATAGCTTATGAGAACGCTGTTTAAGGGTGTTGTAAGAAGAGATATAACCTTGCCCAAAAGCGTGGAAACATAAAATGTGGTGACAGCTTCGCCGCCCTGAGCCAGCCTTAAAATTATCTTATCTGCGTTCTGAGCCACTGCCGAAATTATGTTTGTGCCCGATAAAATGGAAACCGATTTTATGTTGCCCTTGAAGTTTTCCGACGGCTTCAAAAGGTTCTTGCCCTTAAATATGCTTCCGTTAATTGCGACAAAGATAACGGCTGCAAGCTCGCCCACGATGATTGTAAGCATCCATTGGGAGGAAATGTATTTGAATGCAAGAAGTCCCACGCAATATCCGACGGTTATAAGAACGTAATACAGGAAAAAGCCCTTGTAATTCATGCTCATTCTGTAATTTACATCTCCGTAATATCTTAAAACCGTAAGAATTGTTAAAATTGAAAGAAGTATAAAATGTGTAACGGAGAAAGACTTGTATCCTATAAGGGTAACGGCAGCTACCGCCACCGACAGAACCGCCACTGCGGTTAGGAATATGTTGTAGTCGCCGTTTGTATCCGCATGCTCTCTGGATCTGACCATTCTGGAGTAATTTGCCGCCACTCCGAAAGTGGTACCCATAATGGATACGACAGCGAAAATGGATTGGTAGTTGCCAAATTCGGTTTCTCCCAACCAATTATTCAGCATGGGATTTATAAGAAGCTGCAGCATTCCGTTCATTAGCAGAAGTCCGGCAATGCTGAACGCCAAATCCGAAACTATGCCGAAAATGCGTTTTTTTGTGGTATTCATGTAAAATTTACCTTCAATATTTAATTAATCAGTGTTTTTCAAAATGTATTCCGCTTCCCTCAGCTGGAAATCATATGTCAGCTTAAGGTTGTTCTTGAAATCAAAGTTGAGATATTTTTTTGTCTCCCTGGGCATTTGCCATGCAAGCTCCTGGCTCGGAAAATCGGTTGTGAAATAGGGCATAAGAGTTTTGAAGCGAAATGCCTCCGGAGACTGGGTCATATAGTATTGCTCTCTGTCAAGGGGATCGAAGTCGTAATTTCCCAAGGCTCCGGTGATTTTTTGGCATGTTATAACCGCATCGTAATCCCGAAGCTTTAAAAGATAATCGTCAATAAGCTCGGCAGTTACAAAGGGCGCAACCGCATCAAGAATTATTATCCCGTCACAGTCCGGATAATTTGCCTGAATATAATCGAATGCGCTTTTCAGAGAATCGAGCCGCTCCTTGCCGTTGACGGCAAAGTCAAAGCCTGAATTTTGAAGCTCCTGTGAAAGATGAACGCAGGAGGGATCGGCGACAACCAGCACCTTGTCGGCTGCTTTGGAACCCTTGGCTGCATCTATGACATAATCTATGACAGGTCTGCCGTTAAGGCGGCAGTACTGCTTGGGAATGTCAGCCCCGAATCTGTTTCCTACGCCGCCTGACATAATAATTATAATATTCATAGAAAATCCGCCTTATAGTGTTAAAAAATTTCCGTTTCAAGAAGATTGAAGTGTCCCGGATGTCTGTCTTTTTCCCCGGGAAGCTCGTGCCAATTTGAATAGAGAAGAGAGAGTATCTCGTCAATTTTGCCGGGCACCTTTATAATATTGCCTCTGATATTGACTTCCGCCTGTTCGTCGTAAATATCCTTGGGGAATATATTGCAGTTCTGTACCGGAAGAGGAACGCTGGGCTTGAAGTAACGGTTGCCGGTTCCCGTAGGCACTTGGTTTGCGCATTTTTCGTACATTTCGTATATCTTTTTAAGCGGCATCCTTTTTCCGATATTTGAAAGAACCGCAACCTCCGCCTTTTGGATGGGAGTGTAATTATAACCCGGCGTGGGAATATACCTGTGACCCATGGCAAGTCCGTATATAACCTTTATTTGGAAATATTGCTTTGCGACTACGGAAGTATCCGAATCCATAAGACAGTACAGTTCAATGAAAACTCGGTTCATTCTGTCGTCATTGACAAAATTGGTTTTTCCGCCGTCTGTGCTGAATGAATTTACCGCTCGGCTGTTTTTGTAGTATATCCTGGGAATGAAATCGCAGAAATACTCGCCGTATTCATCGTAATTGATAAACTCAAATTCATCGCCTAATTCCTCAGGCAGAATTTTTATGATTTTATAGTAATCGTCTCTTTTAAGGTCGATATCGATATCATCGTCCCACGGAATAAAGTCCCCGTGACGCATGGCTCCCAAAAGCGAACCGCCGTTCATAAAATATTGAATGTTGTGCTTTGTACAAATTCTGTCAAGCTCGCTTAATATTTTAAGCTCTGTATTTTGTATTTCGGTAAGCTTTGCCTTTTGCTCCTCGGTGAAATCCTTGTAGAGCTGATTGGCTATGTCGTCGGTATTTGCGCGCCAATCGGTAAATCCTTCATTTTGCCGGTCAGTTTTACTCATTTTCTTGCCTCCATTTTTTTACATACAAAAGTATAATACCATATCGCCTTTGATTTTGCAACCTATTTATTGATTTATTGTTGAAGTTTGAGTCGGGATGTGGTATACTTTGCATTGTCGGTATTTTAAATGATTTAATCGGAGGAAGCATATGGACACCGTAAAATTTAATAAAATGAATACGCTTGTAGTGGCTCACAGAGGCTTAAGCGGCATTGAAAAGGAAAATACAAACTCAGCTTTTGTGGCTGCGGGCAACAGAAGCTATTTCGGAATTGAAACTGACGTGCATAAAACTCTTGACGGGAAATACGTGGTTTTTCATGACGATACCACGGGCAGAGTAGCAATTGACGATATGGAGGTTGAGAAAACAACCTTTGATTGTCTCAGAAGCTTGATTTTAACCGATGTTGACGGAAAAAAAGGCCGCTCGGATATTAGAATACCCACATTGGCGGAGTATATCTCAATCTGCAAAAAGTATGAAAAAACAGCCGTCCTTGAGCTTAAAAACGCCTTTGCGGAAAAGGAAATCTATGAGATTGTCAATATAATCGAAGATCTCGGTTATCTTGATCACGTGATTTTCATCTCCTTCTGTCTTGAAAATCTCGTTATGCTCAGAGCGAAATATCCCGAACAGCCGGCGCAGTTCCTTATTGACGATTATCAGGACTCGCTGATTGACATACTCAAGAAAAACAATCTTGACCTGGATATTGAATATACGGCGCTGAATGAGGAGAATATGAATGCTCTCCACAATGCGGGGATAAAGGTGAACTGCTGGACCTGCAATGATCCGGAAGCGGGCGAAAGGCTTGCTCAGTGGGGAATAGATTACATCACCTCAAACATTTTGGAATAGTCAAATTCCGTCATGAGCGAATATCGTGATATTTGGTCGTATTTGAAACATACGGATAAGCCCGTTTTTCTTTACGGAACGGGCAACGGCGCCGATAAGATTTTGAATGAAATGAGCCGTCTCGGAATAAAGGCAAGCGAAGTTTTCGCAAGCGATGATTTCGTGCGGAAAAACAGGATTTTCAGGGGCTTTCCCGTTCTGAGCCACAGCCGTGTGAAGGAGCTTTACGATGATTTTATCGTCCTTGTATCCTTCGGCTCAAACAGACCGGAGGTTTTGGAAAACATCCTGAAATTAAAATCCGAGCATGAGCTTTATTCCGTTGACGTGCCGGTTTACGGCGATGAAATATTTAATTTCCGGTTTTATGAAAAACATACGGGCGAAATTGAGCTTGCGGAAAAGCTCCTTGCCGATGAATTTTCAAAATACGTTTACAGAAGCATCATAAATTTTAAGCTGAGCGGAGAGATACAATTCCTGCTTGACTGCCAAACTCAAAGGGACGAGGCCTACGAAAATATTTTACGGCTTAACGGCGATGAAATTTACGCCGATTTGGGCGCATTTAACGGCGATACCGTTTTTGAATTTCTGTCTCATGTGAAAAGCTGCCGAAAAATATACGCCTTTGAGCCGGATGTGAAAAATTATTCCAAGCTTGTCAAAAACACAAAATCCGTTCCGAATATTCAATGCTTTAATTTGTGCATTTCCGACAGACGGGGAGAAATTCGTTTTTCTTCAGACGGCGGGAGAAACGGTTCCGAAAGCAAAACCGGCGTTGCGGTTCCCTGTAATTCCCTTGACGGCGTTCTGAACGGAAGCGGGTGTACCTTTATTAAGTTTGACGTGGAAGGCTTTGAAACTCCTGCAATCAAAGGCGCTGCCGAAACTATTAAAAAGTATAAGCCTAAAATGTTAATCTCCTGCTATCACAGATCGGAGGATATTTTCAGAATACCTCTTCTTGTGCGTGAAATTCGGGACGACTATAAAATAAGCATAAGACACTATCCTTATATACCGGCGTGGGACACGCAATTTTACTTTACATGAAAGGAACATCTCTATGAAAACCATGAAAAAATTTTTATCAATCTTTTTAATGCTTGCTCTTGTATTTTCGGCGTTTACGATGGGAGTAATAAGCGTATCGGCAGCGACTGAGCCTGAGCTTATGCTTGCAGCCGACTATAATGCCGAAAGCGGAACGGTTACGCTTCTTTACAGAGTATTGAATTTTGTGGGAGTTGAAAGCGCAGATTTCAGACTTCAGTTTGACAGCAGCGTTTTGGAGCTTAAAGAGCAATCCGAAATAACAACCATGCAAAACGTTATAATCGAAGCGGGTGTTACTTCCGACAGCTCCGATATTTTCGCAATCCAATTTGTAGACCTTTACTGCGTTGAGGAAAGCGACTGCGACGAGGATGAAAGCGCAACCGTTATTATGCTGACGTTTGCCGTTACGGATACAGCCGCAGAAAGCCTTACGTTTACCGCATCATGCCCCGATTGCTATATGGATCCCGACTCCACCGAAATCACTCTTGACAGCGTAAGCCTTGACCTGAGCTTGACGGCGGGCAGCGTTCAGACCTCCACAGAGGACGGATATGACGTTTCAGAGCTTATTTCAAGCTTTAACGGCGGAGAGTCGGCAGACGAAAGCGAGGATGAAACCGCAGCCGCAGACAGCAGCGACAGCGAGGACAGGGAAAAAATAAAGAAGGTCGTTATTGCGGCGATCGTTACAGCGGTTGTTCTCGTTGTTGGAATTATTGCGGTTGTGATAAAGTACAGAAAAGACGACAAGTAAAATCAAAATAAATAACAGAATAAAAATTTCCCGTGACGAAAAAATCACGGGATTTTTTGCGGCGTTAAAGCCGTTTTTTTTTGCGTTATGCGGGCTTTTCAACAAGGATGGTATCGTCGCCTATAACCCGTATATCTTCCCAATTTATACGGATGTCCTCCGTTTTTCCCGTCAGACCCAGAAAGCCCGATTTTCCGCAGATTACGATGCACGTTATTTTTCCCGTTTCGCAGTCAAATTCAACGTCGCCTACGGTTCCCAGCTTTAAGCCTCCGCTGACCGTTATAATATCCTTGTCGCATAAGCTTGTAACAGAACAGCGCAAAATATCACTCCTTTTCAAATTTGAGTTATCCGTATTATTAATATGACGCAGCTTTAAAAATAATGAATAAACGGGACAGGGCGTTCATATGATTTAATGCAAGTCAAAATACAAAAGGAGCCGGTGACATGGACCCAAAAATTCAGACTGAAAAGTTCATTGAGAAAAAGGAAAAAACCTCCGTTACCGTTGAACAGATTGTGGAAAGCGATTTGAGTTTGCCGGATTATTACGGCGACATCGTAAAAATTTTAAGCTGCTCCTGTTCAGCAAACATAACCTCCGCCGCCGCAGCCGGTGATAAGGCAGTGGTTGACGGAAACGCCGATATAAGGATGCTCTTCATCAGCGGAGAGGGCAAGACGGAAATCTGCGAGCTGTCATATCCGTTCAGCAGAGATGCGGACGTAAAGGATCCGCAGGAAAACGACGTTGTGTATGCTCAAGTGGTATCCGAGCAAATAACCTGCCGAGCCGTAAATCCCCGCAGAGCCGACATCAGAGGCTCTTTGACGATTAAAATTTCCGTTTTCGGCGTTGAAGAGAAAACGATTGTTTCAGATGCGGATCCCGATTTCTGTCACACTCTTAAAAATCACGCAGAGGGGAGCTTTCTTTCGGGCTTTATTCAAAAAACGTTTTATTTAAACGACACGGCGGAAATAAAGGATAATTTAAAGGCGGTGAAAATTTACAGAGCCTGCGTACTGCCTGCGGTAAACGAGGTTAAAACCATTAAAAACAAAATGATGATTAAGGGGAACGCCAGAGCGGATATTGTTTTTCTCTCCGATAACGGCAGCTTTGTCACTCAAAGCGTTGTCGTTCCCGTCAGTCAGATTGCGGACATGGACGGAATTGACGAGAACACCGAGTGTCGGGTTGTTTTAAAATGTATGAGCCTTGACGCAAAGCTTTCTCCCGACTCTCCGAATACGCCCTCAAAGCTTGAAATCTCAATGATTTTAACCGCATTCATCGATGCTTACAAAGCCCGAAGCTTTTCGGCGGTTTCAGACGCTTATTCCTCAAGGTGCGAGCTTGTTTCTGCGGACAAAACCGTAAAATGTATATCCTCTCTTGCCCGTGTAAACGAAAATTTCACCGTAACCTCAAAAATGGATTTTTCTTCCTGTAAGGGCGAGCGGCTTCTTGACGCAGCCGTAAGGAAAATCAGGTACACGGTTCAGACCGAGGCGGACTCCGTTATCCTGAAGGGCAATATCAATTTCGGGCTTATTCTTGAAACAGCGGAAAGCGAAAGGCTTTATCTTGAGCGTGTCGCCGATTTCGAGTACAGAAAGCAATTGACCGAGCAATCGGAATGTGCTGAGTTTGACCCCGTTATAACTCCCAACGCCGTGAACGTTTCCGTTGCGTCTGATTTTTCGGCGGTTGTAAATACGGAGCTTCACATTGACGGATATATTATATCGGGAAGGGAAATCAAATGCCTGTCCGAGCTTAACGAGGGAAAGGATATAAGCAGAAATTCCGACGACGGAGTTATAACCGTATATTTTGCTTCAAAGGACGAAAGCCTTTGGAATATCGCCAAATCCCACGGTACGGGAGTTGAGGTTATAAAAAGCTTAAACGGCTTGACGGAGGACTGCCTTGCCGAGGATAAAATGCTTGTATTTCCGTTGGAATAAGCGTTAATTTTGTATTCAGAAAGGTCGTGCGGTTAAATGGACAACACCCGAATTTACGATGATATAAGAAAAAGAACTCAAGGCGATATATACATAGGCGTTGTGGGACCTGTGAGAACGGGAAAATCAACGTTTATAAAAAGATTTATGGAAACCATAGTCCTGCCCAACATTGACGGAGATTTTGTAAAGGAGCGGGCGGTTGACGAGCTGCCCCAGTCGGCTGCGGGAAGAACGATTATGACCACCGAGCCGAAATTTGTGCCGGAGCAGGCGGTTAAGGTGGAGCTTCACGATAAGGTGAATTTCAGAGTGCGGATGGTGGACTGCGTGGGATATATCGTTCCCAGCTCCTTGGGCTATATCGAGGGCGAGTCTCCCAGAATGGTAAAAACTCCTTGGTTCCCTGATGAAATTCCCTTTAATATGGCGGCGGAAATAGGCACTCAAAAGGTTATAAGCGAACATTCAACCATAGGGCTTGTGGTGACTACGGACGGCAGCATAAGCGATATTCCCCGATATGAGTACGAGGAGGCGGAGGAGCGTGTCATAAACGAGCTGAAGGAAATCGACAAGCCCTTTGTGGTGCTGCTTAACTGTATGTATCCGGAGTCTCCCGCAGCTTTGGAAATGAGCGTCAGGCTTTCGGAAAAGTACGGCGTTCCGGCAATTCCCGTCAACTGCCTTGATATTACCGAAGAGCAGATACGCAATATTTTAAGGGAGGTGCTTATGGAATTTCCCGTTAAAGAGGTTGAAATCCATGTTCCCGGATGGCTTGGTTCCCTTGGGGAGGATCACAGGGTGAAAAAGAGCATTCTCTCATCGGTGAAAAAGAGCGGCGAGGGCTTAAAATGTATACGCAGCGTCAGCGAAATGTGCGCAGAGCTTGAAAATGAGGAGTACATAGCGTCCTCATCCGTTAAGGATATAAGCTTAGGGGACGGGAAAGCGTCCGTTAAAGCCGATATTGCCAATTCCGTATTTTATGAGATACTCTCCGAAATAAGCGGAGTGTCGGTAGGCTCGGAAAAGGACCTTATGACAACCCTTACTCAAATGGCGGATACGGCAGCCAAATATAAAAGAATAAAATCCGCTTTGGACGAGGTGGACGCCACGGGCTACGGGATAGTGATGCCAACCATTGACGAGCTGACATTGGAAGAGCCTGAAATTATGAAGCAGGGCGGGAAATACGGAGTGCGGCTGAAAGCCTCCGCTCCCTCAATCCATATGATGAAGGCTACCATAAATACCGAGGTTGCGCCGATTGTAGGCTCCGAAAGCCAGTCTGAGGAGCTTGTAATGTATTTGCTTAACGAGTTCCAGGAAAATCCGGTAAAAATATGGCAGTCGAATATTTTCGGCAAATCCCTTGACGACCTTGTGAACGAGGGGCTTAAAAACAAGCTTTACCATATGCCCACGGAGGCGAGGATGAAGCTCCAGCAGACTCTTGAAAGGATTATCAACGAAGGGTGCAGCGGACTTTTGTGTATAATTATTTGATCTGTTATCCGTTTGTCAAAAAATTACATGATTGACTCTTGAAAAATGTTCCTTACGGTGATAAAATTAACAACGGGAATTTCATTTCAAAGGATTAATTGTTAAAGAATTGACAAAGCTTGTTCATAATATGTTCACAAATTAAGCTCAAGCCGATGTTTTGGCGTATTAAATCCTGTGCCGAGTTTAAATTTTTTAACGCCTAAAGATAAATTTGTCATAAATGTTGCAATTTGAATAACAATAATTTAATTCTTTTAAAAACCCTTGATTTTTCCGTCACGAATATGCTAATATATGGTTGCAAGATAAATAAATTATCAATTGCAATTGAAAATTTGAAAAGAGGTGCACAATTAATGGACGCTAATTTCTTCGCAAAATTATTACAGTGGATTGCTGATTTCGTATCAGAGATGATCACTCTCATCCAGGAGCTTGCAGCAGCACTTGGTATTGGTGGAGATGATGATACAACAGTGGCTTAATGCTTTTTGTTTATCTCTAACTAGTACATCAGCAAAATTAAAATTCATTTAAAGTGAGGTGCAAAAAAATGGATCTTGATCTTGACGCCATCATCGAAATAATTCAGAAGATTATCGTAGCTATCCAGGACTTCATCGCTGGTTTCGCAAAATCTTTCGCTTTTGAAGCAGACTAATTCTTGCTAAAACTATGGCAGGCGGTTTAACCGCCTGCTTTTGTTATGCCCTGCTTTGCTTACATATTGTTGATTGCACATATTTTTCCAATATATTAAATTTTGCTGAAATACCGGATGAAGAACAAAAAATATTGTTGACAGCATAGAAAATAATGGTATAATTATTACAAAAGATTGTTTTGCGGTCAAAAGCTGTTTGCGCATTTTAATCGGAGGAGCGGGACTATGGATAAATGCAGGATATATACAAAAAGATGTTTAAGCTTTATATTGTCGATTGCTGTTGTTTTCTGTTCGGCGGGCGGGCTGTCGTTTATATCGTTCGGCGAGGAAAACACAAATCCCGTATCGGGGAAGGCTGTGGGCGATACGGTTCAATTCGGCTCATATCCTCAATCTCAGGTTACCGACAAAACATTGATTTCCGCTCTTAACGGCTTGGAGTTAAATTGGATTTCATACGGCTATTACAGCGGAGACGGCACCGAAGGCACCGCAGTCCAAAGAGATTATATGTATTACTGCGACATAGAATATGACGGATGTATGTACAGGGGAGTGAGCTTTTCGGAGTTTCGTCCTCAATATACATATGAAACCACAAAATATATCTATTCCACGATAAACGCCAACGGCTTTAAGCTTGACACCGTGTATTGGTTTAAATACGAGCCGTTAAATTGGATAGTCCTTGACCCGAATGAGGGGCTTGCGCTTTGCAAAACGGTAATAGACAGTCAGGCGTTCAGCAATACGGTGTATCAAAGCATCGGCGGGGAGTATTATAATACCAAGGAGTATACCGCATATGCCTGCGACTACGAGTCAAGCTCCGTCAGAGCATGGCTGAACGGAGATTTTTACACCGCGGCGTTTGATGAAAGCGAACGGGAATATATAAACACGGCCAAGCTGGATAACAGTGCAGATTCGGCGTCTTCCGAAAAATATGCGGGAGCGGACACGGAGGATAGGGTCTTTCTTTTATCGCACAGGGAATTAATCACCGGCAGCTACGGCTTAATCGGCACTTCCGCAATGAAAGCCACGGCGACGGAGTATGCGGAGGTACAGGGGATTTACTACGGCAGCAGCTTCAATGCAAATGTTATGTGGTGGACAAGGACGGAGACGGCGGACTCTAATATTGTTGCGTACATCGGCATCGGCGGAGGGTTTGAAACAACACATACCGTTGATAATGCTTCAATAGGAATAAGACCGGCGTTAAAATTTGCCGCTGAAACTCAGCATAATTATACATCGGCGGTAACGGAGCCCACCTGCACCGAGGGCGGTTATACAACCTATACATGCACAATTTGCGGAGATACGTATATCGGCGGCTTGACCGAGGCAAAGGGGCATACCGTTGTAATTGATAAAGCCGTTGAAGCGACTTGTACTCAATCGGGACTTACGGAAGGATCTCATTGCTCTGTTTGCGGT
>JAJQGK010000041.1:0-16904 GCA_021200555.1 Clostridiales bacterium | reverse complement strand
CTTCCGAGCCTGCAACGGCTGCGGCGGATGAAACGACAACGGAAGAGCCTACGACCTCCGAGCCTACAACAGCTGAACCAACCACAACACCCGCAGCGGAAAACACAACTAACAGGACAACCGAAACCATGCTGACCGTTTCCGATGAGTCCGTATCGATTGATGAGAATAATAAGCAAATAAGGCTTCCCGCAAATACAAGCGTTGAGACTTTTTCGGCTGTTGTAACCGGCGGACAAATTACCGTTACCGATGATGGCGGAGCTGCGCTTTCGGCGGATGAGGTTATCGGCACGGGCTGCAAGGTGTTGCTTCTTGACGGCAGCGGAAATACAGTCTGCGAATATACGGTATACATTCTTATGGATGTGGACGGCAACGGCAGGATAACGGCTGCGGACGCAAGACTTGCCTTGAGATGCGCCGCAAAGCTGGAAATTTTGGAAGGCGTTCACCTGCTGGCTGCCGATGCGGATGTTGATACGTATATTAAGCCTGCGGACGCAAGATTGATTTTGCGAACGGCAGCAAAGCTTGACTGATAATAAAAAAGAGGTGTCATTTAATCGACACCTCTTAAAAGCAAGCAATTTTAAATTTTTATCATTTTAGCGTAAAGCTTTGTCAATCTGCACGGATAGCAAAGTACAAGACCCAACGCCGAACCAACCGTTGCCTGCAAAATCTGATACGGAAGCTTTACAAGGGCTGACCCCGCCGTTCCGTAAATAAATTCCCTGCCTATGGAATATCCCGCAACATTTATAATTATTCCGAAAATTACGCCGATTACAGCTCCGACAGCCTTTTTGCTTTTAAACATTTTATGAGCGCAAAGCGAAATTACGATGGCTTGTAAACCGTGAGTTACAAGAGATACAAACATCGGCGCCGGATAGAAGAATAAATCGCCTAAAAATGCTCCGACACCGCCTACGAGAAATGCTCCCAGCGGGTCGAGCAGCACTGCCGCAATGGTTACAATCGCATCATTCAGGTATACATGACCTCCCGGAACGGGTATGCTGAGTATGCTCATGCTCATGATTATGTTCATTGCCATAAGCATTGCCGTGACAGTCAGCCATACAATGGAATTTCTTCTGCTCCTTTTTGGGTTTTTCGCCTTTTCCGCTTTTTCAGCTAAATCGGACGGACTGTTTTCCGTGATTTCTGTTCTCTTCATTTCTTTCTTTCCTTTCTTATGTCATAATGCTATTATATACTGTTTTTGGTTATATGAAAATTGTCAGATGTAAAATATTTTATATAACCAGTTAAGCTGAGGATGACATATTTGAAGGAATGCTATCGTGATTTAATCGGGACTTACTTAGTGCTTATTTTGGCGGCGAATGCGGAAATGTGCGTCGGATCAAAAATATAATTGCAGATCGGATTTTTTGGCAATATTAAAGGCTTTAAAGTACTCCTCCTCCAAGGGAATCCATTTTTCAAGGAACAGTTCAAGCTCCTCCCGACCGTTGCGGCTGAGGATACGCTTCTGCTGTTCCTGTTCGTCAATTGACATAAAAATTTTCAAGTCGATGTATTTGCTGAATTTCGGATGACAGCTGTAGGCTCCCTCGATGATTGTTATGTCCCTCGGCTCAACCTGTACGGGATCGGAAAAATCCTGTAATTTGCAGCTGTAAGGACGGTATGAAAAGGATCTTTGTTCCGTCAGAGGAATTAAAACCTCGCTTAAAAATCTCTCGTAATCGATGTTGCCGCCCGGTTCTTTGTACCTTTCGGGCGTTCTTTGCTCCGCTCTGAGAAAAAAGTCGTCCGTGTGAATTACGTTGCAGTCAAGAACATTGCCAAGCTGACGGGCAAAAGCGGTTTTTCCCGAACAGCATTTGCCGTCTATGGCGACAATCAGCGGGTTTTTGCTGCGGCTGTTGATTTTGATACAGCTTACAACAGCGTCAAAGCCTAAAAATTTTTCATAACTCATCGTTTTTCTTCCCTGTTTTTGATGTTACTTAATGAGTCCGGATTTGTTTAAAGCGGTCATAACGGCGGGAATTAAAATAAGCTGTAAAATTATTCCGGGAACGGCGTTAAGAAATGCGCCGGATATAAAAGCGCTCAGCGTGAATCCGTTTTCCCCAAGCCCCAAAAGGATAACCTCAACACAGCCCCAGACGATGCGGCCGGAGATCATTGCGGTTATCATACAGCCGTAAAGAGCGGGCAGAGTTTTGCGGCGGACATGGGAATAAAGAAAGCCTATAACGGATCCGTAGGCGGCAAGCTCAAACGCCATAGCGATACCCGTGGGATAAAATACGGGCATACCGAACATTACACCTCTCAAAAGGGGAGTCGCAAAGCCCACAGCCAAGCCCCACTGCCAGCCGCAGATTAAGCCGCAGAAAAATATGGGAATGTGCATAGGCAAAAGCTTGCTTCCGAATTCGGGAATTTGTCCGGTTAAAAAGGGCAGCACAATCCCCAGCGCAATAAACATTGCCGAAAGCGTCAGATTTTTAACGTTTGTATGTAATGATGACCTTGTTTTATACTCGTCCACCGAAATTCTCCTTTGAATTAAATATGCAAATATTATACAGCATTTAATGTGCTGTTTGCAATATATTGAAAAAAATTCCTTTGCATATATTGAAAATTTGTCCCCCTGCCGAAACAGGGGGATTGTCTATGCGGGGTGATATTTCAATTTTGCATATCAATTACCAATGAGCTTCTCCGCATTCGCAATATTGGTTAATTCCGAATATTTTCCAAAGGAAGCGGATTATTTTGTAGAAGAGCTGAATGAAGGAGCTTTCGCTGTGGCAGAAGTGAGTACAGCTAACGGTGGGATCATCAGCGGCGGTATCATCCAACGGGGCGATTGTCTCCGTCTCCGCATTTCCGCAGACGGTACAGGTTCTCTGCCGTTCGCCCTCAATCTCGTAATCCGGTTCAACGGTAACAACCCATTCTCCATAGCTGTGACCGCTCGCCGAAATAGTCTCCATGTATGTGTCTCCGCAAGCCGAGCAGGTGTAAACAATGCTTCCGTCCTCGGTGCAGGTTGCCGCTGTTATAACGCTTGTATAATTATGCCCCAAGGCTGCCGTTTCGCTGTCCGTATATGTATCGCCGCACACGGAGCATGTATGAACGGTATATCCCGCAGCTTCACAGGTCGGCTCAATAATTGATGTTTCCACATAATCATGCTCAACCGTGACGGCACATTCGGCGGTAAATCCTCCCTGAACGGTCATAACGGTTACCGTTGTGGTTCCCACGCTTACGCCCGTTACGTTGCCGTCTTCGTCAACCGCTGCAATGGCGGGATCCGCCGAGGCGTAAATAACGGATGGGTCTGCGCAGTTTTCAGGCAGTACCGCTGCGGTGAGGGCTTTGCTGCCGCCCTCCTTTACGGTAATTTCCGTACTGCTGAGGCTTACCGACTCCGGCAGAATATCATATTCCAAATCATAATAAAGCTGCTCGCCGTTGTTGTAGTCGAAATATTCATCCTTATCGGACACTGCGGTTACGGTAACGCTGCCGCTTGTTCCTCCGAGAACCTCTTCTGTAATTTCAAATTGTACAAACTTGCTGCCGCCGTTTTCAAGAGTTTCAATCTCAACCGTTTTTGCGGCTTCCGTATCATCGGCGGGAGTGTATATTTCAAGAGTTCCGCCGGCGGGAATATTGCTTTCGTTGGTCACCGTAGCAGCGACGAACCATCTGTTGCCTATTCTTATCTTTTCGGCATATACGGACAAATCGCTGTAGCCCATTGTAATTGAAAATTCATTGTCGGAGGCGTCGTTGTCTCCGCTGCATTCTATTTCAAACGTGAACTCTTCGGCGGAGGAGAGCGTGTCGGGAATTGTAACGGAGGTTTCCACTGTTTGGGTTTCTCCGGGATTAATCGCAAGATCCGTTACGCTTACGCTGTCAACTTCATTTCCGCCGCTGTCTTTAAGTATAAAGGTCAATTCATCAATAACCGTGCCGCCCCTGTTGGAAACGTCTATATTAACAGCCGTTTCGCCGCCGGGTAAAACATCGTTTTGCTCAACGTATACGCTGTCGATTGATACGCTCGTGTCATCGGCAAGGATAACATAGCATAAATCGCATTTATCCTCCACTTCTTCCTCGGTAATGGTTATGCTCTTTACAGCTGCAGCGGCTATGACCTTGCCGTCCGCTTCAGCTGCCGAAAGAGAAGTAACGTATTCATCCTGTTCGGTAAGAGCAATGGGAGAGTTCCACGAGCTGCCGTTATATATGAGAGCGTAAATATTTGAGCTTCCGTCCGATGCGCCCGTGTATATTATCCTGTCGCTGAGAACGGTAAATTCATCCGATACGCCGACGCTTTCATCGTAAAGGTACCTTACCTCCGAGCTGCTGTCAAGTACGCCGATGTTTCCGCTGTCGTACCATACAACTGACATAGCGTTCGTGTCGGGCATTACGGCAAACTGTACTCCCGATACCGTACCGGCTGCTGTTTCCTCCGTGCTGCCCTCCGTATCGACTGTATAAAGCGTTCTGTCGTCGGTGGTGGAAAGGTCGTTGTCGCCGTCTGTTATGTATGATATAAGGATATTCGTTCCGTCAAGGCTGCCTGCGTCAAGTCCCACAACGGAGGTGAGATTTTCGGCTGCTGCGGCGGGCGTGCTCCATGTATCGCCGGAGAGAACGGAATACATTATCTTATTCGTATCGCAAAGTCCGAATACGTCGTCAGTGTTACATTCCTGCCATACTGCCACTGCGTTTCCGTTTACAACCGTAATTTGAGGAACGGATACATAGCTGCCCTCAGATGAGTCAATGCGTACAGGCTCTGAGAATGTGCCGTCCTCGGCGTTGAATTTAGATACGGCTATGCTTTGATTTGAGGTGAAATCCGATATATCGCTGTTTTCGTCAAATTCCGTAAGAGAGTCGGCGTAAATAAGGTAAATTTCGCCGTCTGCGCCGTAGATATAGGGCGTTGAATCAAGAGTTGAGTCCGTGCCAACCGTCTGAGGAGAGGACCAGCTGTCGGCTGTGCTGTCGTATACGGAGTAGTATACGCAGGGAGCGTTGTAATCTGTTCTTGTTTCGTCTGCGCCTATCCAAGCCATAACGGTATTTTCTCCGTCAGTGGCGATAACCGGCTCTGTGTTGCGGTAGGTATTTGTCAGCAAGGATTTAAATTCGTTTGTCGTTGACGCCGAGCTTCTCAGGAGCTTTTTCTCTCCCAGCCATTGGGACTGATCCTCAAGGTAGGACAAATCGGAAACGGTGTAATTGTCCGTATCGTAAACGTCTGTACTTGTGCTGCCTTCCTCTATAACGGACGCCAGCCTTGCGGAGTATACCTTTGTTGTTCGGGTATAGATGTTCCATGTATTGGAAGCAAATGCTTTTTCATAGTCAAACCATGCAAAATACGCTTTAACTCCAAGCTCGCCTGTAAGATTAACGCTGTTTATTCCCGGAGTTGTATCTCCTCCTATAAGCTGATACTCTATGGGAACTTCCGCACTGCCGTAAGCCTGAACACCTACAATCTTTGACACTCCTACACCGCCCGCCGCTTCAACTTTTGGCGTAAGGGTAGCAGTAACATCGCCTTTTAATGTATTATTTTCAAGATCATATGTTGCTTCTGCTGTTACTTTTCCCTTTGTACTCACATTCAGGTTTATTACCACGGGAACGGCGACAACAACCGTTTGCCATGTTGTGCCTAAGGAGTAGTTTATGAGAAGATAGATATCTCCGGAAGCCTCCGTTAAGCCTGAAGCATTCCGTTTACCCTCAAGGTACCCCACAAATGTTATCTCAAATTTTCCCAGAGCGGAAAAATTGGCTTTGCCTTTTGACGCCATAAATTTGTTAATCTTATTTTTAAGAGTGCTGTCAATGGTATAGCCGGAGAGCTTTTTCAGATCTGTTATCGTTTGCTTTATTTCACTTTTACGCTTTTGCCACTTGCTGTCGTCATCATCATCGTAATTGGGGTTTGTGCTGTCATCAATGAGTTTAATATTTATACCCACGGAAACGGAATCTTCATCCTTTTTGACAAAAACAGGAAGTTCGGGGAAAATGTCGAGAGAAAATTCCGTTCCTCCTATAAACGGAATATTGGAATTTATCGTTATGCTCAAGTCTCCGTCGGAAAAATCTATGGTTGTATCGCTTGCCAATTTAAATTTAATACCGTTTTCTTCGGCATACGTCTCCGCAGCCGTGCCGTGATAGCCGTAAATTGTAAAACCGTCAATGAGTTGATATATCGAAGAATCAGAAGCTATCCAATTAACATAGTATCCAAGTGCTTTAGTGCCTATCGAGGTTACGCTGTTGGGAATATTTACACTTGCAAGAGATGTGCATGAAAGGAATGCATCATCTGCCACCGTTTTTGTTCCACTTTTGATTTCATAGTCACCATTGATGCTTGTTTTAGCTTTTATAAGATGATTGCCTATATACAGTACTCCGTCTTCCCAGTTAGAATTGTTATTATAATATGCGGTATCATAAAATGCAACTTCGCCGATTGATGATGTGCTATTGGGAATTGTTATACTTATAAGGGATGTGCATTTGCGAAATGCAGACCTGCCGATTGTGATTACACTACTGGGGATTGTTATGCTTTTAAGAGATGTACAGGAATAAAATAAGAAATTACTGATTGAGGTTACACTGTTAGGAATTTTTATGCTTTTTAGAGATGTGCATCCATAAAATGCAGAATCACCTATTGATGTTACGCTATCAGGTATGGTTATGCTTGTAAGGGATGTGCAGTCTTCAAATGCAGAACTGCCGATTGAGGTTACGCTGTTAGAAATTTTTATACTTTTTAGAGATGTGCATCCTTCAAATGTTGCAACACTGATTAATGATATGTTGTTACCAATAGTTACGCTTGTAAGAGATGTGCAGCAAAGAAATACTCCACGTCCGGTTGATGTTACACTGTCGGGTATGGTTATGCTTGTAAGGGATGTTTCGCTAAATGCATACTCACCAATTGAAGTTACGCTGTCGGGGATAGATACACTTTTAAGGGATGTGCAGTTGTTAAATGCATCATTGCCTATTGATGTTATACTGCTTGGTATGATTATGCTTGTAAGTGATGTACAGGTGGCAAATGCAGACATGCCAATTACTGTAACAGGATAACCGCCCAAAGTGCTTGGAATGGTATATGCACCGCTGATAGAAGTTTTACAGTCGGTAATTGTTGCTTCGCCATTTAATACGGTATAGGTTAAATACCCGGATGTATACGATGTTTCCGCCGATGCTGTCAGGGACAGCGGCACCGATGATAAAATCAGCAATATTGACAATATAATGCTGAGAGGTCTTTTGAATTTACACATAAAATTTCCCCCTTAAAGTAAAAAGCACAGTTTTGATTAAATAACAAAACCATGCATAATTACGAAATTATTGACAAACGTGCAATTGAGATACTGTTTGACTTTCCGCAAAGAATATAGCAATTTACCATATTTGTCAACTCTTTTTCATAATAATTGTTTGGCAGTAAACTAATTATACAACGCATATTTTTATTTGACAAGGGGTTTTTGATAAAATATCAAAAATTTTCCGGATTTAACAGAATGTTCACAAATACGCTTTTTCATTCAATAAGGGGCGAAGCCCCGTCATTCAACGTTTTCAGTGGGAGATTGTACTCCCACTGAAAAAATTAAATGGAACCCGCCGCCTATAGAGGCGGGGGACATCTTAATTTAGTTATAATATAATAGTCACAGGTCTTCTGCGGGGAGGATTGAAGGTTTTTGGAAAAAAATTAAATTTTGCTTGACATATTGAAGATAATGTGTTATATTGATTGTACCTCTTTGAGGGCTGTTTTTTTTGTGTGCATTTTTTCGATGTTACCGCAGTCTTCGCAATTCAGAGGGAGGCTACATTAATAATGGAGGTGCCGTTATGAGAGTTAAGGTTACTCTTGCTTGTACAGAATGCAAGCAACGCAATTACAACACAATGAAGAATAAAAAGAACACACCCGACAGGTTAGAGATGAATAAGTATTGCAGATTCTGCAAGAAGCACACTCTTCACAGGGAAACCAAGTAATCGGAGCGTTTTGCGCGGCATATTCGCCAATCCGACACGAAAGGAATGATTCTTCAAGTGGCTGACGAGAAAAAACAAGCCGATAAAGAAGCCTTAAAGGCTCAAAAGCAGGCGGAAAAAGAAGCTCTTAAAGCTAAAAAAGAGCGTATTAAACAGAGTAAGCCGAAGAAATCCGATCAGGGTAACATTTTTGTCCGCATGGGCAGAGCCATAAAGAAGTTTTTCAAGGATTTCAGAGGAACATGTAAGAAAATCATATGGCCCGACAGAAAGACAGTTCTCAAGAACAGCCTTATCGTTTTTGTCACCGTTCTTATTGTCGGCGTGGGCATATGGATAGTTGACTTCGCCTTTACCAGCGGTGTGGGCGCTTTGACCGACGCTGCCGAAAATTATGCGGCGGAGCAGGAGTCCATTGCCGAAGAGGAAGCAGAAGCCGAGGCTGAGGATACCGAAGATACCGATACATCCGAGGATGACGCTGAGGATACCTCGTCCGATACGGAAAGCGAGACAGAGTAAGACTTGCCGTCCGATTGTTTGAAATTTGCTGATTACGGAGGAAAGCTTTAAATGGAAGATGCGAAATGGTATGTCGTCCATACGTATTCCGGCTACGAAAACAAAGTCGCCGCAAATATTGAAAAAGTGGTAGAGAACCGTAATATGCAGGATGAAATCCTTGAGGTCAAGGTTCCCACGGAGCTTGTTACCGAAATTCGTGAGGACGGTAAGACCAAAGAGGTTGAAAGAAAGATTTTTCCCGGCTATGTCCTTGTGAAAATGGGCGTGTCCTACGATACCAAATCCGGCGAGATGAAAATGACGGATGAGGCGTGGTACGTCGTCCGCAACACAAGGGGAGTTACCGGTTTTGTGGGTCCCGAAAGCAAGCCCCGTCCTCTTTCCGAAAACGAGGTTATCGCAATGGGCGTTGAAAAGCGTACCATTGAGGTCAGCTATGCCGTAGGCGACCTTGTGTCCGTTATAGGCGGACCCTTTGACAGTTTCCAGGGAACTGTTGAGTTTATAGACGTGGACAACGATCTTGTCCGTGTCATGATTTCAATGATGGGCCGTGAGACGCCTATCGAATTGGGTCTTGATCAGGTTGAGCCTGTTCTTGACTGATATATTTTTGGTAATGTGCGGCTTTGTCCGCTTGTTATAGGGCATGACGGTTCGCCGTGTCCTGTGGGAGGATTGAGAAATTCACTCCGCCACTACCACATTTTTTTGGAGGTGCAGTTATGGCACAGAAAGTTACAGGCTTTATTAAGCTTCAGATTCCCGCCGGTAAAGCAACGCCGGCACCGCCCGTAGGACCTGCTCTCGGTCAGCACGGCGTAAATATTATGGCGTTTACAAAGGAATTTAACGAGCGTACCAAAAACGATATGGGACTTATTATCCCCGTTGTTATTACGGTTTACGCTGACCGTTCCTTTACGTTCGTTACAAAAACTCCTCCCGCAGCAGTTCTTATTAAAAAGGCTTGCAATATCGAAAGCGGCTCCGGTGTTCCCAACAAAACAAAGGTTGCCACTATCACAAGCGAGCAAATCAGAAAAATCGCAGAGCAGAAGATGCCCGACCTTAATGCAGCAAGCATAGAAGCCGCTATGAGCATGATAGCCGGCACAGCTCGCAGCATGGGCGTTACAGTCTCTGATTGAGCCGGAGGTACAGATAAATGAAACATGGTAAGAAATATGTTGACAGCGTAAAGTCATTTGAGACTTCAAAGCTTTACGACCCTAAAGAGGCTCTTGCTTTGACTTGTCAGACAGCTAAGGCAAAGTTTGACGAAACAATAGAGGTTCATGTTCGTTTGGGCGTTGACTCCCGTCATGCCGATCAGCAGGTCAGAGGCGCAGTAGTTCTTCCCAACGGTACAGGTAAAAACGTTCGTGTGGCGGTATTCGCAAAGGGCGCTGAAGCCGATGCAGCCGTTGCGGCAGGTGCAGAGGTTGTCGGCGCAGAGGATCTTGTGGCAAGAATCCAGGGCGAAGGCTTTATGGATTTTGACGTTGCAATCGCAGCTCCCAACATGATGGGTCTTGTAGGTCGTCTCGGTAAAATTCTCGGACCCCGCGGACTTATGCCCAGCCCCAAAGCCGGAACGGTTACTCCCGATGTTGCAAAGGCAGTAACAGAGGCTAAAGCCGGTAAGATAGAGTACCGTCTTGATAAAACAAACATTATCCACTGCCCCATAGGCAAGGCTTCCTTCGGCGCAGACAAACTTAATGAAAATTTTGCCACTCTTCTTGATGCCATTGTTAAGGCAAAGCCCGCAGCCGCAAAGGGTCAGTACATCCGCTCCTGTGTTGTTGCGTCAACAATGGGTCCCGGCGTCCGCATTAACCCCAACAGAGTTACTGTTGCCGCCGCTGAGGAATAATACAAACTATTTTGTATACTTGACATGAGATTTATCCCATGTTATAATGTATAAGCTGTTCTAAAGACAGCAGGTGCTTTTTGCGTAAGTTGTGTATCGCCTGCCGAGGAATGGATACGATTTAAAGATTGTATGCCTTTCTGTGTCTTTGCAGAGAGGCATTTTTTCCTTATATGAACAGCACAATAAATATTAAGGGCAGGTGAAACAATTTGCCAAGTGCTAAAATTTTAGAGCAGAAGAAACAGCAGGTCGCCGTTCTCTCCGAGAAAATCAACAAGTCTGTTGCCGGCGTTATCGTTGATTACAAGGGCATTAACGTTGCGGATGATACAGTTCTCCGTGCGGACTTGAGAAAAGCCGGTGTTGATTACGCTGTAGTTAAGAACACTCTTCTCACATTGGCTCTCAAGGGAACAGGTCTTGAAGAGCTTACCGGTATCCTTGAGGGTACAACGGCTCTCGCAGTAAGTGAGACTGACTGCGTAGCTTCTGCAAAAATTCTTTCTCAATTTGCCGACAAGCATGAGAATTTCTCAATTAAGGGCGGTTTCCTTGAAGGCGAGGTAATCTCTCTTGAAAAAATTGACAGTCTTGCCAAGCTTCCCTCTCGTGAGGTTCTTCTTGCAACTGTCGCAGCCGCATTCCAGGCTCCCATGGCTTCCTTCGCAAGAGCTGTTAAGGCTGTTGCCGAAAAGGACGGAGAGACAACAGAGGATGCACCCGCAGAAGCAGCAGCAGATGCGGCTCCCGCAGCAGAGGAGGCTGCACCCACAGCCGAATAATTTAAAGGCTGTACAAATTTTAAATTAACAAAATATGGAGGCTATAAAAATGGCATCAGAAAAAATTACCAAAATTGTTGATGAAGTTGCTGAACTCTCAGTTCTTGAGCTTTCAGAGCTTGTAAAGGAAGTTGAAGACAGATTCGGCGTATCGGCAGCCGCTCCCGTTGCAGTTGCAGCAGCAGCTCCCGTTGAGGCAGTTGAAGAGAAGACCGAGTTTGATGTTGTTCTTACCGGTTTTGACGCAGCATCTAAGATTAAGGTTATCAAGGCTGTTCGTGAGATTACCGGTCTTGGCTTAGGTGAAGCAAAGGCAGCTGTTGAAGGCGCTCCCACAACCCTTAAGGAAGCAATCGGCAAGGACGAAGCCGAGGAGCTCAAGAAGAAGGTTGAAGAAGCCGGCGGTCAGGTAGAGCTTAAGTAATACTTGTTTAAAGCATAAAAATTATCCCGTTTGTAATGTACAGACGGGATTTTTATTATTTTATTGATTCATATGCTATTTGACATTTAGCAGAGTTATCCTCCCGTTGGAGTCAACATTGTATGTGTAAACATAAGACGACGCCATATATTTTGTGCCGTCTATGACTTTGACATAGCGGAAGGTCACATTGACAGTTCCGGGAGATACGGCTTTGAATACAAAATATCTTGTGCCGCCGGAGAAGGACGATAAAATAGAATAGGGATCTCTGTTGTAATATGAGTCGGACAGCGTCAAAACTCCGGAGCGGTCAAATTCATATTCCCATTCATAGCCGGAGGAGGGGTTTGTGTACAAATCAACGGTAACCGTGGACGTATTTATGCCGATAAGGCTTAATAAAGCGGTTACAAAGGCGATAAAGCGCTGCATTAAATTAAGCATAACAATCATAAAAAAATCTCCCCCGCAATCTCTATATTATTCAACATTTAAAATTATAACAAATTGTCTCAACTTTGTCAATCTAAAATTCAAAATTTGTTCAAAAAAAATTCACAATTATAAAATTTTTCATTTGCTTAAACTGTTTGGGTTTTTCTTTCACAAACTTGAGCTTTCAGAAAATTTGAAAATGATAATAAATCTTATTGTTAAATCTGCAAAAAAAAACACTGTTTAGGCTTATTAATTTTGTAAAAGATGTTGACAGCAGGAAATTTATATGATACAATAAAACCGGTCAAAATTTTAGTTGCATTCGGATTGGAGTTGGTTTTATGACTGTATGACTTAGGTAATCAATCGGAACTCACAACAAAAATTATATTAAAAAGGAAGTGACTGTTTTATGACAAGTGCGAGTTCTATCACAGCAATAGGTTCAAGTATATCTTTAAGTACATTTTTATCAAGAATTGTGGCGGTAATTTTAGGTATCGTTGCGGTTCTTTCCGGCAATGGGGGAGTTACTGTTGAAATTACCGACGAGGTTACAACGGAAAGCGAAAGCATTGTATATGAAATAAAAAATACAAGCTTTTCAAGAGCTTCTGCAGGTTACTCTTTTACTCTTGAAGTTGAGTCCGAGGATGAATGGAATGCTGTTTCTTTTGCGGAGGGTTACGGCTTCAGGGCTGTTGCCGTTGTAATATCTGCTTTTGCATCATTTACGGTCACTGTGGATCTTAACGATGCTTTCGGCGGACCGTTGGATGCGGGCAATTACCGTCTGACGGTAAGCGTCAGCGGAACCGATTATTCAACTGAATTTACGGTGGTTCAGGCGTGACGCCGCTGTGTTCGGTTATATAAAATATCTGATATTTTCCCCGCAGGGTTCTGCGGGGTTTTGCTTTCAGCAAAAAAATTTTCTCCGTACTTTCTGTCTTTATTAAAATTTCAGGAAAATTATTATTTCCGCTTTACATTTGCCGTCTGTTTAATGTATAATACATTATGTATACAAGTATTCAAGTAAGCCAATTTCTCTTTAGAGATAAATTTGGGAGGGAACTTCAAATGAAAATGAAAAAATTACCGTTCAGGCTTTTTTACATTATTATGTGCTTTGTTCTTATCTTCAGCTCTGTTCCGCTGTCTGTTTCCGGCGCAGAGGAAAACGAAAGCAGTATAAACTTTGCCGTTATGTCCGGTCTGTGCTTCGTGTCGGAGGACAACAGAGGCGAATACAACGAGGCGTTTCTGCTGGACGGCTCGGCGGAGGGCCTGCAGTATGAAAATTTAGAGGGGCTGATTGATTCAACCTTCGCCTCATTAAAACAGCGTGTGGAAAATGAGGGCTTGGAGTATATCCTCATTGACGGAGATCTGACATATAACGGCGAATACTATAACCACATGGCATTTGCGGATATGCTTTTGCAGCTGGAAGAAGAAACGGGAGTGAACGTTATCGTTATAAACGGCGACAGAGACGTTTACAATGTCAATTCCTCCTCTTTCGCCACCGGCTCCCGTGAATATGAAACATTTACAACATCTTCAAACTTCAAAAGTATTTATTCCGAGCTTGGATATGACGTTGCGACAAACGTTTATAAATCGTCATCCTCCTCTTCCGCCAATCTCTCCTACTCTGTGGAAATAGGGGATTACAGGCTTATTGTTATCGACGGTTCGTATTTCAGCCTGACAGGCGTTACATACGGAACGGGAGATACTTCGATTTACGGCAGAATTTCCGACGACCTTTTGGAGTGGATTGAAACAGAATGTAAAATTGCCGAACTCAGCGGCGAGACTGTAATCGGTATGTGCCACTGGAGCCTTTCCGGCAGCTCTCTTGTAAATTCGGACGGCGTTCTTGAAAATGCGGACGAGGTCGCCAACGCCTTGGCTGATGCGGGTATGCACTATATCTTTACGGCAGGAACGGGAAAAAATGACATCACCGCTTTGGTTTCCGATGAAGGCAACGTTATTTACGATGTTCAGACCGGCGGAATTATGAGCTTCCCCAATACATACAGAGTGACTGAATTTACCGGTGAAACGGCAAGCTTTGAGCTTGTGGATGCTGACGAGGTTCAGCCTGTTGTGTCCTATACGGGCGAGACATACGAGCAGCCCTACAGAGTTACGGCGTCATTAAAGATACAGTATGCGGATTACGATATGGCTCGGTATTTTGCCGATATTGTGGAAAATTATGTTTCAACGGTTTTAATTCCCGGAGTGGAAAAAAACGGAACGCTTGAAGCCTTTGTCCAAAGTCAGTACGGAATTTCTCTTACCGATACGATTAACGAGCAAATTGACGACGGACTGAACCTATTGGGCGTAATCGTGATTTTTGATGCGACAAATATTATGGAAATGCTGGAGGAAATGTATACTCAGGCGGCGGAGACAATTTTTTCGGACGCCTCTGTAATCGGTGACAGCGTTTATGAGTGTATGAAAACAATCTGCGATGCGGAAATTTCTTCCGTTCCATGCACCGCATTCCTTGATACCTACGGCTTCGGAGACGAGTCGGCGGGCGGAACGATAAATGACCTTTTGCTCTCTATCATCGCTTATTCATATTACGGAAATGAGACTGCTTCGGAGAACGCATTTATTACAGACGTTATTGAAAACCTTGACTCCGGTGAGCTTGTAACGTTCCTTGCAAATCTTCTGGGAGAGTGCCTTATAGGCGATTTCCTTTTCGGAGATATACTTTCACAGATTGAAATGAAGCCCCAATACCTTGTATTCCTTGACGACTCGGAAGGCTCTCTGGGATATTATCTTCAGGTTGCATTCAGAGCGTATATTGCTTTGCACGGAGAGGATCAAAGCGTTACGGGCGCAGTAAATTCTATTCTCTCGGACGGATTTTTAAGCGAGTACGGCAGATCTGTCGATGATGTTATAGATTATTTCGTTGAGCTGTACTACTCAGGCGAGGATGCCGTTATTTTGGGTGGTCAGCTGGCGGAGCTTTTAACCGATGCCGTTATCGATGAAAATCCTCAGGCTCAGGGCGACTTTAACGTTACATATGACGGAACTGTCAGCTCTTCCGTATACGCCACGCAGGATAATTACCGTTTGCCTTCAATGATAAACGTTACCCTCGGCGACGACCCGCAGACAGAGGTTTACATTACATGGTACACAAAATCCACCGTTACGGGTACGGATATTGAAATTTACGACAGCAAGGACGCCGAATTTTTTGGCGGTCACTTTGTGGGCGTGGACGGAGTGACGCTGAACAGAACCTCCGATACAATCGAACGTTCCTATTATACCCTTGATTTGGGCTTTGTCTCGGTGGGCGAGGTTACGCTTCAGCTGAAAAAGCACGTATTGAAAATTTCCGGGCTTTCCGCAGGCAGCACTTACTTTTTCAGAGTGGGCGACTCCTCTAAAAAATGGTGGAGCGACACAATAAGCGTTACAACTGCGGACGGCAGCGACAGCGTGACGTTTATCCATGTTTCCGATACGGCGGGTAATTCAGACAGCGATTTTTCTGTTTTCGGAAATGTTTTGAATTGCGCCTTGCAGCTTTATCCCGATACGGATTTCCTGCTCCATACGGGAAATTACGTTGATGACTCTGATGACGTAAGACAGTGGGAGATGTTTTTCGGCAATACGGATACCTCCCTTCTTGGGCTTGCGGTCGTTCCCGCTGCCGGCAGCTCCGATTCTCTTGAGTCAATCCAAAATACGTTCACCATAGGCGAATTGCTTACCGATACGGCGCGGGAAGGCGTTTACTATTCATACGATTATAACAATATCCATATTGCGGTGCTGGACGCTTCGCTTCTTAACGATGACGGCACTCTTGCCGACGAGCAGGTTGAATGGCTTACGGAAGATATGTCCTCAACAGATGCGGATTGGAAATTTGTTGCGATTTCCACTCCCGTTTACACCAACGGCGTCTCAAGTCAAAGCGACAACCATGTAAATTATATGAACCAAATGGCGGAGACCATGGACAGCCTGGGAGTAGATATAGTATTTTCCGGAAACGACTGCGTTTACTACAGAACCAACGGTATGAACGGCGGTGTTGAAACGGATACTCCCACGGTTTCATATCCTTATTACAACGACAGCTCAAAATACTACAAAGCAATCACGTCTCAAAACGGAACTGTTTACAGCGCAATCGGCTCAGCCGGTGTTCTCTCTCAATCTACCCACGAGCTTTACGATGTCTCAAGTATTTTTAACGAGTCGGGCACAAAGCTTGACAGCAGCCTTCCCATGTTTACGGCAGTTGAGGTTGTGGGCGATATCCTTTACCTGACTACATATACGGTAAACGCCGACACAAAAACGGCAACAAAGGTTGACAGTTTGTCGATTATGCACAATGTGGGCGTAAAGGGCGACATAAACGAGGACGGAGATGTAACGGCAGCGGATGCAAGGCTTGTATTGAGAGCCTGCGCAGGTCTTGAACTGTTCACAACCTCGCAGAAATCAATAGCCGACGTAAACGGCGACGGATCTATGACTCCGGCGGATGCAAGACTTATTTTAAGAGCGGCGGCAGGATTGGAAAGTTTGTGAATTAAGTCTTGATTTTTCCGATACCGTATGATATAATCAAATTAAATAAATAAAAAATTTACGAAAAGAGTTGACAGAGGAAATGAATTACGGTACAATCACTGAGCAAGCAAGCAAGCAAGCAAGCAAGCAAGCA
>JAJQGK010000050.1 GCA_021200555.1 Clostridiales bacterium | reverse complement strand
TACAGTATTATTGCTTGCTTGCTTGCTTGCTTGCTTGCTTGCTTGCTTGCTTGCTCAAAGATTGTACCGTAATTCATTGCCCTTGTCAACTCTTTTCATAAAATTTCTATTTGTTTAATTGAGTATAGCACACGGTTTTCGATTTTGCAAGAGTATTTTTAAAAAATGTCACATTTTTTCAAATTACAGCGTATCCAACAAAAAGCTTGCCTTTCGTTTGTTTAAATATCGTCCTTCCGTTTTTCATGTCCGAACTCCTTATCGTTCTTTTCCTTCCACCGTTTGCCCTCGCTGTCAATGCTTTTCTTGGCGTTTTCCGCCAGACCCTGACTTATGGCGGGATAATCGTTGCCCGATGCAGAAGTTGGCTGAACGTTGCACCTGCCGTACTTATTCACCATTTTCCGCACGTTTGCGGGCTGAATGTCAATCCCGTTTGCGGAGGGAGTTTCGGAAAAATTCACATGGGGATTTTTTCCTTTATTGAAATTTAATTCTCTTTTTATCTTCATAAGCATCACCCGAAGATATTTTCCGCAGATGATGAGCCTTTATTCACAGCGTTTTCAAAAATTCCTCAAGCTCCTTTACCGCTGAAGCGTCGGGCAGACAGTCAAAGCGTACAACCGGAACGGTTTCTGCGATTTCGGCGGCAATCGAAGCAATTTTTTGATTTAAGCTTTTGCTCCAAAGGGAACGGCAGCAGCCTTCGTATACGACGGCGTAAGCCTGTGCGCCTGTAAGACGAAGGGCTTTATTTTCCCGCCCTTGGTAAAGACGGACTACCGCTTTAACGGGCAGGGATTTGTTTTTGCAAATATCAGACGAGCCCGAAAAAGGCAGTCCGCCGGCGTAATGCTCCCCGTCCTTTTCATATATCAACGCCTTATCGCCGTTTATGATTTCGGAATTTTTATGAGTCTCCCAAAGTGCGGCTTGGGTGGATTTTCCCGTTCCGCATGGCGCAGTAAAAAGAACCGCTCCTCCGCCCGTATCGATGTAAGAAGCATGGATTACGGCGGAGTTAAGGCTTACGGCAATATCCTCAAAGCCGATAAGGGAAAAAATAAGTCTTGAGTGAATTTCGCCTCTGTATTTTTCGGGCAAGTATATCGTTTGACGCTCCATTTCGCCTTTTTTGTAAAGTCTCAGGGCATAGTAATCGGAGCCGCCGAGAGTGTGGTAAAAAAAGTAAAAGCTTTCCTCGTCTTCGTAAGCGTCGTAAAAATCCTCTTTGCGGATAAGCCCGCCTTTGACGGCAATTTCGGGAATATAGAAAAATTCGGCGAAAGTATTGCACTCCCCTTCCCATAAAAATCGGGAATAAGGCTCCGTTATTTCTGTTTTCTCCGGCAAAGTGACCTGCAATTTGATATTTCCCGACTTGAAGCGGCAGACAAACACATTTTTCCTCCTTTTAACAAACAACGGAACTCACCCGTTTTGAGTGAGCTCCGATTTTAATTATGATATATATACCGAGAAATCCGCTGTGGGGACGTCATAGCACAGATTATCTCCGGTGGTCATATCGCAGACGGAAAGGTCGCTGAAAATCGTCATTCCCCAATCGGGATCGAGAACGGCGCACATCGTTTCCGCCGAATTTGTGGCGATAAAAGCGCAGCCTGCGGCAATATTTGCGGTTAGCTCAAAGCTTTCAAAGATTATCATGGGCTTTTTGTAGGGTTTCTTCATAATGTTGTTTCTCTCCTCATGTATCATTGATTTTCCGTGCCTGTCAGCAATGCTATAAGCCGTTTGAAGAAGTCAACCAACTTATTGAAAAATCCTATAAGCTTGTTTAAAAAGCTCTCTTCGGCATCTCCATCTTCGGCGTCCGCTACTGTAACCGTAACCGTGACGGCGTTTGAGCTGTCGGTGTAGCCGTTTTCATAAGCACCGAGAATGGTGTAGGTGTATGTTCCGCTTTCCGTTTCGCTGAGCGTTACCGTCCACTGTACAACCTCTTCATCATCTATTGTTTCCGTAAAGCTTTCGATTTCATCCGCCGTTATAATATTTCCGTCCTCATCCTGTATCACAAGAGAGCTGACGTCGGTGCTTGTGGTGATATTTATTACAATGCTTTCACCTGTTCCGACCTTAGCGCTTTCAACAGATACATCCTCTTTGTCAATTGACAGGTCCGCATAGCTCATGGAAATGGCGGAGGCTGCAAGGCTGTATGTGGAGGCGGTAACCATTGTGGCGACTGCTGCCGACTCGTCCGTTTCGGTGTCGTCCGCATTTGTAAGCAGGTTGTAATAACCGATGCCCGCCGAGGGGAACGTCCATTTAAGGTTTGTCAGGGAGAGTATTCCGCTGCCCGCATTTTTGATAACGATAGTTCCTGTGGTATAATAGGGGTTGCCGTCACTGTCGTAAACGGTGTTGCCCTCCGAGTCCTTAACCAAAATCCAGTTAAGGTTCGTTGACAGAAGACTGCTCAAGCTGTAGTACATTTCCGTTGAGGTCGTCAAGGTCTTTTGGGCTATATATGTGGTGTTTGTATCCGCAGAGGCGTTCACGGCGTAATAGGTAAATGCTACGTCGGGAGAAGTGCCGCCTATGGCTTTCATTCCTATCTGCAGATCGTCGGGAACCTTTGACGCCCAGATTTCAAAAGCAACGGCCTGCTCCGTATCAAGGTAAACCTCGTTGTTTGGTCCCGCAGTGGTATAATCGGAAACATTCTCATTTGCGGAAATACCGTCTACAAACACAATTCCGTTTGCGGTATCGGCATCCATATTTGAAAATTCGTTTGTGCCTATAAGCATATCCCTTATCTCCAGATAATAGGGGTTCGCTTCGCCGTCCGTTGTGTAGGCGTAGGAGATTGTGGAGCTTGTAAGGCTGCTGCCTGTACCGGCGGGATTGTAAATCCTTATGGCGTCAACGTAGATTTTGTAAGAGCCTGCACCCCGTATATCCATTGTGGAGGAATACATAGGCGTAATGGTCACCGTATAAGTGCCGTAGTCGAGATCCTCTATGCTGATAACGGGTATCTGATAAAGAGCGTTGTCCGAGGTTGCCTCCGAGTCCGCCAGCCAGCCGTAAGCATAGGCGATGCTGTCCGTGGGGTTGGAGGAAATCGAGCCGTCCGACTGATAATAGGTGATGTTTGTTGTATAATGCCGCACATCGGTGAGATACATCTCAACTCCCGTATCGGTAAGGGTTGCGTTGCCCTCCTCATCAGCGTAAATTTTGCCGTAGGAATAGCCGTAGTAGTTGTTCACCACAACGTTTTTGACCACGGTGTCATAGGAGTCCTTTACGGTAACAAGAACCGCTCCGGAGTCGGCGGAGGTAACGCTTATTACGTCAAAGCCCGTGCCGGCAAAGGTAAATGTCGCTGTAGGCCAGCTTGCGCCGCTGTTGCCCGACAGCTTTGAATTGTTGTCGGAGCTTACTGTTACAACATGGGCGGAATTATTGCTGTAGGTTGCAAAGGAATCATAGCTTGAGTCATAGCCGTAAATATTCGCCTTTACATCTCCCACAAGATCCGCCGCCTGAGAGTCTGCCGCCGTACCCGTACCCGTTACCGTGCTCCATACGCCGTAGCCTTTTCCGCTGGTGCTTCCGCCGGCAATGGTTCCGTCTGTGTAGGTCATACCGTCCGTGCCTTCAAAATCATCCTCATAGTAAACGGTAGTGGCAGGGATAACGGTTATTTTTTCATAGGCGTAATATACAACTCCGTCCTCATAAGTGGGATCGTTGTAAACCTTGGCAAATACATATAGGTAATCGTAGTAGTTGAATGTCATGGTAGTAGGCGTATAGCTGAACGTTCCGTCGGAGTTCATAACAAATACACCGTAGGAGTCCGTATGAGTCAGTGAGGTTGTGTCTGCGGTGAAAAGCTGTCCGCCGCTTGTGTTGACGAGTATATCCTCAAAGTCGGAGCCGAAATACTCACCGGCGCTGATGCAGGTGGGAATTTTATCGGCTATTCCGATATATTCGTAAGTCAGCTTGTCGCTTTCATTCACATAATTATCGGTAAGATTGATGTTGTTCGACTTTATGCCTTCCGTTTCGTCTTCAACCTTAATGGGCAGACCGTAATCCGCCACATAGCTTTGGTCGTCAAGCACAAGGTAATCGGAAACCTTTTGCAGGTTGAACTGTATATAGGCGTTGGAGTCCGTTGAGCCTCTTTCAAGGTAGTAGAATCTGACTGTGTGGACTTCGCCGTCGTTTGCAATCTTATTAAGATAATCTATTGCGGCTTGGTTTTGGTCGCTTATACCGGTGTTAGTCTCACCGTAGGTGTAGGTTATATAATCCGCACTGTCGTCTGCGCTGTTTAAAATGGTCTGCGTTTCCAAATCGCCGATTATCTGATAGGAAACAGACATGGTTGAGAAGTTCACGGACATTGCCCTTGCGCCGTGAAGACCGCCGTTGTCAAGGACAAGAACGTCATCCACATAAACAAGAACGTCGTCGTCTCCGGAGAAGCTGAACACGATGTCGCTGCCGTCTGAGTAGGTGTGGCCGTCGTCGGTGGGAATATAGAAGTCCGTGGAAAAGCTCATGCCGAAATGGTAAACCGCATTTTCGGTGGTGGCGGCGTCTGCGTTATCGCCGTCAAGACGGTAGTTAAAGGGGAAGAAGCCTGTTTTTGAGGTTGATCCGTTCTTAACCGTCAGGTTTTCCGAAGAGGAGATTAAATAGGCGTCCGCCGTTTGCTCTTCATCGTTAAAGTCAACCTGAATGTTATAGGATGTATCGGAAGAGTCGTAGGTATAGGTTGTAACGCCGTATTCGTTGGTGGTTGCAAGGAAGGAGAACGTTGTATCCCAATAATATTTGGAATACTCCATATATCCGTCGTCTGAGACATTCGCATCGTCTCCCGCAGCGTTGTTTTCGCTGAAGTAATCGGGAACGTAGACGCTGATGTTGTTCAACGCTGTCAAGGTATAATTGGATGTCGTGCCGTCTCCCGTGGTCAGTGTTATTTTAAGGTTTCCCAACTGACCTCTGTCATAATCATTGGTATACTCAAGAGTGTCGTAAGCATCGTGCATTCCCGGCAGCCCGTTAATAAGAGTCGTGCTGAAAATACCCTGAACGGATGCGCCGTCATTTGTTGTGGTATTTCCCGAATAAGCGGTACTGTTGCCTTTTCTCCAAATATTCCAATATGTTCGATAGAAGAGCGCCGCAGTCGCTGCAGCCGTGCTGCCCGATTCCGTACCGTTGTTAAAGGTTATTTGATATGAATTTCCCACGGCATTTGATGCAAACGCCAAGCTGTAAAGCTCCGCATAATAATCAATTGCGGTTTCCAAAGCCGCATCGGCGTAGGTTGTATCGGCGTAGTCGGTGTCGTAGCCGATAATCGTTTTAATCTGATTTACAAGCTCCGTGCTGCTTGAAATATACTCCGCCATCTTAGCGTAGGTCTGGGCATTGAAATCCCGTCCGCCGTAGGAATAGGTTTTGTCGGAGGTGTTGTAGCCGTACTTATACAAAACGGCGTTGAAGATTACGGTGTTAAGCCGAAGAGCCTGCTCCGCAGCGCTTATTGCAGCCGCTGCCGCCGTATAAGCCGCCTGATCCGAATTTTCGTCATTGTAAACCGCAAGAGCCTCCGCAATTGCGTCAACAAGGTTATTGTAGGATGTGGAGGTATAATTATCCTGCTCCGTGGCGACAGCCGATACGAGCTTATCATAGAGATCCGCCTTTGCAAGATCGTCCGTGGTTGCTCTGTAGAGAGTAATCGCAATGTCCGTTGACGTAACTGCCGTCCAGTTGCCGGAGGTGGGCCCTTTGACGTAATAAACAGTGTCGTAATTGCTGCCCGATGAGATTGCTATCGTGCCGTCATCGTTGACCGTTACGGTGAGAGCTTGAGGTGTGGCACTCATATTGAGCTTGTCGCTGCTGTCAACGACCATATATTGATCTTCATCATAGCCGATACACTGAATGTAATATTGGTCTGTGGTTCCCTCAACAAGCACAAGGCTGAATATATACTTTATCATTGTTGTGCTTATGGTGCCGTCATCGGCTGGGGTAAAGCTGCCCGAATTAAGACCCGTTGAGTCGTATGCTCCGTATACCGCTCTGACGGTAGTGCTTGAGCTTGCAGGAGCGGTAATCATATAAACGCCGTCCAAAACAGTCGTATCGGTGTACTTTTCAAAGGTATTTTCGGATACCGTAGTTGAAAATTCCTCAAGAGCGCTTATCTGATCCCTTAAATATCCGGCGTAATCAAAAACTTCAAGAGCGTCAACCGCCGCCCATATTGCAGTTTCCGCCGCCGCATAATCCTCATCCGCAGAGCTTTCGTCCTCATATACGGCAATGCCCGCTTCGATTGCGTCAAGAAGAGCCGCAAACGACTCCTCTGTATACAGTGTAGAGTCATAATACGCCGTTTCAAGCATGGCGTCGTAAAGAGAGTCTATCGCCTCATCGTCCGTCTGAGATTTGTACAGTCTGATCTTTGTGGCGGAGGTGCTTGTGTACCAGCCGCCGCCGACTCCGCTTGCCGTGCCGCCGTAAAGGTATGCGGTATCTGCGGAAATATAAACAGAGCCGTCCGTATTTGTAGTTACCGTTATCGCCTGAGGCTCGTCACTGAACATAAGAACGTAATTCGAGCTTGAATTATCGCCTATATTCAGATACTGTCCGTTTTGAAGGTTGTAAATATAATATTGATCCGTCGTTCCGTCTACAAGGGTAAACTCATACATATAATGTGTATCCGATATGGTGACAGTACCCGATGTAACGGATTTAGTTCCTGCGTCAAGGGTTCCCGCCGTGCTTGACCTGATTGTATTGTACATAAGTCTTGCGGATGTGGAATTTAAGGAAATAAGATATGTTCCGTCCTCAACGCCGGAGGAGGCGTCATAATAGTCGAAGGCGGTCAGAGTTTCGTCGCCGCTGCGCCGAGTCATATTGACAATTTCATCTTGTATAATAGTCTGTCTGTCGGTAGCCTCAAGGGCAGCATAAGCCGCTTCGATTGCAGCCGTGGCGGCCGCAGCTTGTTCATCCGTTACGTTGTCTGATATGTAAATCTCATATCCGTCATAAAGAACGCTGATAAGCACCGAATATGTTGCGGCGGAATATATGGATGAGTCAACCTGTATATAGGTAAGGAGAGCGTTGTAAAGGCTCTGCATATCCTCGGAAAGCTCTTGGTCCTTATACAGCAGCAGCTGGGACTGTGCGACCGTATTTCTTCTTCCCGTTGAGAATATGGAACCGGATCTCTTCTGCAAATATGACGTTGCATCAACATCGGACAAAGCGATTCTGTCTTCATCGCTTGAGCTAAATTCATCATTGAGATACAGCACAAGCTCCACAGGCTCATCGGATAGCGTAACAACGCCGTAAACGCCCACATTCAGGTATTGCCCGTCATGGGTCATAACGTAATAGTGATTGCCCGTGCCCGCAATATACTCAAACACCCATTCAACCGTGTTCGCATCTCCCGCCGTGGTAAGCTCCGTGCCGGATACCTCGGCTTCCGCAAGCTCAAAGCCGTAAACAAGACCGTCCGAGCTGTCTGTACCGCCGGAAACAGATGTTTCTGTCGTTGACATGGCATAGGGATTGTAATCACTGTAAATTACATAATTGCCGTTCTCAAGGGCGTGAGAGCCTGTCCATCTTGAGACTTCGCCGCCGCTGACGGTGTACAGAGAAAAAGAAGACCCGCCGTCCGCAGACACATCCACCGCATTTGAGCTGTCGGCGGAATAGGTGATGTAATACCCATCGGAAGAGCCGATTGTTATGGAATCGCAGCCGTAGACAACTGTCAGATTTTGGCTTTCCTTGCCGATTGTAATCCCGCTTTCCGTTATATTAAGATATGAGAGAGTAACGTCGGAATCGGTGCAGGAGACGATATATGTTCCGTCGTCCTGCCTTGTAAAGCTCCACACATAGGATGAAGCCTCGGCGTCCCCTCCGCTTGTAAGAACGTTATCGCTGCCGTCTATGCACATAACTCCCGTTGAAGTACTGCCGTCTGAGCTTTCGCTGACAAGGACGTAGCTGCCGTCGGGAAGGTATTCCGTTTCCGATTTGTCGGGAGTGTAAAGAATGTAACTGCTGCCGTCCGAAAGCTCCGGAATGGCTGCGCTGAGATACTCGTAAAGCTCGCTTGACTCTACGGAGAGAGTTAAGGAGGACTGGTCAACAACCTCTTCAAATTCATCCGTAAGCTCATCGCCCGTTTCGGCTTGGGAAGTTATTGTCACCGTTTCCGTTGAGGACAAATCCGCCGCCGTAACGGAAACTGAAATTTCACCCGTCTCCTCTGTTGATTTAACGACTACTACAGCCTTGCCGTTAAAGAGAGCGATATTTGCCGTTGTGTCGGAGGTGAGGACGGAGGACTGCTGACCCTTTTCGGTGGTGGCGGCATTGCCATTGTCAACGCCCACAATCTCGCCTACGCCCGTTAAATCTATGGTTACCGTGCCGTTGTAATCATTTACAAAATTGCCGTTTTCGTCAACAGCCGTAATTTCAATATACTTAAAGCTGTCGCCGTCCGCCGTGGCTGTTGCGTCTCCGCCCCAGATTTCAAGGGAAATGGCTGACGCTTCATTGGCGTACACTGACGTTGTGCCAACCGTATCGGTAATCTCGTTTCCGCTTTCGTCATAAGCCTTAACGGAAAGGGTTTTCGTGCTGTCGTAAAACACGGCAAACTGGGTATAAAGCTCTGCACCTATATCCGATGAATAGGCGTTATTGCCGTAATATGTCGTCATTGAAAGCTCTTTGCAGTAGGTTTCGTTTTCAACCGTTGCTTCATAAGTTCTGTAGGTATGCCCCGCATCGGTTGCGGTTTCCGTTGCAACGGAAGAGCCGATTAAATCATCGCCCAAATAAAGCTCGACTTTGTAGGCGTTGCTGTAAATTGCCACGTTTACGTACCCGTCACTGTCAATTGAGAGGCTGCTCTCATTCCATGTGCCGGGGAGAAGGTGAAGAGTCGTGCTGCTGTCATTCCAAACGCTTCTGTAAAGATAGTAGGAGTCCTTTGCAAATCCGGCTGTATCAACCGTGCCGAAATATGAGGAGTTGGGGGTGCTCAGAGAGGAGCCTGCACCCGTACTGTTCCAAGGAGTGGGCTCGCCTAAATAATCGAAGCCCGTCCAAATATACTCGCCGGAGAACCAGTCGTTGGTCTGAGAATACCAAAGCATGGTGGATGCAGTTTCGCCCCAGTTTATAGTCTGACTATCATAGGAATTTATCTGATAAGAACCGCAGTAACGGCAGGCGTAAGGCGAAGACTGATAATTTGACGAGGAATAGGAATACACTCCCCTGCTGTTTACGGCGGAGGCTGTTTCCGTGCCAATATAGGGCTTTGTCAAGGACTCTTGGAAGGAGTCCTGCATATACTTATGAGCGGAGCCCAGCCCGCTGTAATTTGTGTGGTAGTTTCCGCCGAAAAGATCTGTATAAGAGTCAAGAGTGACGACGCTGCCGACATTGTTGCCGAACAC
>JAJQGK010000033.1 GCA_021200555.1 Clostridiales bacterium | reverse complement strand
AGTCGGCAGAGCACCTGCCTTTTAAGCAGGGTGTCCGGGGTTCGAATCCCCGCTGAGTCACCATTTAAGGTCTCGCAAGAGTTTTATCCTCTTTGCGGGACTTTTTATTTTAACATATATCTGCATTTTCTTCAAATAAATAATTACAATCTTGTTAAAATGCTTGAAATTTATACCTCTGTTTGATATAATGAAACAAATATACGGATATGCAGATTTTTTTAATCGTAATGTGGGAGGCATGTACTTATGGAAAAAAATAATGAGCCGAGCGGATTTCAAAAATTCCTTATAAATGCGGTAGGATTTTTCAGAAGACTTATTGACAGCATAAAGAAAGCAGACCGGCGTCTTGTGATTATGATTGGAGCTGCGGTTGTTCTCCTGATTTTAATTATATGCCTCATTGCCCACGGCGTAAGCGCAAGCAGCGATGGCGCTGTTGTTGTAAACGAACCGGAAACCGTCAGCGAGTCCGAAACCGACAGTAATATCATAAGCAACGGTAATGTATCATCCGGATCCGTTGCATCTGCAAGCGCAGGCACATATGTTGTAACCACGGGTTCCGATGAAACAAACCTTAATATGAGAATTGCGGCAGATAAAAGCTCTTCCAAATTAACTGAAATACCGAACGGCACTCAGCTTGAGGTTCTATATGTTGACGAATATGAGGACAATCTTGTGGACGGCGAAGGCTGGGGTTACGTAGAGTATGACGGTCAAAGAGGCTGGGTTGCAATGTCCTGTTTGGATGCGGCTTAGGTAAGCAATTCACATTTATAGGTGATATTTCAGATGAACGAAAACTATACAGACAGAGAAAATAATAACGGCGGCGTTCGGGGCAGCTATCAGCAGCCTTACGGAACGGGCAATGCTCCCGCCGCAAGAAGCAGAGCTGCGAGTGCTGCCGCAAATTCCCGCTCCGGCAGAGCCGGAGGGACTGCCTACGGCACCCAAAATTCAGGCGGAATCAACGGTGCGGAAGACAGTGACCAACAAAATAAAAAAACGAAAAAGAAAACAAAGAAAAAGCATCCGGGACTCCGCCGTTTCGGCATAATAATTTGCTCGCTTTGCCTTATAGCCATGATCTCCGTTTCCACAGTGGGGCTTTACGTTATGAAATATGTTTCCGACTTTGTAAACGGCGAGGTTGCGATAGACCTTGACGAGTATAAGGCAAATCAAAGTCAGACTACGATTATGTATACCCTTGACGATGACGGAAACGAGGTGGAGCTTATCAGACTCCACGGCGAGGAGAACCGTGTGTGGGTTGACTTGGATGAAATCCCCGTAAATCTTCAAAACGCTTTTGTCGCTTTGGAGGATCAGCGTTTTTATGAACATGCGGGTGTTGACTGGATCAGAACCATCGGAGTTATTGTGGTTCCCTCCAATTTGGGACAGGGCGGCTCCACCATAACTCAGCAGCTTATTAAAAACCTGACGGGCGAGCGTGACGCAACTTTCATCAGAAAATTCAATGAAATTAAAAATGCTTTAAACCTTGAAAAACACTACTCAAAGGATACCATTTTAGAGGCATACCTCAACACCCTTTACCTTGATGCCGGCTGCTACGGCGTACAGACTGCGGCGGAGTATTACTTCGGCAAGGATGTGGGCGATCTTAATCTTGCCGAATGCGCCTGCCTTGCGGTAATCACAAAGGAACCGAGAACCTACGATCCCATAATTAACCCCGACAACAATAAGGAACGCCGTGATTACTGCCTCAGCTTAATGCTTGAACAGGGATATATAACTCAGGACGAGTACGAGGAAGCCGTAAATTACGACCTTGTGTTTACTACCGATGAGGACTATGTCGCCGCATCCGAGGATGATGACAGCTCATCCGGCGATATGATTGACGTTGACGAAAGCAATGCGGGTACTGCCGGAGAAGAAGAGGAAGAGATTCAGGGCTATTACATCGATTACGCAATAGACAAGGTTATAGAAGATCTTATGGCGGCCTATTCGTATACCTATAATGAAGCATGGACGCTTGTATACTACGGAGGATTGAGAATCCATCTTGCCGTGGACCTTGACATTCAGGAAACAATCGAGGATATATACTACAACAGAACGGGCTTCCCAACCGCAACAAATTCCTACGGGGAACAGGTTCAGTCTTGTATGGTTATTATGGACTATACGGGACGGGTCGTTGCAATAGTAGGCCAGGCGGGTGAGAAGGAAAGCGCGCGGTGTCTGAATATTGCTACGGATTCGACACGGCAGCCCGGCTCTTCCATTAAGCCGCTAAGCGTGTACTCCTTGGCAATTGACAGCAATCTTTACACATGGTCATATCCTCTTGTGCAGAATTACGGAATTATCGTAAACGGTGAGAGATGGCCCACCAACTACGGAGGAGATACAGGCTCTTCTTCAAGCTATGTAACAATTCAGCAGGCTCTCGCTCCCTCATATAATACGGTTCCGGCTCAGATTGTAAGCAAGATCGGAGTCAGCGAGTGCTTTAACTGGCTTCAGGACACATTCAAAATTACATCTCTTGACGATGCGGATATGGATTATTCGGCTTTGGCTGTAGGCGGTATGACCAACGGCGTTTATGCGATTGAAATGTGCGCGGCTTACACAACCTTCGGCAACGGCGGAGTGTATTATGAGCCTTATTGCTACTACACCGTCACCAACAGCTCCGGCTCCGTTGTTTACCTTACCCACAATGACAGCGGCGAGCAGGTAATGGACGAAGGCACCGCCGATGTTATGAATAAGCTTCTTCAAACTGTTGTTACGTCCTCAAACGGTACCGGACGAAATTATACCGTTACAGGCTTTGAAATGTATGCAAAAACAGGTACGACATCCGATGAAAAAGACCGTTGGTTCATAGGCGCAACTCCCTATTACGTATGCGCTACGTGGATGGGATATTCCGAACATGCGGAAGCTCTCGATTTTTCGACAAACTACTGCGGACTTTTGTATCAGACGGTTATGAATAAAATTCATGCCAACCTGCCTTCAAAGAGCTTTACCTACAGTGACGATTTGGTTCAAATGACATATTGTACGTCTACGGGACTTATAGCGTCTTCATCCTGCTCAAGTACCGCCACAGGCTGGTATAAGGAGGATTCAATTCCCGCAACTTGCACCGGACATTCCTACACCGCTGCGGCGGATACGGAGGAGGAAGACGATGCGGACGATACCGGCGGTGATTCCGGCGATACTGCGGATGAAACCACAACCGCTGCTGTAACCACAACAGCCGCCGCCACAACAGCCGCCGCTGCCGCCGATGAGGGCAATGACAGCGGAGACAGCGAGGATTAATCTTATAGCCTGAATTGTGTTTCAGAGGTTGCTTAAAGTATAAAAATGGTAATTCTTTCAGTGGATTACGGCGATGTGCGAACAGGCATTGCCGTATGTGATAAAAACGAAATATTGGCTTATCCCGTAAAGGTTATAACCGAAACGGACAGGGCAAGGCTTGCAGAGCAAATTTTGTCCGCCGCCGAGGAGCTTAAAGCCGAGCTTATTGTCGTGGGACTTCCCGTAAATATGGACGGCTCTCAAGGCTTCAGAGCCGATGCCTGCCGTGAGCTTGCAGATGAATTGAAAAACGGCTCTTCGATAAATGTTGAGATGTATGATGAGCGGCTTACTACCGTTTCCGCCGGCAAAGCCCTTAACGCTACCGATACAAGGGGCAAAAAACGAAAATCCGTTATCGATGCGGTTTCAGCTGTAATAATTCTTGAGGACTACCTGAGATACAGAAAAAACAAGTAATATGTGTTCAAAACGACCGTTCCTGCTTATGGCAAGAACGGTTTGTTGGTTTATACAGCCTATGCAGCCGTGCGTGATTTAATTTTTGCCTGACCTAATATTGAACACTTCCGATTTTGAATTAATTGTAATTTTTACCTTGCACTCCTTTAAATCCTTGGGCAGACAAGGGCATATTTCAATTTTGTTGTTTTTCTGCTTAATTCCAAGCATATCCTCATAAACCGTTCTGTAAAACCATCCGGCAGATCCCGTGTATATGCTCCACCCGCCTCTGCCCTTCATGGCTCCCTCTGTGTAGACATCGCCCGCCAAATAATAGGGTTCGGCTTTGTATACGGAGGAATCTTTCTTTGACGGGTTCAGGATGCTTAAAAGCTCATATCCCGTGTCGGGATCCTTCGCTTCAAAAAACGCTTTTGCAAGCCAGACTGCACCGTGGGTGTACTGGCCGCCGTTTTCACGGATTCCCGCAGGGTACAAATTCACGTATCCGGCTTTTTTGCCGTTGACGCCGAAGGACGGATCGAACAGCTTTATAAATCCGTTTTCCTTGTCTGCAAGCTCGTTGTAGGCGGTGTGAATTGCCTTTTCACATCTTAAAGGGTCGGGCATTTTCGCAAATACAGACCACGCCTGAGGCAAAATATCGATTGCGCATTCTTCGTTTTCCCTGCTCCCCATAGGCGTACCGTCATCGTAAAAGCATCTTAAATATCTGTCGCCATCCCAAGCACTGTTTTCAACCGCTTCCGTAATTTTATCCGCAAGGGAAAGCAGACGCCGTTGAGAGGGAAAATCCTTCATAAAAGCTGAAATTTTTGAAAAAATCCTCATAACATGAACCTGGAACATGGCAAGCCAAACGCTTTCGCCTTTCATTTTAATTCCCACTTGATTAAAGGAATCATTCCAATCTCCGCCCTTTATAAGAGGCAAGCCGTGAGCTCCAAATTGACATGAGTAAAAAATTGCCTTTAAACAATGCTCATAAACAGACCCTTTTTTATTTGAGCTTTCATATTCCGAATATCTTTCCGTTTCGCCTTTTTCAAGAACAGGAGCCGATATATAGGGAATTTTTACACTTAAAAGGGAGTAATCGCCGGTTTTCAGACAATATTCTCCCACAGCCAAGGGAAGCCACAGCAGATCGTCGCTGTAAAGAGTGCGGACTCCCCTTAAAACAGGCTTTCCCGCAATAATCAACGGGTGGAACCAGTGAAGAACGTCTCCTTCCGAAAATTGAGCGGCGCAGCATCTGAAAATCTGAGTTCTGAGCAATTTCGGATGTGTGAGAACTACAGCCATTGCGTCCTGAATTTGATCTCTGAAGCCGTACGCCCCGCTGCATTGATAAAATCCCGTTCTCGCAAAAATCCGTCCGCGGATAATTTGAGTCGGAAGAAAATCGTTAAACAGATTATCAAGCTCTCTGTCGCCGGTGAAAATTTCAATTTTGTTTTTCGGCGGAGCTTCGGAGATGATATATGGCATTTTTTCAGCTGTTTTCGGATTGGCGGAGTAGGCGAGGTAAAATGAAGCTTTTTTCTCTGTATCGGAATACAATTTAAAATTTTCGCTTACGGTTATGAATTGTCCGTCGTACTCGGCCTGAAATTTACCTTTTGAACCTGCAATCAATCCTCCTTTAAAGGGAATGTTTGCGGGATTTTCCGCAGTAACGCCGCAGGAGGTTTCCTGAGTCTTTACAAGGCTTGAAGTTCTTTCAAAATCTCCTAAAACAGGCAAAAGTCTGTAAGAAATTTTAACGTTTCTTTCCCCTTGAAGCTTGCCGCAAAGGACAACGTCAATATTTTTGCAAAGTGATTTAGGCGGAACGCTTACCGTCACATGGGCTTTTATACCGTCCGCCGAGGCAAAAAACTCCGCTTTGTCCTCGCCGTAAAAAGCCGTACAATACTTCAAAAGGTCAAATTGTCCGTTTTCCGTTGTGAGAATAAGCTTTTCGCCGTAGGCGTCCGTTCTTGTGTCGTTTATCCATGGCGTCAGTTTGTTTTCCCTTGAGTTTATTGCCCATGTGTAACCTAACGAATTTGAGGAAACAAGACAGCCGAAAGCTCTGTTGCATATAATGTGACAGTAGGGCAGATAGGGGAGAGAGTTAATTGTAAATCCGTTTTTATCGAAATAATTTTTATTTGATTGGTTCGGATTATTTTCGGTCAGCAGTTTTGTATGACTTCGGTTTTTTGACTTATTTTGTGTTTCTTGGGGATAAATTTCATATGAAACCGCTTTCAGCAGATTTATAAATTGCTCGGATTTGTTTTTCGGGTTTATGATAAAAATTCCGCCCTTTTTCCCTATGCCGAAGGGCTCGCCTTTTGACAAGGACTTTTTGATTTCAGCTTTTAAAGAATTGAAATAATCATCCTCATAGGGATATAGGAATACAAGCTCCGTGCGGATACCCATTAACCGAAGACCGCTGTGGAGCTTTACAAGGGGAATTACCGAAGACAAATCCGAATTGCCCTCCGTTTCGGGAACATTTGCGGCAATAATGGGATAATCCCCTGAAATGCTCGACTGCCAAAGAACGGAAAAATCGCTTTTGTTCTTTTGCGCAGCCCTTTTTGCCGATGGCGGCATCTGTCTGCCGAAAAATATCCGTTCAATAAGCTTGTCGGCGTAAATTTCGGTGATGCTGCCCGATGAGAAAGGACAACCGGCGTATTCCGTCAATGTGTCCGTCCGTTTGCTTCTTGCGGATTTTAATGCGGAAAGCGCTTCCTTTTCATTTGAGCCGACGCATGTCAAAAGAGTTGCCGAAACGGCTGCCTTTGGCTGAATTGAAAATTTTATTTCCATGGCTGCGCATTTGTCCGCAGACTGCGAATTGTTTTCATAATTTTTTGTGAAAAGCCCGTAAATTCCGCTGTTTGGAGGCAGAACAGCCTCTCTGTCAAGGCAATACGAAAAATCCGACTTGTCTGAAAATCCCATTGCAAGAAAAACCTGTCTGTTCCCGTCTTTTTCGTTTTTGGTAAAAATCAACGCTTTGTCCTTATCCGAGTATTTTGCTGTGACAAAAAGCCTTGAAAATGCGGGATGCGTATCTGCAAAGTTAATATCCGAAAACAGAGGCTCGGCATAAATCATCAGAGATGCCGACTTCCTTGATTTTGTGCGGTTTCTTATTTTAAATATTCGGATTTCACAGGGCAGAGTGCGGTGAACTGCCGCCGTTTCCGTGCAGGAAATACTGCTGTCCCTGTTTTTGTATACAACCGAACAGTCCGTAAATTTTGCCGTGTATTGTTTTTCCTCTCGCAAAAGCGGCGCCGCCGTAAACGGGATGACCTTTCCCGAAGCCATTTTTACGGCTGCGAAAATTCCGGACGGGTAGACAGTCGGATTTCTTCTCAGAGCGAAAACAGAGCTTTCCTTATACAGCAAAACGCTTGCACCCGAGTCTGATAATAACAGCGACAGCTCGCCGTTTGACAGAATTTTACAATTAGGTTCATCAATGCTTATATCGCTGATTTCCGTTTTGCTCTTTACTGCTCTTCTGGGTTTGACAGGAGCGTTGTTCTCTCTTTCAGGCTCGATAATTTTCATATTTCGAGGGATTTTTTCTTGGAGCATACTTTTTCCGCCGAGTATTTTGCTGTCTGAAATAAAACGCTTTTGCATAATGCCGTCAAATATACAGTTTGCCGCCGCCAAAAAGCTCATGCCTATGTGGTGCGACATAAAGCTTTTTACAACGGAAAAGTCCCTGCCGTCTTTTCGTTCGCTTGTGAAATCAGCAGCTTCATAAAATCCGAATTTTCCGTAAAGCCCCATATCTTCAAGGCGTGCAAGATTTTCCATCGCTTCCTTTGGATCTGACGGCAAAGTTAAAAATGTGGAATACGGTGAGATAACCGTTTCCTTTTGCGGTATATGCTTCAGCGCTATGCTCGGTACTCCGTGAGCCTTGTATTGATAGTTCAGCTCGTCGTCAAAAGCGTAAAATCCGCTTTCGGATATGCCGTAGGGAATGTTTAACCTTTTAACGCTTTTCTTTTGAGCGTGTATGCAAAGCTTTAACCCGTTGCTTTCCACGGTGTCTTCGTAAGCGGGGAGAAAAATTGACGGCATAAAATATTCAAACATCGTTCCCGTCCAGGAAATCGGACCTGTGTATTTTCCGTCCTTTGACAGCGTTCGGCTGAGAGCCTGCCAATGACTGACGGGTACAATTTCAGCGGCGGCGGCAAAATAACTCGTCATTCTCGCTTCACTCATAAGCAGATCGTAGTAAGATTGTGAAAATGAAGCCGAGGCCTTGTCGTATCCTATATAAAACAAATCCCTTTGCCTGTCGTATAAAAAGCCTAAATCGCATTCGGCTGTAAGCCTTTCACATCTTGCAATAATATTCTCAAGACCGCCGCACTCCGATAAATATTCCTTCAGCCCCTCCTTCAAAGCCGTCAAGCAGCACAAGAAATTTCCGCTGTCAACGGTTGAAACATATTCGGGAGCTAAAACGGATAAGCTTTCGGTGTCATACCAATTGTAAAGGTTGCCCTTGAATTTCGGCAAGCTTTCCACTGCCGACAGCGATTTGTCAAGACGGCTGAAAAGCTCTTCGGAGGTTATAAATCCAAAGTCCCTCGCAGCCAAAAATACGCACAGCATTAACCCTATATTTGTGGGAGAGGTTCTGTGCGCCGTCCTCTGAACGGGAAGCTCCTGAACATTGTCCGGAATAAGATAATTGTCTCTTGCAGCGGAGTATTTCGTGTAAAACCGCCACATGTCAAAGCAGTATGCTTTAAGCTTTTCCGCATCGCTTTTCGATATATGCGCTTTTGTTTCCGCCTCTTTTGAGCTTGTCAGCGACAGTGGAAAATCAAGAGCGGCTGCTGCGCCGGAAGCGGACAAAAGAAGCCGTTTGCCGCCTGATTTTAACACGCTGTTTAAAATTTGAGCGTTTTTTAAGCTTGAGCCGATCAAAGCTAAACCCGCAATTTCCGACGGAAGCGAGCTTATAAAATGATTTTTAACCGTATTTGTACCTTTTGCCTCCGATTGCTCCGCCGTTGTCCATTGCAAAAGATTTTTTCTGCGGATCATCCTGTAAACGGCTCTGACAGCTCCGTCCGCATTGATATAAGCGGTGTGGAACAGCATAACTAAATTGTAAAAGGCTCTTTTTCCTTCGTTTAAATTCCCGCTTGATATGAGCTTTAGGCCCTCTGGCAATATTTGGGACAGAAACACAATTAATGCTGCGTAATATGATTTTTTGCCGGAAAAGGGCTTTACCGCCGGACCGATTAACAAAAAAAAGGATGATATAGGCGTCAAAATCCTTGCGATGTTGTCCGTTATCCAATATTTTCCCAATAAATCCAAACCCTTGAATAAAAAGGGAATATTTTGAATATCTCCCCTTACCCAGCGGTGGAGACGGTTGTAATATGAAATTTCATTTGCGGGAAAGGACTCCGTTAGGGAAATATCCCCCGAAAATCCCGTCCGCATTATTATTCCTTCTATAATGTCATGACTTAAAACAGCGTCGGGTAAAAGTGGGCTTTCGGTTAAAAGACGGCGGTATGCCTCAATATTAATCAATCCCTTGCCGGTGAAAATTGATTTTCCGAATAAATTCTGATATTTCTCTCCCGAAACAGTGTTGTAATACGACAGCCCTCCCTGAGACATAACACGGGAAAATTTTGTCTTGCCCGGCAATGCTTCGATTTTCGGCGTGATTATTCCGTAGCCAGACACGATTTCCGCTTTATTTCTCGAATATTTAAATTGCGGACGATTTAAGGGATGGGATGCCGCACCCACCAGCAGCTTTAAATTTCCGAAGGGCATTTCGGTATCGCTGTCTAAAACCATTAAATATTTTGCGTCCCTTAAAATTTGGGCGTTTCCGATTATTTTAAATTGGTTTTCCCCGTCTGCTATAAGTTTTACAAGGTCTGTTACCGCGCCTCTTTTCCTGTCCCGTCCAACCCATTCGTCTTCTCTCGAAGAATACTCACGAGGTCTTAATGCAAGGACAACCTTATCGGGGCAAATTTCATTCAGTGAGTTTATAACCTCTGTCATCGCTTTTAAATCTTCACTGTCGTTTTCCGTTTCGGGTGTTTGGGCAGCCCTTAAATCCGCCAAAAGACAAATTACGGTGCTGTCTCGGCAGTTTGACATCATAAGCTCCTTTAAATGATGTCCCATGTCCTTTGCCTTTTCCGCCTTCGGCAATATGGATACCACGGCTATAACTGTTTTTTCGCTGTGGGGGATTCCCTTGCCGTAATCCATTTTCGGCAGCGGTGCGGGTCGGGATATTTTTGATGCGGCGGCATTTCCCATATGCTTCATAATTTCTCTGAGCGGAAGATATAAGCTTAACGATGAAAACGCCAAATATCTCCGCCTGTTGACCGTATCGATAAAACGGGGGAGTGAACGGTGTGAAACCGCCCATGCCGCTGCAAGGGGAAGAAGATTTTCCAATATCAGAATAAGTCTGCCCTGCCTGCTTTTGTCTTGTTCAATATCAAGGAAAAAGCCGATGTGGCGCCGTTCAGCCTTTGCCTTTTCCAAAGCGTTTACCGCAGCTTCAATTTCCGTGATGCCGTCTTTTTCGGCTGTTCTGCAAACCGCCAGGCGGTACATTCTTTTCGTCTCATCCGTCATCATACGGTACTCGCCTGTGGGATCCTGACAGAGAATTTTTTCCGTGCCGCTTACCTCGTTTAATATTTTTTTGAAATCTGTGTCCGGCAGACGGTTCAGGGATTTTATTGCGTTTATACACCGTGAAGGGCTGCTTGCCGCGCCTTCCGCCGTATGGGCTATGAGAGCGGCGGCAGTGAAAAATTCAAGCTGCAAAAGAGCCGAAAGGGAAATTTTCCTGCTGAGCAAATAGGATATAACCTCCGAGGTCGATGGAAGTATACCGTTTTCGCACATTTCAAAACAGACTCTATACGCCTCTTCAACTTCGGGTGAGCTTTCAGTGACGCTCCCCGATTTTATATAACCGAAAAGCCGAGAGGAAATTTTCTCCAAAAGTCTGAAATTGTCCGTAAGCCAAATATTTGCGGCCTTTTCGCTGTCCGTAAGGGGTTGTTCTTTTAATTTTGATGCGGAAAGAGCAGCTTTGTATTGCTTCTTTATGATATTCATATTTTTGCGGAGATTTCGTTTAAGCCTGTTCACATTAATTCCACCCTTCAGAATATCCGTATTGTACCCGAATTTATCAAAATTATTTAAATGCCGTATTGACGAAAAAGCCGTTTGGTGATAAAATAGGTTTAATAAATAATGTAAAGGTGATTTTTATGTCAGGACACTCCAAATGGAGTACAATAAAAAGGAAAAAGGAAAAAACCGATAATCAAAGGGCTAAGGTGTTTACCAAAATCGGAAGAGAAATTGCCGTTGCCGTTCGTGAGGGCGGTCCGGATCCTGCCGGAAACTCAAAGCTGAAGGATGTTATAGCAAAGGCAAAGGCTGCCAATGTTCCCAATGACAACATCGAAAGAATTATAAAAAAAGCTGCCGGCGACGGAAATGCCGACAATTATGAAGAGTGCATATATGAGGGCTACGGTCCCTGCGGAATTGCCGTTATCGTTGAAACCCTTACCGACAACAGAAACAGAACCGCCGGAGACGTCAGACATTATTTTGATAAGTACGGCGGAAATATGGGTCAGGCAGGCTCCGTTATGTTTATGTTCAACAGACAGGGAAACATCGTTATCGAAAAGGACGGAGTGGATGAGGACGCTCTTATGGAGACGGCTCTTGAGGCCGGAGCGTCAGACCTGATTACCGATGAGGACGATGTGTTTGAAGTGAGATGCGAGCCCAACGACGTCGGAAATGTAAACGACGCTCTTGCTGCTGCGGGATACAACGCAATCTCCGCCGAAGCCGAATATATTCCCACAACATACACAAAGCTGACAAATCCCGACGATATTAAAAATATGGGCAAAATGCTTGAAATGTTCGATGATAACGACGATGTTCAAAATGTTTGGCACAATTGGGAGAATGAAGAGGATTACGAGGGCTAAACCGAATAATCCTCCCTGCGAAGCCGTTCGGTGGAAATTATGGGCATAAAAAAATTTACCGGTCATCTTGCCGCCGCATTTACGATAATCGTATGGGCGATAGGAACCGCTGCAACCGAAAATTTGCTTGAATTGGGACTCAGCTCGGCTGAAATTATCCTGTGCAGGTTTGTTTTGTCGTATGTGCTTTTGAACATTATTTACCCGCCCAGACTGAAATTTGAATCTGTGGGGCGTGAGCTTACATACGCTTTTGCCGGACTTTGCGGTGTGACGCTGTACTTTTTTCTTGAAAGTACGGCGTTAAAATACATGAGCGCCGTTAATGCGGGCGTGATTCTTTCTCTTGCCCCTCTTTTTTGCGGCATATTTTCTCTTTTTTCAAAGAACTCAGGCAAGCCTCGGGCTGTGTTCTTCGTGAGCTTTATAATTGCCGCTGCGGGAATTTTTCTCATTGCTCTTGATGAGGGCTTTACACCGAATTTCAACAAAACGGGTCTGATTTGTGCTTTGGGAGCGGCTGCGTCTTGGGGAGCTTATTCCGTCCTCGTAAGACAAATCGGCTCCTACGGTCATAATATTATCGGTTCATCAAGGCGAATTGTTATGTACGGGCTGATTTTTATGGTTCCGCTGCTGTTTGTCTCTGATGTGACACCCTCGCATATTGCAATGCTTTCCTCATCCTCCGTGCTTGTAAATATTTTGTATTTGGGAATTTTGGCGTCGGGACTTTGCTTTGTGTTGTGGAACAGAGCCATATGTACTGTCGGCGCTGTGACAACGTATTCCTACTCGTATGCCGTACCTGTTATTCTTTTGATTTTTTCATGGGTTTACCTTAAAAATCAAGAACTTTCATGGGAGCTTGCCGCCGGAACAGTACTCGCAGCCGTGGGATTGGTCCTCTCCGTTGCCTGCGGAGAAAAGAAAGCGGATATAAGAGGAAAGAAAAAAAGAAAAAGAAAATAGCTTCGGAAATATATAAAAGAGCTATCCTCTGTACGGGACGGCTCTTTTAATTTATGGTAATAAATCAAACAAAAAGAGTGCGGCGGCCGCACTCAATTTTCCGTGTATAATCTTTTGTAAGGATTGCTTGTATTTGGTTCCAAGATGAAAAATTTACTGTCGTAAAGACCTACGGAGTTCACTCCGAACTTGTCGCAGTAAGCGTCTATATATGGTACAAACTCGTTAAGTGAAGAGTCTGTTGCCTCGGTTACACATACCTGTGCGGGCAGATCTGCGGGAGGTTCGCTGCACCTTAAAAGGATTTTGCCTCCGTGCATTCCCGTACCGCAGAAATAACCGACGGGAGGTGCGCCCTCATTTCCTATCCCTAAGACGATAATTTTACCGCCCGCCTGATATTCACCCAGAAATGAGCCTGCGCACCCGCCGATCACTATAACGGGAGATTTGTCTTTATAACTTTTCATATGGATACCTGCTCTGTAGCCGGCATTTGACCTAACAAATATACTGCCGCCTCTCATTGCGTATCCCGTAGCGTCCCCTGAGGAGCCGTTTATAACGATTTCCCCCTCATTCATCGTGTCCCCTATTGCATCCTGAGCGTTTCCGTTTACGTTGATTGTTGCGCCATCCAAATACGCTCCCAATGCATTTCCGGGAGTGCCGTTAATTGTTATGTTTTTGCCGCTTAAGCCGCTGCCTATGTAACGCTGCCCGTAGCATTTGTCGATGATAATCTCTCTGTCTCGGCTCTCTCTTATCATTTCGTTGAGAGCTTTAAAATGCATTGTTCCTGCCGTAATTATCATTATTTTGCACCTGCTTTTCTTACTGCTTGATTGCGGAAAGCTTAAGCCTTCTGTAACCCTCGTTCATTGCAATCATTGAAGGATTTTCTCTGATGGATTGGAAATCAAGTGAGTCGAGAGGCATTTGCTCCCTTATCATGGAAGTGTAAATTCCTGCTTTTGCCACGTCTCCCACCAATATAAATCCGACAAGCCTGTTGTCTCTTGTAATAAGCCGTTTGTAGCTGTTTGAAGTTGATGTAACATAGCTTTCGCCTTCATAGCTTCCCGCCGTTGCTATGTGAAGTCCGAAAAATCCTATGGAGTTCAGAGGTACGGCGTTTTCAAAGGTCTTGCTTCCGCCCGCCATATTTATTCCGGCCGTTTCTCCCTGTAAATAGGCGTTGGGAAGGAGAGCTAATATTTTATTTGAATTTGAGGTTATATCATAGCTTTCGGTGCAGTCACCCGCCGCATAAACATCCTCGATGCTTGTCAGTCCGGTAAAGTCTGTCACAATACCCTTGTTTACTTTTCCGCCGCATTCGGCAATAAGCTCCGTATTGGGTTTTACGCCTACCGCCAAAACAACAATGTCAAATTCCGTTTCCGTTCCGCTTTTAAGCACGGCCCTGCTGCCGTTAAATTCAGCAACGCTGTCGGAAAGTATGAAATTTATCCCTTGCTTTTCGATATGATCTTTGACCATTTCCGATGATCGTTCGTCCAGAACGCTGGGCATTACTTTGTCTGCCAAATCAACTACGGTTATGCTTTTGCACTTGCCGCTGATACCCTCGGCGCATTTTAATCCGATAAGTCCGGCTCCGATTATGAGCACTCTTGAGCTTTTCTTTAGCTTCTTTTCCAAGTCCAAAGCATTGTCGAGAGACATAAAATTGAATTTGTTTTTGACGTTTTCGAGTCCCTTCATGGGAGGCACGAAAGGCTTTGAGCCCGTTGCAACAAGAAGCTTGTCGTAAGGCACCGTGCCGCCGTTTGAAAGTGTAACGGTCTTTTCCTCCGGATTGATTTTCGCTGCGGTTCTCTCAAAAAGGCATGAGCATTTATTTTTTTCGTAAAAATCATTTCCCCTGTACTTCATTCTTTCCATATCGGTTTTGCCCTGAAGAAGATACGAGATAAGAGGACGCGAATATGTGTGATATTTTTCCGAGGAGATGATTGTTATCTGTCCGAAGCTGTCTGTCGATCTGATTCCCTCCACACAGGCTACGGCGGCTGTTGAGTTGCCGATAATTACATACTTCATGGTTATCTCTCCTCAAATACTATTGCGTTGTTCGGACAGCCCTTAACGCAGGCAGGACTTCCGAAGGAATTGTTTGTACACAGCTCGCACTTTGACATTACGCCGTCTTCACCCGGCAGAACACAGCCGAAGGGACATACGAGAACGCACGTAAAGCAGCCTACACACTTGTCGGTGTCTATTTCCACAACGCCGTCCTTGCTCTTTGAAAGTGCGCCGGCAATGCAGCTTTTTACGCATATTGGGTCGTCGCAGTGGCGGCAGTTGACCGCAAAACAGATTTTGTCGTTTTCCTCAACTCTTATTTTGGGGAATATAACTTTATTTTTAAGCTTTGCCATATCGTTAAGTCCGGAGTTTGCAAAAGCGCAGTTGTACTCGCAGAGGTGGCAGCCCAGACACCATTTTTCGTTTACATAAACCTTTTTCATATGCCTTTCCCCCTTATTCGCCTGCGTGCATAATTCCGAGAATTTCAAGCTCTTTTTCCGTAAGCCCTATACCTCTGAGCATAAGTCTGTTTCCTCTGAGAGCCTCGATTGAGTTAATTCCCATTCCGCCCATGATTTCGGTAATCTCATGGGTCCAAGCTGTAACAAGATTTACAAGTCTCCGGTACCCTATGTCCGGATTAAGTCTTTTTACCAGATCCGGTCTTTGCGTTGCAATGCCCCAGTTGCAGTTGCCGGTTTGGCATGTTCTGCAAACATGACAGCCCAGCGCAATAAGAGCGCCCGTTCCTATATAACATGCGTCTGCGCCCAATGCTATTGCCTTGACCACGTCCGAAGCGCATCTGATTGAACCTGCCGCAAGGAGGGAAACATCGCCTCTTATTCCTTCCTCTCTAAGCCTTGTATCTACGCTTGCAAGGGCAAGCTCGATGGGAATACCCACATTGTCCCTTATTCTTGTGGGAGCCGCTCCCGTTCCGCCTCTGAAACCGTCAATAGCTATAATATCTGCACCGCTTCTTGCAATTCCGCTGGCGATGGCGGCAATGTTGTGTACCGCTGCAATTTTAACTATTATAGGCTTTTTGTAATTCGTTGCTTCCTTTAATGAAAATACAAGCTGCCTTAAATCCTCGATTGAGTAAATATCATGGTGGGGAGCAGGGGATATGGCGTCCGAACCTTCGGGAATCATTCTTGTGGCGGATACATCTCCTACGATTTTTTGTCCGGGCAAATGTCCGCCGATGCCCGGCTTTGCGCCTTGTCCCATTTTAATCTCTATGGCAGCCGCCGTTTCAAGGTAGTCCTTGTGAACTCCGAAACGTCCGGACGCTACCTGTACGATCGTATTGGGTCCGTATTGATAAAAGTCCTCATGAAGACCGCCCTCGCCGGTGTTATAGTAAATTCCAAGTTCCTTTGCTGCTCTTGCAAGGCTTTCGTGAGCGTTGTAGCTTATTGAGCCGTATGACATGGCGGAAAACATTATAGGTGTCGAAAGGGTAATTCTGGGGCTTCTGTTATCCACAATGTTCCCTTGACTGTCCCTTTGAATTTCCCTGGGCTTTGCGCCTAAAATTGTCTTTGTTTCCATAGGCTCACGGAGAGGATCTATGGGAGGATTTGTAACCTGAGAAGCGTTTATAAGCATTTTATCCCAATATACCGGTATATTTTGTGGGTTACCCATGGATGAGAGCAAAACTCCGCCTGTGTCCGCCTGACGGTAAATTTCCTGAATTTTATCCGAGGTCCAGTTGGCGTTTTCACGGAATGTGTGCTTTGATTTTTCAATGTGAAGCGCCCTTGTGGGACAGAGAGAAACGCATCTGTGACAGTCAACGCACTTTGAATTGTCCGCAACCATCATGCCTAAGTCCTCGTCAAAGCGGTGTACCTCATTTGCGCACTGCCTTTCGCATACTCGGCAAGCTATACACCTTGTGGCGTCTCTTATTACTTCAAATTCGGGGTAAATATAATTTACAGCCATTATCTTTTACCTCCGTTCAAATTGTTCAGTCTTACCACAACCGCTTCTCCGCCTTTGGGCGACCAAAGCTTGTCAAGCTCCGGTTCGATAATTCTTATTGCGCATTCCTCGCTGGCTATGTATACCATGTCGTCCTTTTCGCCTACAACCATGGAACGCAGCTTAAGTCTGTCGTTAAGAGCCATAAGACCGCCGTCAAAACCAACCAAAATCGAGAATGGCCCGGTTATAAGAAGACTTGCAAACGTATCTCTTAAGTACTCAAGCCTTGCTCTCTCCTCAGGATCCTTCATCTCTACCGTTGACCAGAAGGGAGCGGCGATAATCTGTGCGGTTTCCTCCATGGACAGCTTTTCCCTTCGGGTGAGATAATCCAAAATGTATGTTATAACTTCGGTGTCAGTGAGAAGCGTGCATTTGTATCCGAACATCTCAATGTACCTTCTGTTTGCATCGTATGAGGAAATTTCACCGTTGTGAACGACCGACATATCAAGCATGGCGAAGGGATGAGCGCCGCCCCACCAGCCCGGTGTGTTTGTGGGGTATCTGCCGTGAGCTGTCCAGCAGTAGCCCTCGTATTCGTCAAGCCTGTAAAATTCGCCTACGTCTTCGGGGTAGCCCACAGCCTTGAATACTCCCATATTCTTGCCGCTTGAAAATATGTACGCTCCGTCAATTTTAGTATTAATCTTGATTGTGCAGCGAACCACAAATTCCTTTTCTTCAAGCTGACTTTCCGCAAGCTTTGTAGGCAGGGGAGCCAAAAAGTAACGCCAGATAAGAGGCTCGTCTGTAATTGCGGGAGTTTTCTTTACGGGAATTTTAGACAGGTTGATTATATCAAAATGCCTTTCAAGGTATTGCTCGCATTCCTCCCGAGCCTTTGTGTTGTCATAAAAAATATGAAAAGCGTAATAATCCTTGTATTGCGGATAAATCCCGTAGCCTGCATAACCGGCTCCGAGTCCGTTTGAACGGTCATGCATAACGCCCATGGACTTAACTATGCGATCCCCGCAAATGCTTTTTCCATCCTTTGAGAAAATCGAGGATATTGCGCAGCCGGCAGGTATTCTTACTTCGCCTTCCTTTAACATAAATAAAACCCTCTTAGTAACTTAGTAAAAATTCAGATAAAAAAAGAACGTCGATATAAACCGCCAAATGCAGTAAATATCAACGAACCTCTTTGTTCTATTTAATTAAATTTTACACCTACATAAATTGATTGTCAATATGGAACCTGTACAAATCGAAACCGAAAATATCACTGATTATTGTGTAGTTTATTGTTTTCAAACGGCTTTTTCCATTATTTTATCATTGAGAAGCTTAAAAATAAAATTTATAATTGTTTTCGGTGATAAAAATGAAGGATGTAATCAAGGATTATAAACTGATATTCAAAAATATGAACGCCGTATCAAAGAATGTGTTAAAGTACGGTTCGGTGCTTATTTTAACACTGCTTTCGTCGGCGCTGTATTTTTATTTTAACGGAGATACATATTTTGACCTTCAGCTTTGTCGGGATCTCTTGTATTCTGTAAGGGAATGTATAGGCGGAGTTGTAATTTTGCCGCTGATAGGCGAGATTATTTTTATGGCGGCAGGCAAAACGAAGGATAATCAAAAATAAAAAAGCGGAATTTCAAATTAAGAAACACCGCTTTTATTGCTTTACCTGTTTAATGAAGTATCCCGATAAGCTTTAAAATGCTTCCGAACAAATTGTCAAATACCGAAAGGAACTCAACTATCGGGTCAAGAATGCCTGCAAGCCAACTGAAATCATGGAAGCTGCTGCTGTAGCTTTCCGTGCTGCCGTCGTCAATAAGGAACGCTTGAGTGTAAGTAATTCCGCCCTCTCCGATAATTTCCGCTCGGATGTAGCTTTCTGCGCCGCAGTCGTCAATATCGATTGAGGCTCCTTGACCGACTGTTTCGCCCTGAGAAACCCAACGAACGCAGAGAATACCTTCGCCGCTGATTGTTATTGTGTTTTCGCTGTCGTCAACATATATTTCGGAAATATATGCCGCTTCGGCATCTTCATCAAATGTGAACCGTGTGGACTGCTTGCCGTTTGTCTCAATTTCGCTTTCAATCGCATCCGCTGCAGCCTGTATTTCCGCTCCCAGTGATGTGCCCTCAAGCATGGAGGCGTAGATTATAAGCTCGTCCAAGTTGCCGATATAGCGGCTTCCGGCAAGAAATTCGCCGTTTGCAAGACAATTTTGAAGAGCCTCGGAGGTGTTTTCGGGCATAAGCGCCGTAACATATCCGGAATTTACAATGCCGAGATTGTGCGCATCGCTTGTTGCAACCGCAAATACGTTTCTGCCGTAGGGAGCGAGATCCGTAAGCAGAATATCCCAAAGCTTTCTGTCAAATCTTGTTCTGTTGTCGCCCTTACTGTTGATATCTATTCCGATACAGCTGTTATAGGACATCAGTAAATCTTCAAACTTTTCTATTACATAATTATAATAAAGATTGCTCCTGTCGTATGCGTCCGCCGTATATACCTCGTCTCTTGCGTTGGAATACTCGCCGGGATGATTTATAACGGAAATTCCGCCTAAAGCGTCCACATTGCTTATGGGAGTAATATAATCGCTTGTCCCTCCCAGAATGCCGTTGCCGTAGTCAACGAAAAAGCTGTTGACATGGGCGTTGTTAAAGGATGTGGGGTTGTTTTCGATTGCGTAGGGAACACGGAGCATTGACTGTCCTCCGTCCTGGACATAGTAGTCGTCTCCGTTAATCTGAGTAACGGTGTAGCTGTTTCCGTTGGCAGCAGTACCGCTTTCCGAAAGAGCCTCCAAAGGAAGATATCCTTTTCTGAACATTGCCAATGTTTTCATGGTGGGTACAATGTCTTCCTCTGTCCAGGAGTAGCTTGTTGTGCCGTGGTCGCTTATTGCGAGAATATCATAGCCCAGCTCGTAGTGCTTCTCCACCATTTCCTTTAATGTGTTTTCGCCGTCCGTGGCGTTCGTATGGCTGTGAAGATCCGCCTTGTAGCGGTTATAATTTTCCCAATCCACATTTTCGTATGGATTTACAATTGTAATTCCGTCGCCGTTTTCCGCAAACGCAGGCAGAACGAGCCATGCAAATAAAATCAGACTGAGCATAACGCTCAATATTTTTTTCATTTTTCCTCCTTATCCGTAAACAACGGTGGTTATGCTTCCTGCGGGAAGAGCGACATTGGCCTTTGCAATCCCGTCATAAACATTTACCATTTGTGCTTCTGCCGTTGAAGTCCAAACGGACATATGGCAGCCTAAAATGTTAAGATAGGCGTTTCTGTCTTCGCCCTCGTTTACAAGCACGCATACAATTTTGCCCTCCGGAGTCTTAAATGCGGAGAAGTTAAGAGATTTTGTGGAGGATGAATAAGTCTCTCCGCCGTCATCCGAAATAGCCGTTAAATCGTATACATCCGACGTCGCTTTGATTCTTACGCTTCCTGCGGGGATGAATTTGCTGTAGTGAGCCATTGCGTAATACCTCATTGCGGTGTAAAGCTCGGTGAAGTCCTCGTCAGACACAAGCATTCCGTCCGAATACATCTTACCGTCGCTTAATGAATACTTGTTTACCGCAACCCAGGAAGTCCAGCTGTTGGCGTTGGACAGCGCCAGATCCTGAGATATTACCCTTGCCATAAGAAGCGCAGAGTCAAAATCATCATAGCTGTGTGAGCAGGGAAGCTCGCACCATTCGGTCATGTCAACGGTTATGTTATCCAAATCCTGATAATTTTCGGTTACATACTCGCCAAAGTCCGTTTTGCCTATTGTGTTCGTGTCGCTCCAATAGCTGTGATATGCAAGAGAGCCTAAAACGGATGTGATTTCGTCATCCTCTAAAATGGAATTGAAGTAATTTACGGTTGTGTCGCCGATTTCACCGCTTTCGGGCGCCATGAGCTTAACATCCATGCCTCTTTCCTCAATTTCACGGGCAAACACCTTAAGAAGCGCAACCACTTCGTCCGGTTCATAGTGGCAGCCCTCTTGACCTACCCAGCTGCCGCCCCAGCTCCATTGAGGCTCGTTTATGGGGCTTATGTATTTTACGGGTACGCCTTGGTCAAGGAAATATTGGGTGATGGTAAGGAAATAATCCGCATACGCTTCATAATTTTCTTCGGGAAGGTTGGATTGATACTCCTCTGTTCCTCCCGTAGCCTGCCCCGTAACCGTCATTGAGTAGTGAGGGGAGTTTGCGAACAGTACGACCGTGTCAATGCAGCCGTAGGAAAGACACTTTTGGAGCATTTCCTGCGCTCCCGCATCTCTTGTGAAGTCATATTCATACTGACCCGTTTCCTCATTGTAGTAGTAAAAGCTTTCCGTCGCTCTGTCTCCGGTAATTCGGCTGTTGGGGTTATCTTTTTCTCCGCCTCCGATGTTGTAGCGGTAGATGTTAAGACCTAAGCCCTCTTCGGAATAGAGAAGCTCTGCAACTTCGTCCGCATATTCGGAATTACCGCAGTTTTGAGCCCACCAGCAGGCGGAAGAGCCGAAACCGTTAATTTCTTGATATTCCACACATTTGTTGATTGTAATGCATACGTCAAGCGATTGCATATATTTTGTCGTACCTCCGTTCGATACAGAATAGATGTCCAAAAGGGACAGCAATAGACATATCAGTCTTTTTAACAAAAGTCCAAGCATAGGATTACCTCCACAGTATATGAATAATATGTAACTATATTAGCACAAAAATACTGCATTTGCAATACCTATTTTTGTTCATTTTATATCTTTATCGAAAAAAGGTTATTGACAAGTACAGGGAATTTATATATAATAAACTTGTATATGGATTTTCATATGCAATTGATGTCAGAAAGGTAAAATAATTATGAGAACGCTAAATTCCTCAAAGAAATTCTTCGCCGTGCTCTTGTCTTTCGCAATGCTTTTTACTGTCATTGCTCCCATTAGCGCGCTGGCGGAAATCTCATTTGATACCTCAAAGCTCGGCTCCAATATGTATCTTACGTCTCAGACGGATTATACGGTAGCTCCCGGTATCACGGAGAAACACATTACGACAAACAATTCATCAGGTTCAAATCAAAATCAGGGCTTCGCCATTGAGGTTGATTTGAGCAATCCAACCACCTCGATTATATCCTCCTATAAGGATCAGAACGCTTCTTCTTGGGGCATGCAGACCGTAAGAGATCAGGCTGCCGCTGCCGAAAGCAAGTTAAGCGTAAATGTTGTAGCCGGCGTAAACGGCGACTATTACAATATGTCCACCGGCGCTCCTACGGGCACACTTGTATTGCAGGGCGTAACCTATAATACAAACGATAACTGGAATTATTTTGCAATCCTTAAGGACGGAACTGCGGTTATCGGTTCCGGCAAAGCTGATACGGATAATATGATATCCTGCGTGGGCGGTCCTACAATTCTTGTTAAAGACGGAGTTAAGAGCAGCTCTATTTTGAGCAATACCGCCGCTCTTCCCAGAACCGCTGTAGGCATCAAGGCGGACGGCTCCGTTGTCTTTTTGGTTGTTGACGGCAGACAAGCCCCCACATCCTGCGGTGTGACGTATTCCGAATTAGCCGATATGATGATAGCTTTAGGCTGTGTTGACGCCCTTAACCTTGACGGCGGCGGATCCTCTACTATGCTTTCACAGCATGAAGGCAGCGATGAGCTTGTTTGCAGAAACAGTCCTTCTGACGGTTCCGAGAGAACAGTTTCAACCGCTATCCTTATTTGCTCTTCCGCAACCGCAACGGGCGTATTCGATCATGCGTCTCTTTCCCCCAACAATGAAATTTACACTCCCGGCTCCACCGTAACATTTACGGCTGAAGGCGTTGACTCCGCAGGCTATGCGGCGTCTCTTCCCGCGGACGGATATTTCGCCCTTGAAGATACGTCCTACGGTTCAATTACAACAGACGGTGTATTCACTTCAAACGGTACGACCGGAACCGTAACCGTTAATTACATCTCAGGCGGTGTTATATGCGGAACTACTACCATTGAAATCCGGGAACCCGATGAAATTTCCTTTACCAACGAGGAAATAAGTCTTGGCTTTGAGGCCGAAAGCACCTTAGGACTATCGGTGAAGTATAAAACAATCGATATGAATTACAAAGAGGGCGACATCGTTTGGACAATGAGCGATGAAACCATGGGTTCATTCAGCGGAAATACATTTATCGCTTCCGACTCTGCATCTGTAACTGGTACAATCACAGCCACCTCAGCCTATGACAGCAGTATTTCCGGTTCAATTACGGCTATTATCGGTAAGCTGCCCTCCGTAATATGGGACTTTGAAAATCCCGATGATTACATTTTTGCCTACGCTCAATGCGATCCCAGCGGCGGAAAGGTTGTCGCCTACGGCAGTGATTATGTAGACGGCGTTACCACAATGCTTAACCTTAACTACGGCAGAAATTCCATAGTCGAAAGCGAGGTTGTGGATGTTGACACCGGCAAGGTTCGCATGGGCAGTTACGCCTTAAAGATTTCATATGATTTCACAAATGTGGCAACCGATGTTATTGAGGGAGCATGTATAGGAGCTGTTGTTGACTCAGAGTCTACGGAGGGAACTCCCACCGCTGTAGGATTTTGGATGTACTGCCCCGAGGGAACTCCCAACTTCTGGGTCAGGATGAGACTTAGGGACGGCAACGGCACGGTTCAGACCGTAAACTTTAACGAAAGCGGTACCAGTGCAGCTTTAGGCGGTATCGACTGGACAGGCTGGAAATACCTTGAGGCAGATTTAACCGGCTTGCAGGGACCGTTCAGCTTTAACGCCGGCGAAACAATTAGAATTATGTGGGTTCCCGGCAGCTCAAACGGCTTCTACTCATATGCGGGAGTCGATGAAAGCGGAAATAAAATCTTTAATTCAGTGGCTCACGCAGACTGTAAGGGTTACATCTACATAGACAATGTTCAGTTTGTTTACGGCTCAAATACAGACGATGTAAACAATCCCGTTATCGATACCATTGAAGTAGGCGACTTAAACAGCGAAACGGTAAATATCGGTTCGTCTACCACCGTAAACGCCAACGAAATCGCAATTCAGACCACTTTCCACGACTTCGGCTCCGGAGACGGTGAATCCGATAAATACGCAACCGATATAAACTTTGAGTCCTGCCGTGTTTACATTGACGGCAAGGATGTTACAGAGGATTGTATCGTACTTACAGGCGACTATACCATAAAATATTATACGACTCTTGCCAACGGATTACATTCAATTCAGGTTGTTATCCGTGACAGCTTTAACAATGAAACATCCGAAACACGCTATTTCACCGTAGCGGGCGAGGAAAATCTGCCTACAGCAAAGGTTGAGGCGGTAACTGCCGACTGTACGCTGGGTTCGGATTACAAGCTTGCTCTTTCATCAAATGAAATAGGTTTGATTGAAAGCGTAACGGCTCAAATCCGTCTTGATGCGGATCTTGTTTCCACTGCCGATGATATAACTGTAGAGTATACGGACGGCTTTGAGGGATCGTTTACCTATGACGAGTCTACGGGAACAATGACGATTACCGTTACAAAGCTGGACGGCGCAGAGGTTGCGTCCACCGGCGGTTTTGACGCTCTTGCTTATATTTCCGCAACAATTCCCATCAGCGCCGCAGAGGGTAAGTCCTTTACCTACAGAGTTCTGGAAGGCTCTATCGTATTCAGCGATGAAACTATTACCACGGACACGTTTGCATCGGCAAGCGTATCAACTGCCATTACAGCGGCATATTCGGTATATACGGAAGTTTCCTACGTAGGCGGCAAGACCGTTATACATGTTGACAATGCAGACGGAACGGCGGCTGCCGGAGTAAATGTATATTCCGTTGACGGCACGCTGTTGGGAACTACATACTCAAACGGACTCCTTGCTTGCTATAACTTCACTTCCGAGGTTCAGAACTTCACAATTTACGCCAACAACGGCGATGATTACTCATTCAGATATACCTCCCAAACATATGCAGTCGCAGGCGACAGCAGCGGAATACCCTATTACGTTCTTGCAAACGCTGCCGAGGAAGGCGATACGTCAAAAACTATCACATGGCTTTCCAATCCTCTCGTATCGGATGAAACGGCAACCGTTTTGTATGCCGCAAAAGCGGATTATGAAGCCGGCGGAATGTCGTCTCTTAAGTCTGCATCGGGAACAAGCAAGGTAATAGCTTTCGGCGGCAGCACCGATATTAACTCCAACTACGCCGTAAGAACAAATACCGTTACGCTTACCGGACTTGATGAAAATACAGAATACGTTTACTTTGTGGGAGACGGCATTATAATTTCCTCCGCAAAGAGCTTCAAGACCTCCATGTCCGGAGCAGATACAAGCTTCTTCGTGTTCGGCGATATTCAGGCTGAGGACACATCAAACGTTGCAAGCCTTCTTAACGCTATGGCAAATGACGGCGTAAGCTATGACTTCGGCATCCAAACCGGCGACTCCGTTGAGCAGGCCTCTCTCTATGACGATTGGAGCGATATTCTTGACGTATTCTCCGATGAGGATTTAGCGGATCAGACTCTTATCCATGTTTTGGGCAACCATGAGTATATGGGTGATGAGTACGCCGCGGCTGCAAATGCAATCTACGGTACGGCGGACGATAAATATTATTCCGTTGAATACGGCAACATCTATGTGGCTGTTGTCAGCTATTATACAAATTCAGAGGCATATTATCAGGAGGTTATGGATTGGCTTGTTGAGGACGCATCCGCCAGCGATGCGCTGTGGAAGATTGTTGCAATCCATGTTCCGGCTTATAACACAAATACCACCGATTCCCATGATTTCCTTACAGAGAACTTCCCGACAGCCTGCGAGGAAGCCGGTATTGACTTCGTATTCTCAGGCCACGACCACTCCTATGCGAGAACTCTTCCCATGACGGGCGGCGAGGTTGACGAGGATAACGGCGTTGTATACTTTATCTGCGGCTCCTCCGGCGAAAAGTCCTACAGCGTTACAAATACTCCGGAATACAACTTTGCAATAGCAACCAACGATTACAGCGGAATTTACCTTTCCGTAACGGCTACAGACTCAATGTTTACCGTTACAACCTATGATGTGGTTGACGGCGTGGGACAGCTGATAGACTCCTACACAAAGACAAGCGACAGCACATGCATGACAGACGGCCACAGCTATGTATTCCATGAGGACGGCGTTTATGTAACATGCTCCGTATGCGGCTATACCACAGAATTGCCCTCCGACTTTACCGGATTTGTAAACGACAGCGACGGAAGTCTTATGTACTACATCGCCGGAAACAAGCAGACGGGTTGGCTTGCAAACGGCACGGATTACTATTACTTTGACGAAAACGGTCACGCCATAACCGGCACCCTTGAAGAGGACGGCCATACCTATACCTTCGGCGAGGACGGAAAAATGACAAAAGGTTCTCTTGAGCTTCAGTCCAACGGCAGATATTGCTACTATATTGCCGGCTCCAAGCAGAGAGGTTGGGTCGAAATAGAAGGACTGCTTTATTACTTTAACAGATCCAACGGTAAATTTGACACCATGTCGGGAACCGTTACAATAAACAACAATACAAGTATAGACCTTGTTTACACATTCTCTGAGGAGGGATACCTTCTTGAAGGCGCATGGAATGAAACCGAGTACGGCATTCAGTATTACTGGGGCGCATCTCCCGTATCCGGACTTTATACAATAGGCGATGATTTGTACTACTTCGATCCCTCAAATAACAACTGTATGGCTACAAGCACGGTTACAATTGACGGAACGGCCTATACCTTCGCTCCCGACGGCAAGTTTGCCTACTACGGCACCTGCGTTGAGAGAAAATATATCGAAACCTCAACTCTCACCTGCACGACAGACGGATACGAGCTTTATGAGGATACCCTTGACGACGGAACGACTGTGGAGGTCTACGCCTACTATGAAGCGGCTTCGGGTCACGATGTTCCCGACGGAAGCTTTGTATGCGACATCTGCGGTCTGCCGGTAGGCTCGCTTATCTGTGATTTCCTGTGCAAGCTTGTGGAATTTTTCAATAAGATAGCTTTATTCCTTTCGGAACTGTTCTGAATTTAATTGTTCATCCAAAAAAACAGCAGGTGGTTTAAAAGCCATCTGCTGTTTGCAATTGATTTTGCGTTACTTGTGTACAGTTTTTTTAAGCATGTCCAGTGCAATGATGTAGCCGTCAAGTCCTTTGCCGATAACATGATCGAAGCACGCTTTTCCCGCATATGAAACATGCCTGAATTGCTCCCTCTCATTAATATCCGAAATATGGATTTCCACGGCGGGAAGACCTGCAGCCTTTAAGGCGTCGAGAATTGCGACGCTTGTATGAGTGTACGCTGCGGGATTTATTGCTATTCCGTCACACACTCCGTAAGCCTCCTGTATCTTGTCCACAATTGCTCCCTCGTGATTGGACTGAAAGCACTCCACCTCAATATCGTTTTCCTTTGACCAGTCATCAATCATTTTAAGCAGATCGCTGTAGGAGGTTTTTCCGTATATATTAGGCTCTCTTATTCCCAGCATGTTAAGATTGGGACCGTTAATTACAAGAAATTTCATCTTTTTCACCTCTGTTTCATATTGCAAGATAACAAATTACCTTTGAAAAATCTTTGTTTGTCAAATCATTTTCCTTAATAAGAAAATATAAATACCCGCTGTCTTGAAATTCCAGGTCAAAATCCTCGCCGGAAAAGGAGTCAAGGCATAAAAGCAGCCTGTAGTCGGACAGCTCGTCCGTGTCGGTTCCCTCCGGGTATCCGCCCAAAAGCTTGTGGTACATTTCCGTGCAGACATTTTCATCCTTTGAAAATTCGATTTTTATTTCCTTGAACCCGATGGGATCTCCGTTTATATCCACAATTTCACCGCTTTGAAGCTCAGGTGCGGGAACGTCCTCATATTTCACGCTGAAATACCCCATTGACTGAAATCCCTCGCTGATTTTCGGTGCGTCCGGAACACCCAAAGGCTCGGCAATGCAGCCGAAAAAGTAAAGCATTCCGCTTTCGGGAATTTCACTGTTGAATTTATGTGCGTCACAACAATTGATCTGACAAATAAATTCCATGTCGAAGCCCTCCGAGTCGGCAGGCCAGTCGAAATTTTCAGGCAAATCCGGAGCGCCGAAAAATTTGCTCTCTCCTATATCCGCTTTTCCGCTTGCAGGCATAAAATAAATCGAATTGTCCTCTTTCATTAAATCACTGTCCCGATTGTTTTTTCCTATTTTAACATAATATGCGGAAAATTACAAGTGTTCCGTAGCCGTAAGGTAATCGCTGATTAAATCGAGTGCGGCACAGCTTCACGAATTGTTTGCAAGACATGGAACAAAACGCAAGGAATACCTGCGTATGAGGGGCTTTGTGACGATGTATTGCGGAAAATATGCAAGCAGCAGGCGGCGGTATTGTGATAGGCGTGATTTAATCGGTGCTTATTTAGATAGACCGGATACAGGCAACGGTGAAATTCGATTGCCTATGAGAAATGTTGTCTGCAAGAAATAAGGAGTCTGAAAATGCAAAATAATCGTTTTCTTCATCGCTTTAAAGTGTTGACATAATGAAGTAAACATGCTATTATATTATATATTTTTAACAGATTTAATTTATACGGAAAGGATCGGCGCTTTTTTCTGCGCTCGGTAGAAATAATGAACATTGGTATTGTGGGAATGGGACTTATAGGCGGCTCTATGGCGAAGGCCTTGAGAGCGTATACCGACAATAAAATTTACGCTTATGATTTAAACGGTGATATTATTGATGACGCTGTTTCAAGAAACATTATTGACAGAAAGCTCACCTCATCCAATGTTTCCCATTGCGACCTTATTATCATCGCCCTTTATCCTCAGGCGGCAATTGATTTTGTCAAAGCTCATGCCGAAAGCATCAGCAAGGACGCTATCGTTATGGATTGCTGCGGCGTAAAAAGAATTGTGTGTCACGGAATTGAGCCTATAGCCGATGAATACGGCTTTACATATATAGGTGCGCATCCTATGGCGGGACTTCATATGTCGGGCTTTGCTTATTCAAATGAAAATCTTTTTAAAAATTCTTCCCTTGTCCTGTGTCCCCGTCAGTGTGTGAAAAATGAAAAGGTGTACATTTTAAAAGGGCTGTTTGCTGATATCGGATTTACCAACATTCAAATTTCAACTCCGGAGGAGCATGACAGAATTATCGCTTATACGTCTCAGCTTTGCCATATTGTGTCAAACGCTTATGTAAAAAATGAAGCCGCAAGTATGCATAACGGCTTTTCTGCGGGCAGCTATCGTGATTTGACCCGTGTCGCAAAGCTTAACGAAACAATGTGGACGGAATTATTTCTTGAAAATCAAGATTATCTTCTCAGAGAGCTTGACGAGCTTATAGAAAATTTGGTACAATATAGGGAAGCGTTAAGCGAATGTGATAAAGAACGCCTTTGCGGACTTCTGCGCGACGGCAGAATAAGAAAAGAAGCCATAGACGGCGATGTATACAGAAATTAATCGAAAGGGAACAGGTATATAAAATGAAAACCGTTACCGTAAATGCATCTAAAGATTACAACATATATATAGGAAACAATCTTCTTGACAGCTGCGGAGAGAGAATTAAAAACGAGCTTGGAGTATGCTCCGCCGCAATAATCACCGACGACAATGTAAACGCTCTTTACGCCGACAGAGCGGAAAAATCTCTTTCCTGTGCCGGCTTCAGAACGGTAAAATTTGTTTTTCCTCACGGTGAGGACTCAAAATCCCTTGGCGTGTATTCGGATATTTTAAATTTTCTGGCCGAAAACCATATAACCCGCTCCGATATGATTATATCCCTCGGCGGCGGTATTCCCGGCGATATCGGCGGCTTTGCGGCTGCCACATTTTTAAGGGGTATCAAGCTTGTCCAAATGCCTACGACTCTTCTGTCGGCGGTTGATTCCTCCGTAGGCGGAAAAACTGCCGTAAATCTTTCGGCGGGAAAAAATCTTGCAGGAGCATTTTATCAGCCGAATATGGTTATTTGCGATTATTCTACTCTTGATACGCTGCCTCCCGAAATTTTTGCGGACGGCTGTGCGGAAACGATTAAATACGGCGTTATTCTCGATAAGGACTTTTTTGAATTTTTACAGAATAACGACATTAAAGAAAATATTGAATATGTGATTACAAGATGCGTTGAGCTTAAACGGGACATAGTTGATATGGACGAAAAGGATCTCGGAATAAGAGCTATCCTTAATTTCGGACACACCATAGGTCATGCGATTGAAATTAACAGTGAATTTGAAATTTCCCACGGAAGCGCAGTTGCCATAGGCATGGTAATGGCTTCCAAGGCGGCTTATAAAACGGGAATGTGCGGCGAGGATTTTTCCGGAGTAATTTGCGAAACGCTGAAAAAAAATAATCTTCCAGTCTCTTGTCCCTACAGTCCCGAGGAGCTTTTTAAAGTTTCCTGTTCCGACAAAAAGCGTAACGGAGATACGATTACGCTTATAGTTCCCGAAAAAATGGGAAAATGCGTCGGTAAAAAAATTCCCGTTGAGGAAATGCTTGATTTTATTAAAGCGGGTTTTTAATCGAAAGGGTGATAGATTTTATGGATGTTGCTGTTTCTATAAAAAATTTAGGCGGAGAAATTGATGCGATAGCTTCAAAATCCGATGTCCACCGAGCTCTTATCGCCGCTGCTTTGGGAACGGATGATTGCCGTCTCATTATGAATACATCTTCCGATGATATATGCGCAACCGTAAATTGTCTCAGGGCTTTAGGCGCCGAAATAAAAAAAGACGGTACGGATTTAATTGTAAGTCCCATAAAATCCGCTCCGAAAAATGCGGTGCTTGACTGCGGCGAAAGCGGCTCCACAATCCGATTTTTAATGCCCGTTGCGGCGGCTTTGGGAGTAGATTCCGTTTTTACCGGCAGAGGCAGACTTCCCGAAAGACCTCAATCCTGTCTGTTAAACGCTTTAAGTGTAAACGGCTGTAAAACATCCGGTGACGGAGAATTTCCCATTAATATTTCAGGCTGCCTTCAAAGCGGAATTTTTACTCTTCCCGGAAATGTAAGCTCTCAATACATAACGGGTCTGCTTTTTGCTTTGCCTATATTGTCCGGCGACAGTGAAATCAGGCTTACTTCACGGCTGGAATCAAGACCCTATGTCGATATGACCGTCAGCACCTTAAAAATGTTCGGTATCTCAGTTGCGGAAAAGAATAACACCTTTTACATCGGCGGCAATCAAAAATATGTTTCCCCAAAGGAAATAAAAATTGACGGTGACTGGTCAAACAGTGCATTTTTCGTTGCCTGCGGTGCGTTGGGACATATGAAAATAAACGGCTTAAGCTTTAATTCCGTTCAGGGAGATAAGGTGTGCGTTGACATTGCGGAAAGAATGGGTGTAAAGACAACGAGAGGCGACGATTTTGCGGAGATTGAAAAGGGTACGCTTCACGGAACGGAGATAAACGCTTCTGATTGTCCGGATCTCGTACCCGTGCTTGCGGCGCTGTCATGCTTCGCCGAGGGAAAAACAGAAATCACAGGAGCGGAAAGGCTTAGAATAAAAGAAAGCGATCGGCTGTCAGCCACGGCGGAGCTTATAAAAGCAGCCGGAGGAGACGTATCCGAAATGGATGACGGGCTTGTTATTTACGGCGGCAAGCCCCTTAAATCGGAATTTACCGTTCCATCATTTAATGACCACAGGCTTGTTATGGCGGCTGCGCTTTTGTCCCGTAATTCAATGGTTACAATCAAAGACGCTCAAGCGGTTAATAAATCATACCCCTCATTTTTTGAGGACATAAAAAAAGTCGGAGGAGAATATTATGTCGTCAATGACAGGTAAAAATATAAAAATATCCGTGTTCGGTCAGTCCCATTCTGCGGCTATCGGAGTGGTAATAGACGGTTTGCCTGCCGGGTATATTGTGGATTTTGAAAGAGTGAACGCCTTTATGGCAAGACGCGCTCCAGGACAGAATGTTCTGTCCACACCGAGAAAAGAAGCGGATTTACCGAAGGTTCTGTCGGGAATTGCCGGCGGAGCAACCTGCGGCGCGCCTCTTTGCGCAGTCATCCGCAACGGTAATACCAGATCCGGAGATTATTCCAACATAAAGGATTGCCCCAGACCGTCCCATGCCGATTATGCGGCGTTCGTCAAGTATAACGGTGCGAACGATGTTGCGGGCGGCGGTCATTTTTCGGGAAGGCTTACGGCTCCGCTGTGCTTTGCGGGCGCAGTTTGTATGCAGCTTTTGGAGAAAAAGGGCATTTTCGTTAAGTCTCATATCTATTCAATCGCAGATGAAAAGGATACTCCCTTTGACCTTGTAAATATCACGGAGGAGGATATATCCTCAAAGGACTTTCCCGTTATAGACGGCGAAGCGGGGAAAAGAATGGCGGCAAAAATCCTTGAAGCTCGTTCCCATGCTGATTCGGTAGGCGGAATTATTGAGTGTGCAGTTACGGGAGTTCCCGCAGGAGTCGGAGATCCCATGTTTGACGGGATTGAAAACATCATCGCCAAAAATATTTTTGCCATTCCCGCCGTTAAGGGAATTGAGTTCGGAAACGGCTTTGACTGCACCCGCCTCAGGGGCAGTGAAAACAACGACCCTTACTATATTGACGGCAATAAAATCGCAACCAAGACAAATAATGCAGGCGGAATTACAGGCGGAATTACAACGGGAATGCCGATAGTTTTCAGAGCGGCGTTTAAGCCCACTTCCTCTATCGGCAGAGAGCAGGACAGCGTAAGTCTTTCAAAAATGGAAAATCAAAAGCTCATCGTAAAGGGCAGACATGATCCGTGCATTGTACAAAGAGCCGTGCCTGTGGTTGAAGCCGTGACGGCATTTACAATTCTCGATGTTTTATCCGATTGATGCGGATAACGGCGTTTTATATAAAATGAAAGGACACTGATTATGGAAGGAATATACGGTTTAATCGGCAAAAAGCTTGGACACAGCTATTCTCCGCAAATCCACGCAATGCTGGGAGATTATACATATAATCTTTACGAATTGGAGGAAAATCAGGTTGAGGACTTCCTTAAAAAGAGGGAATTTGACGCAATAAATGTCACAATTCCATATAAAAAAACCGTTATGCCCTATCTTGATGAGATAGACGAAGACGCCTTAAAAATAGGCAGCGTCAATACCGTCATTAAGGAAAAGGACGGCTTCTTAAAGGGCTATAATACCGATTATTACGGCTGCTCCTATATGCTTAAAAAGGGCAAAATCGACGTTGCGGGCAAGAAAGTGCTTATTTTGGGGGACGGCGGCGCATCCGTTACCGTCCAAAGCGTTGTTAAGGACTTGGGCGCAAGGGAAATTGTTGTGGCTTCTCTTTTTACGGAGACTAATTACGACCACCTTGACCCTCATTTCGATTCGGATGTAATTATAAATGCCACTCCTGTGGGAATGTATCCCAAAAATTTGGAAACTCTTGTAAATCTCGACAACTTTAAAAATCTCTCCGGAGTTGCGGATGTGGTTTATAATCCGGAACGAACGCTTCTTATACTCGATGCGCAGAGAAGAAACATAAACTGCATAAGCGGTCTTTATATGCTGGCAGCCCAAGGCAAAAAAGCGTCCGAATACTTTTTTAACAGTAAAATCGATGACGGTATAATCGATACGATTGTAAAAAAGCTCTCCTTTGAGCTTACGAATATTATCCTTGTGGGAATGCCCGGATGCGGGAAAACCTCTGTCGGTACGGAGTTGGCAAAGCATTACGGCAGAAAGCTGGTGGACACGGACGAGCTTATTGTTGAAAAAGCGGGGATGAGTATACCGGAAATTTTTGAAAAAAACGGCGAAAAAGGGTTCAGGAGCCTTGAAGCGGAGGTTATCCGAGAAGTTGGCAAGGAGAAAGAGCTGGTAATCGCCACAGGCGGCGGAGCGGTGACAACCGCCGAAAATTTTGATGCGTTAAGACAAAACGGAACGGTTATCTTTATAAACAGAAATATCGATATTTTGCCTAAGGATGGCAGACCGTTGTCCCTTGCAAACGACTTGAGCCAAATGTATGAAAAAAGACTGCCTCTTTACAGAAGCATTTGCCACTATGAAATTCAGGCTGCGGATACCGTGGAGGAAACAGCGGAAAAAATAATTCAAATTTTCAGCTGAGTATTAAATTTATTTTACGGTTATATATATCAGAAAAAAGAAGGTTGCATTAATCAAATGGATATTAAGGAATTACGACAGCAGATAAATGACATTGACACAGAGCTTACCGAGCTTTTTAACAGGCGTATGAACGTTTCCCTTGAAGTCGCAAAATATAAAAGCGAAAATAATATGCCCGTTCTCGATAAGACAAGAGAGAGGGAGGTTATGGAAAGGGCTGCTGCTGCGTCCGATCCGGATGTTCAAAATTACACAAGAATCCTTTACTCCGATATTTTTAATATGTCACGCTCATATCAGCACAAGGTTATAAACGGAAATTCTCCTCTCAATGAAAAAATCAAAAGGGTGCTTGACTCAAACCCTAAGCTTTTCCCCGAAAATGTAAAGGTCGCCTGCCAGGGCGTAGAGGGTTCATATGCTCAGCACGCCTGCGACAGAATTTTCCGCTATCCCATAATTTCTTATTATGAAAATTGGAACGGAGTATTTGACGCCGTTTCAAGCGGTCAGTGCGATTACGGCATACTCCCTATCGAAAACAGCACCGCAGGCTCCGTAAATAAAGTTTACGATTTAATGAAAACTCATAACTGCTTTATAGTAAGGAGTATTCGCCTTAAGGTTGATCATTCTCTTTTAACCAAAAACTGGACAAAGCTCTCCGAAATCAATGAGATTTATTCCCATGAACAGGCGCTTAATCAGTGCAGCGACTTTATAAATTCTCTCGGAAGCGGCGTCAAAACCGTAGAGGTTCGGAATACTGCCGAAGCGGCAAAAATGGTTGCGCAGAGCGACAGAACAGATGTGGCGGCAATCGCCAGCGCAGATTGCAGCGAGCTTTACTCTCTTACGGAAATTCAAGGGGCAATCCAGAACGCCAAAAACAATTATACCAGATTTATTTGTATTGCAAAGGATTTGCAGATTTTCCCCGGAGCCGACAGAACAAGCCTGATGATGACAACCTCCCATAAGCCCGGCGCATTGTACAGCGTAATGTCAAAGTTCAACGCCCATGGAATTAACCTGCTGAAGCTTGAAAGCCGTCCTCTTCCGGATAAGGATTTTGAATTTATGTTTTATTTCGATATCGAAGCCTCGGTTTACGGAGACGACTTATACAGCTTATTTGACGAGCTTTATGCGGAAAATTATAATTTTACATATTTCGGAAGCTATTCCGAAATTTTATAAAAATCATTTAATCAGCGGTTACTTAAATCACGTATGACTGCCGAGTTTGCCGTCTGCGTGATTGTTTTTTTTTGAATTTGAAAAAATTCTCTTGACAAAATTTAAATTTTATTTTATACTATCTCTCCACCATTAACTGTAAAATCGAAAGCTGTCCGGCGTGTGTGTCTCAGCGTTAGGACAGTGAAAACTACGGAAAATCAGCCGTCGGAGTTTGTTATCTTCGGTATGGCGGCGATTGCTTGACCGGAATATCGAATCTGCCGAGCGTGTGTGTCTCAGCGTAAGAGCGGTCGGAATTGCGGACAAGCTCTGTTAATTTTCGGTTCGATGGCAGCGGTTTTGGTATAGGAGGTGTTTTTTATGAATTTTATGTCCAATATGCCTGTTTCCGATGAAATAAGGAAAAAGGCGGCTCAGAACCTTGGCAAAGACAATATGCTGTTTGCGATTGTAGGCGATCTAAAGCTTTCAGGAGAATATGGCAACTCTGCTCTTGTATTTGGAAGAGACAGAGTTTTTGTTTACGATGAATCGGATGAAGACGGCTACGTTGTGGATTACGAAGAAACAGCCGACGCCAAGGTTAAGAGAATGTACGGCAACGCTCTTTTCAGAGTTAAGATGAAGGACGGCAGCAGGAAAGACCTTATTCGTTTTTCCTACGCTCCTGCGGATTTGGCGGATGCGGGCGCAGCTTTTGTTAAAGTGTGCAGAGATGAAGGATATTCGGATGCAAATCTTGAAATCATTCGCTCTGCTTATGAGAAAATGAGAAGCTTTTGCCCGAAATGCGGACGCCAATTGGCAAGCCCCGACTCTCCCTGCATTAATTGTGCGGGCAAAGGGAAAATGCTTTCCAAATTTGCGAAGTATGTTGCTCCCCAAAAGTGGAACCTGCTTCTTTGCATTGTTCTTTCCGCAGTTACCACCGCTCTTTCTCTTGCTCCCACATACATAACAAGTATTCTCGTTGACGATGTTTTGCCCAACCGCGATATGCAGAAACTCGCTCAGATTTTAGTTACCTTATCGCTGATATATATTGTTCAGTTCTCCGTAACCGGATTAAGACAGTATCGGTTAAGGTGTGCAAGCGACGGTATTATTACTGACCTGAGAAAGGATGTTTTTGCAAAGGCTCAATATTTGCCTATGCGGTTTTATGACAAAAGCTCTACGGGCTCCGTCATCAACCGGGTAAATTCCGATACCGCTACGGTTAAGGAATTTGTAATGAAAATCTCTCAGGAGGCGATTGTACAATTTTTCACTTTAGTGGGAATCATTGTTATAATGTTTTCCATAAATTGGCGGTTGGCGCTTTTTGCCCTCTGTCCCGTGCCTGTAGTCGTATTGATTTCAAGACAATTCGGCAAAATGGTCAGACCTAAGTACAGAAGGCTTTGGAGAAGAAGCTCCGCAATTTATTCAATGCTTACGGATTCAATCCCCGGCATACGTGTTATCAAGGCTTTTTCCAATGAGAACAGTGTGATAGATAAGTTTGCAAATCATTGTGAGGAATGGAAAAAGGAGGATAAGCGCGCGGGAGTCAACGCAGCGGTTTTCCCCACACTGATAACATTTTTTGTAACATGCGGCTCCCTTCTCATTTGGGGAGTGGGAGGAAAATGGACGATTGACGAAAGCTACGGCGTTTCAGCCGGCATTCTCGTCTCGTTTATATCCTACACAACCACATTTTACAATCCCGTAAACTTCTTTGCGAATTTAAGCGATTCCTACGAAAATGCCATTGCTTCTGCGGAGAAAATCTTCGATATCCTCGATGCGGAGCCGGAGCATGATTTCGGCAATTACAAAAGCGAGGAGCCTATCTGTGGGAAGGTTGAGTTTAAAAACGTCAGCTTTTCCTTTGACCGTTCGGTGAAAACGCTCAATAACGTCAATCTTACTGTCGAGCCCGGCGATATCGTGGGAATAGTCGGAACAACGGGAGCCGGAAAATCCACTCTTATTAACCTTTTAATGAGATATTACGATGACTACGAGGGCGAAATTCTAATTGACGGTAAAAACATCAGGGATATAGATATGAGCTATTACCGTTCCCAAATCGGCTTTGTTCAGCAGGAGCCTTTAATGTTCCGTGACAGTGTGTTTAATAACATAGCATACGGCTGCGGAGAGGTAAAAACGGAGGAAGTTCTCCATGCGGCGCAGGTTGCCAACGCTCACGGCTTCATTTCAAAAATGCCCGACGCTTACGATACTGTTCTGGGTGAAAGAGGAGTGGGGCTGTCAGGCGGCGAAAAGCAAAGAGTTTCAATCGCAAGAGCCGTGCTGAAAAATCCCGGACTGCTTATATTTGATGAAGCAACGGCGGCGGTGGATTCCGAAACGGAGTACCTGATCCAGGGCGCAATCGAACATCTTATCAAAGGAAGAACAACGTTTATGATTGCCCACAGACTGTCAACACTCAGAAAGGCAAATAAAATTGTCGTTATAGACAAAGGCGAAATAATCGAGTGCGGTCCGCCCGAGGAGCTGCTTGAACGCAAGGGCAAATACTATAAGCTTGTACAGATCCAGTCAATGAGCGAACAGCTTCTGAAGGAAAAACGAAGCGAACGTTTTGACTGAAAGGAGGAAGCGCAGCAGATATGAAGTTAAGATATGTGGACAGCCCCGAGGTTCGTTTCAGGGCAAATGACAAAATTTTTGTGGATATGGAATTTTGCTATACAGGCGAGACTTTCAAGAATATGGAGCTTAGACGAATGTTCCCCGTAAGCGGCAAGGATAATTATATTGCCGTTATAGACTCCGACGGAGAGGAGCAGGCGATGATAAGAAACGTAAATAATCTTGATGCCGAGTCGAAAAAGGTCGTCAACGAATGTCTTGAGGAATACTATATGATTCCCAGAATTACCCGCTTCATCGAAATGACGGATAAATACAGAATCTGGATGTGGACGGCGGAGACGGATAAGGGAACGGTAAAATTTGAGATAAGAAATCCCAATGCTTCTATCAAAGCTCTGTCCAATAACAGAGTGCTTATCAAGGACGCCAACGACAACCGGTATGAAATTCCCGATTACACAAAGCTCGACAAAAGGAGTAGAAAAATGATCATACCTAATCTGTAATACGGCAAAACGCTTCCGTCTCTGTATGGGGCGGAAGCGGAATATGAGGGCTTTGCCCCAAATCCACAAATGAGCGGTGAGTACGCTGCTGAAAAGCCGAGTGATCAGCTCTAATCAGAAAAAATAAAAGCACCTGCAAACGGCTGAGCTTAACCGTCTGCGGGTGCTTGCTTTAATTTTGTTTGTTCGCCTTTGCCTCAACAGCGGGAACAGCTCGATTTCTTACAAAACCGAAAATGAAATAACGCAGTCAAGAGTTAAGGTTTTGTATTTCGGGAGCTTATATTGAGGCTTAAGCGTCGCTATTGCAGGTACGTCTCCGCCTACTCCGTATTGACCGCCGTCAATGTTCACCGTAAGGCTCTTCTCTCTCGGAAGATAGCAGGAGTGATCGGCATTGTCCAATTCCTTCAGAGTATAGGGATGAACGCTTGCTTCAAAAGGCTTTCCTACTGCGTCAACAGTCATGGAAATATCGTTTTTTCCGACCTTAATCCATCTTACGTCGCAGCGGTTGGCGTTTTCCTGAGGATAGAGATAATCATGTATAAAGTCCTCAGCCGAGTTAAAGGAGTACACTCCAAGATATGCGCCGGTTTTCCTGTCGCAATAATTTTCGTGGGGACCCTTGCCGTAATATTCAATTCCGTCAATTCCCTCCGCAAGTTCAAAGGTAATTCCGTATCTGGGCATGTCAAAGGGCGCAGTGTTGCGGCAGGTGAGGGAAGTCCTTATTTTTCCGTCCGAAGAAATAATGTATTTCGTCTTGATTTTATCTACGTATTTCGTAAGCCAGCCGACGGTTACTTCAACATCGGAGCCGTTCTGCTTTGCTTTAACATAAAGGCATTTCAGCGTGTCGGTTGCGCTTTTGAACGCCTTAAGACCGATGAGCGTTTTTACAAATTCAACCGGAACCTGAGCCATCCGTTCGTTATCGGTATTTGCTCTGCCAAAACAGGGTCTGATACCGCTTTTAAGACACTCCTTGCCGTTTAAAACATATGAATACAGCTCGCCGGTGTCATTGGAAATTTTAATCTTGAAATTATCTCCCGTAACGATAATATCATCGTCGGTTGACGCATATTTTACAGAACCGCCGGACTGTACAGACGGAGCATAATCATAATTTCCCAGCACAAATTGCTCCCTTGCCATAACATGACCCTTTTTAAGCCCCATCATGGCTTTTTTCAAAACAAGATAAACATCGAGAGCCTGTTCGCCGGCTGCGGATATTTCAAAGGGAATTTCAATTTCGGCCGTTTCAAGGTGCTTGGCGTCGGGAAGCTGAACCTTTTCCTCTTTGATAATTTCCCCTTGTTTTGTAAGCGTGATTCTTAATTCAAATTCCTTAAGGGAAGTGAACATAAATCTGTTAAGCAGCTCAATTTTGTTGTTTTTCAGCGAAAAGTCCACTTGCTGATAGCATTTAACAACCTCAAAATAATGAGGGTTTGGACTTCTGTCGCCTCTGAAAACGCCGTTAAAGGCAAAATTGCCGTCGTTGGGCTTGTCTCCGAAGTCGCCGCCGTAATTCCATTTGTCCTTGCCGTCGGGCGTCTTTGTGTGAATTGACTGATCCGCAAAATCCCAAATATAGCCTCCTGCCAGCCTGTCGTACTTCTTAAAATCAACCCAATAATCGGAGAAATTGCCCATGCTGTTGCCCATGGCGTGACTGTACTCGCATTGAATAAAAGGCTTGTCCCTGTATTCTTCGGGCTTTAATTTGTATCCCATACCCAAATTCCAAAGAGCTCTTGAATGAACATGGGGCTTGTTTTCGCCTATTTCCTTCATTTCGGTCTGCACCGTATACATTTCGCTGAAAAGATCGCTTACCTGAATATGAGCGTCAGGCTCGTAATGTATGGGGCGTGTGTTGTCAATTTCAAGGGCGGCCTGCTTCATATCAGCAAATGTCTTGCCGTTGCCGCTTTCATTTCCCAAGGACCAGAAAATAATACAGCTGTGGTTTTTGTATGAGTCAACCATATTTCTCATACGGTAGCAGCATTGGGCACTCCATTTGGGGCTGCTTCCCGGAATAATCGCCGCAAGACCGTGAGTTTCAAGGTTGTTTTCGCTCATTACAAGTATGCCTATTTCATCGCAAAGCTCATAAAACCGCCTTGAGTTGGGATAATGACATGTCCTAACATTCGTTATATTGCTTCTTTTAAGCAGCTCAAGATCACTTCTTATGATGCTTTCGGGGACAGCATGACCGTAATCCGGATGGAAATCATGACGGTTCACGCCGCAAATCTTAAGAGGTACGCCGTTAAGCAGGATAAACGGCCCCCTTTTTGTATCGGGGTTGTACTTTTCGATTTTAATTTCCCTGAACCCGTATTTGTGTTCCCTTACGTCTACAGCGGCGTCTCTTTCGTAAAGAGTTACTCTGACAGTGTAAAGATACGGGTTTTCATGGCTCCAAAGCTTAAAGCCTTTAAGCTGCTTCTCGGCTTTCAGCTTTAATGAAACATTTTTTGTCATGGCGGGCACGTTTATGTCAATAGAGGCAAATTCCTTGTTTCTCATATCGAAAATATCGACTTTTGCGTATCCTCCCGCAAAAACGGTGCGTCTCGCCTCAACCCAGATATCTATTTTAAAATCGGCGGATTTATAATCATCTGAAAATTCGCTTCTGATATAATAATCACGGATATATACTTTTGGCTTAAAAACGATATTTACGTCACGGAAAATTCCCGAAAGGCGCCACATATCCTGATCCTCAAGATAGCTTCCCTCGCAGAATTGGTGTACGATTACCGCAAGGCGGTTCCTGCCGGGCTTTACAAATTGAGTGATTTCATATTCGGTTTCGTCAAAAGTGTCCTCCGAGTAGCCTACAAATTCTCCGTTGACGTAAACCTCTCCGCAGGAATTTATACCGCCGAAATGAATAAAAACATTGTCGTCCGTAGTCGGCAGATCAAAATCCTTGATATAAAGCCCCGTCGGGTTTTTGCTCTCGTCTATATGGGGAATATTTATTTTTGAAATAGGAGTGGGGTAGTTGTAATTTGTGTACTGGGGAGTGCCGTAGCCTTGAATTTGCCATTCGCTCGGAACCGTTATATCGTCAAAAAGGAATGTGTCAAAATCCGGTGATTGAAAGCCCTCAACCGTTGTGGTGCTGTTCGGCAGAAATTTAAACTTCCATGTCCCGTTAAGGCATATAACCTTTTTTTCGCCTGAATTTGCGTCAATCGGAAAACCGGCGGCGGAGCGTTTCTCGGTGTTCACACTGTAGTTCATATTTTACCCTCTTTCTTGATATCAATAATTCGGATAATATATTATACAATTAAATAAATTCGCTGTCAACAATTTTTACGGAACAAAATGAACCGCTCATACCGCAATTTGAAGTGTGAATGTGCCGTATTCGACGCCTGCAAAAAAAATGTTGCAAAAATAAAAAGCCTGTGGTAAAATTATCTTTGTATTTAAAATATGAAATACAAAAGGCTTGCTGCCATATTGTACTTTAATTGAATTTAGGGAGACTTAAGGAATGTACGAACCTATTTCGCCTAATGTGAATTTTGTCGAGCAGGAAAAAAAGATCGAAAAATTCTGGCAGGATGAGAAAATTTTTGAAAAAAGTATCGATGAGCGTGAAAAGGGAACGCCATATATTTTTTATGACGGACCTCCCACCGCAAACGGAAAGCCCCATATCGGTCATGTTTTAACGAGAGTTATAAAGGATATGATTCCCCGCTACCGCACAATGAAGGGCTGTATGGTTCCCCGTAAAGCCGGTTGGGATACCCACGGTCTTCCGGTTGAGCTTGAGGTGGAGAGAATGCTCGGCCTTGACGGCAAGGAGCAAATTGAGGAGTACGGCCTTGAGCCTTTTATTGAGCATTGTAAGGAAAGCGTTTGGAAATATAAGGGAATGTGGGAGGATTTTTCCCGCACCGTAGGCTTTTGGGCCGATATGGACAACCCTTATGTAACGTATCACAATGATTTCATCGAGTCCGAATGGTGGGCTCTTAAAAAAATTTACGAAAAGGGACTGCTTTACAAGGGCTTTAAAATCGTACCCTATTGCCCCAGATGCGGAACACCTCTGTCCTCTCACGAGGTGGCTCAGGGTTATAAGGTCGTTAAGGAACGTTCTGCGGTTGTCCGCTTTAAGGTAAAGGGCGAGGACGCTTATTTCCTTGCATGGACAACTACCCCTTGGACGCTGCCCTCAAATGTTGCTCTTTGCGTAAATCCCAAGGATACCTATTGCAAGGTTAAGGCTGCGGACGGATATACATATTATATGGCTGAAGCTCTTCTTGACAAGGTTTTGGGAAAGCTTGCTTCTGAGGATGCTCCCGCATACGAAATCCTTGAAAGCTTCCCCGGAAAGGATTTGGAATACAGAGAGTATGAGCCTTTGTTTGACTTTATAAAGCCCACATGCGATAAGCAGCACAAAAAGGCTTTCATAGTTATGTGCGACAGCTACGTTACCATGACTGACGGCACGGGCATAGTCCACTGCGCTCCCGCTTTCGGCGAGGATGACGCAAGAGTGGGAAAAAGATATGATTTGCCCTTTGTTCAGTTTGTTGACGGCAAGGGCAATATGACCGATGAAACTCCATATGCGGGAATATTCGTAAAGAAGGCCGACCCCATAATCCTTACCGACTTGGATAAAATGGGAATGCTTTTTGATGCTCCGAAATTTGAACATGATTATCCTCATTGCTGGAGATGCGGCACTCCTCTTATTTATTATGCAAGAGAGTCATGGTTCATTAAAATGACCGATGTTAAGGATGATCTTATCCGCAATAACAATACAATCAATTGGATTCCCGAAAGCATAGGCAAGGGCAGATTCGGCGATTGGCTTGAAAACGTTCAGGACTGGGGCATCAGCCGCAACAGGTATTGGGGTACTCCTCTTAATATTTGGGAGTGCGAGTGCGGAAACCGTCATTCAATAGGCTCTATTGAAGAGCTTAAATCCATGAGCGATAATTGTCCTGATGATATAGAGCTTCACAGACCCTATATTGACAATGTTACCATAAAATGCCCCAAATGCGGCAAGCAGATGAAGAGAGTCCCGGAGGTTATAGACTGTTGGTTCGATTCAGGCTCAATGCCCTTTGCGCAGCACCATTATCCCTTTGAAAATAAAGAGCTTTTTGAGTCTCAGTTCCCTGCGGATTTCATATCCGAGGCTGTGGATCAGACAAGAGGATGGTTCTATTCTCTTCTTGCCATATCAACCCTCATATTCAATAAAGCCCCTTACAAAAACGTTATAGTTTTAGGCCATGTCCAGGATGAAAACGGTCAAAAAATGAGCAAATCCAAGGGCAATGCCGTGGATCCCTTCGATGCGCTGGAAAAGCACGGAGCGGATGCCATAAGATGGTATTTTTATACAAATTCCGCCCCTTGGCTGCCGAACCGCTTCCATGATAAGGCGGTAACGGAGTACCAGCGTAAATTTATGGGGACTCTTTGGAATACCTATGCCTTTTATGTTTTGTACGCAAATATTGACGAGTTTGATCCCACAAAATACGATATAAAGAAATGCAGCCTTACGGTTATGGATAAATGGCTTTTGTCAAAGCTTAACTCCATGGTTCGGGCTGTAGATGAAAATCTTAATGATTACCGCATACCCGAAGCGGCAAAGGCTTTGCAGGGCTTTGTGGATGAAATGAGCAATTGGTATGTCAGAAGAGGCCGTGAGCGTTATTGGGTTCAGGGCATGACAGAGGATAAAAAGGCGGCGTATATGACCCTTTATACCGCTCTTGTAACCGTTTCCAAGGCGGCGGCTCCCTTTATTCCCTTTATGTGCGAGTCCATATATCAGAATCTCGTCAGAAGCGTTGATAAAAATGCTCCCGAAAGCGTCCATCTGTGCCTGTTCCCTGAGGTTCAAACGGACTGTATAGATAAACAGCTTGAAGATGATATGGACAATGTTATCGATATCGTTGTTCTGGGAAGAGCCGCAAGAAACGGTTCCAATATCAAGAACCGCCAGCCTTTAAGTACGATGTACGTTCAGTGCGAGAAGAAGCTCCCTGATTTTTACGTTGATATTATCAAGGATGAGCTTAACGTCAAAAGGGTGGACTTTGACTCCGATGCCGAGGATTTTGTGTCATATACGTTTAAGCCTCAGCTTAAGACCTTGGGACCCAAATTCGGCAAAAAATTGGGAGAAATCAGAAACGCCTTATCCCTTCTTCCCTCATCGGCGAAAAAGGAGCTTGATGAAAAGGGCAGCATTACTCTCAGCCTTTCCGACGGCGATATTACCTTGGGCAAAGAGGATATCCTTATCGATACAAAGCAGAAGGAAGGCGTGTTTACGGTCTCCGATAAGGGAGTAACCGTAGCCCTTGATACCGTTTTGACCGATGAGCTTGTTGAAGAGGGCTTTGTAAAGGAGCTTATAAGCAAAATACAGACCATGAGAAAGGACAGCGGCTTTAACGTAACCGACAGAATAAATGTCGCTCTTTCCGGCAACGCCAAAATCCTTGAAATTGCCAAGAAAAACGAAAGCCTTATCAGCAAAATCGTTTTGTCCGACAGCATCGGCGGGGATAATGCGGACGGCTCAAACGCCAAGGAATGGGATATTAACGGCGAAACCGTGACAATCGGCGTTGAAGCTGTTAAATAGATTTCAAAAATCTATTGCAAAATCAAAAATCATATGATACAATCAATTTAAGCAAAAATAATTTTACGAAAAGAGTTGACAAGGGCAATGAATTACGGTACACTTTATAAGCAAGCAAGCAAGCAAGCAAGCAAGCAAGCAAGCAAGCAAGCAAGCAAGCAAGCAATAATACTGTAATTTATTCCTTTTCGACAATTTAGTAATTACGCATGGCTTTAGGCAGCTTAACCTGCCTTTAGCTGTGCTTTTTGTTTGTAACAATCTTAAGGAGGAATTTTTATGTCGAAAATTTCAAGTACAAAAAGACTTTTCAGTGTTATCTTATCCCTTTTGTTGATTTTATCGTCCGTGCCTTTGACATTGACAGCTTTTGCGGCACCATACGAATATGGGTATTTAGCATATATTGTATCAAATAAAGAAGTTACAATTATTGACTGCAATACCTCAATTAGTGAAAAATGCACTATTCCTGAAACATTGAGCGGATATCCAGTAACAAAAATCGGCGATTATGCTTTTTCCGGCTGCGAATCCCTTACAAGCATAACCATACCCGACAATGTTACATCAATCGGTGATGGTGCATTTGACAACTGCACATCCCTTGAAAGCATAACCATACCCTCCGGTGTAACCTCAATCGGCGGTCGTGCATTTTCCGATTGTATATCACTTGTAAATATTGATATTCCTAACAGTATAATATTAATTGAATATAATATGTTTTCTGGCTGCGAATCCCTTACAAGCATAACCATACCCGACAGTGTAACGTCAATCGGTGATTTTGCTTTTTCAGGCTGCACATCACTTGAGAGTATAATAATTCCCGATAGTGTAATCAGAATCGGCAGATATACATTTTCCGGCTGCGAATCCCTTACAAGCATAACCATACCCGACAGCGTAACCTCAATCGAAGATTGGGCATTTGCCGCATGCACAGACCTTACGAATATATCAATTAGTAGTAATATTGGCAATTATGCATTTTACCTCTGTACATCTCTTGAAAGCGTAACAATATCCGGAAATGTAACATCAATTGGTGAGTATGCTTTTGGATATGAATATTGGAATGATCATCTTATTCCTATTGAAGGCTTTACAATTTACGGCTATACCGGAACGGCAGCGGAGAGATATGCAAACAATAATGGTCTAACTTTTGTATCCTTAGGTGAGTATATTTCACCGAAGGAACCGACCAGTGAAGAATCCAGCACAGCCGAACCTACAACGGAATCTCCCGACTTTGCGGCAAATGATGAGTCTGTAGTCATTGATGAGGCGAACAAGCAGGTCACGCTTCCCGCAGAAACGGGAATAGAGGGCTTTAAGCAGCTTGTAACAATCGGCAGCTTCAGCGTTACAGATGCGGAGGGCAACGCTCTTTCGGATATGTAGACCGAGAAATTGATACAAGGGTATGAAAAATTAAAATGTGCGGTTTTGCGGTGACTAAATGCCTTGCGGTGACTATATAAATATAGAAAAAACACCT
>JAJQGK010000082.1 GCA_021200555.1 Clostridiales bacterium | reverse complement strand
AAATATATACCGCAGAGGAGTCGGAGAAGTCCGAAGGCTTACTTGAAACCGACCTTGCTGTTTCCGATGAGTCCGCAAGCGACGAAAGCGTCAAAACGGAAAATTCAACCGCTGAAGCTTCAACCGCAGCCGACAGCCGAAAACAAAGTGAAAATAATGAGCTGTCAGACTATGGTAATGACGAAACTCCCGCAAGCTCCTCAAATTCCGAAAAAGCGGTGGAAACAACGGCTGCTGCGTCAACTGCCGCCGAAACCACAACCGAAAATAAGAATGTTGTTACAATTTCAATTTCCTGCGGTACAATCCTGAACAACTCTTCAAAGCTGAAAACGGGCAAAGAGCTTTTTGTGCCGTCCGACGGGATAATCTTAAACGAATATCCGATTGAATTTTCTCAGAACATCACAGCTTTTGATGTATTGAAACAGGCTTGCGATGAAAACGATATTCAGCTGGAGTTCTCGTATTCCGGCGGCTTCGGAACATATTATATTGAAGGCATAAATCAGCTTTATGAAAAGGACTGCGGCTCAAAATCCGGATGGATGTACAGCGTGAACGGTGTTTTTCCCTCCGTTGGCTGTTCATCATATACTCTTGAAACCGGCGATATCGTTGCGTTTGTGTATACCTGCGATAACGGCGAGGATGTAGGAGCTTAATCACATCAATTTTTAGAACATTTTCAGAGAAATTATTGCAAATATTTTGTATTTGTGGTATAATCCTTAAATAAATAAAAAGTGCGGGAAGGTGACTGTTTGAAGAGATATCATTCAAAAAAAGCAATAAAAGAGTCTTTTCTGAAGCTGGTTGCCGAAAAACCTCTTGATAAAATCACCGTGCGTGATATTGTTGAAGACTGCGGTTTTACCCGCAATACATTCTATTATTATTACGATGATATATTTGATATAGTTGACGAGCTTCTTGAGGCGAATGTCGATAAATTTTTAAATATGGATTTTGAAAGCGGCACAGACCGTTTGGAAATGCTTAACGCCGCTATCGATTTGCTGCCGGACGATCCCAAGCTTATAAAGCATTTTTGCGTTTCCTCTAAAACGGTGGATATAAAATTTTATTTCAATAAAGCGACCGATCGGTTTTTGGTAAATTACATACAGGCTTCGGCGGGGGATGTGGAAATTTCCGACTGTGATAAAAAGCTTATTTTCGGATTTTATAAAAGCGCTGCCGCCGGTCTGCTTTACACCTGGATTGAAGAAGGTATGAAGGTGCCGCTCAAATCGGAATTTAAACGGATGGGAGTACTTTTATGCGACTCGCTTTTTAATGCGGTTCAAGCGGCTAAGGATAATCCGAGCCCCGTTGAGTTGGAAACGCTTCCCGAAGCAGAAGCCGAAAACGAAAAGGTTGTCTCCGATTAAAATTATATATTGAAAATTGTATACTGATTTTCACCGCATACGGTTTGTTGTTTTGTTACATTTTTCCCGATATGTCAGAATTTTGGGCATATCGGTTTTTTTGTATGTTTTTTTTCTTAAAAAAAGAGAGTATATTATTTAATAACAGGCGTATTATAGCCATTCAATATTTCCGGCGGGAGAATATTCTTCCGATGGACAATTAAAAGAATGAGCCTGACAAAAATTTGAAATTGAATAAATAATCGGAGGACAAAATGAAGTACAATACTATTGACATGACGCCTGTAGTCCGTCCATACCCGGAGACTACAATGTTCGGAGCCGTGGCTCAATCTGCCGAGCGTTTTCCCGATGCGCCTGCGTTTGATTTTATGGGGAAAATTACGAATTACAAAACCATGCTTAAAAAAACCGAGCTTGCCGCAGGAGCTTTTTACCGAGCCGGCATACGCAAGGGGGATGTGGTTACAATTTGTATGCCGAATACCCCTCAGGGCGTTATTTGCCTTTATGCCTTAAATCGAATCGGCGCCGTTGCAAATATGGTTCATCCTCTGTCCTCCAAAACAAATATAACTTTTTATCTTGACTATTCCGAAAGCAAGATGATTTTAACCCTTGACCAGTTTTACGAAAAAGTCAGGGATGCGGCCGCCGATGCAAAAAAGAATGTCAGACTTATTATTGCAAGAATTTCCGAAGAGCTTAACCCCGTTTTGGCGGTAGGCTACAGCTTGACCGGCGGAAAGGATTATTTAAAGTTCCCCGAAAAGGACAGAGCGGTCGTTTGGAACGATTTCCTTAAAACGGGAAAAAACGTAAAGCTTCCTCCCATTGAGTACGATAAAAACCGCACCGCAGTCATACTTTACAGCGGCGGCACAAGCGGTTCTCCCAAGGGGATTTGTCTTTCCGATTTCAATTTTAACGCCCTCGGTATGCAGATAGGCGATATTTGCGGATGCAATGTTGCTCCGGGATGTAAATTTTTATCCGTTATGCCCATTTTCCACGGCTTTGGACTTGGCATAGGAATACACACCATTCTTGAAAACGGCGCCGAGTGTATCCTCGTTCCCCAGTTTACAAAGGAGAGCTACGCCAAAACTGTTTTGAAGAAAAAACCGAACTTTATCGCCGGAGTTCCCACTCTTTACGAGGGTCTTTTAAAGGTTGACATATTCAAGGATGCCGATTTGTCTTTCCTTATAGGCGTTTTCAGCGGCGGCGATTCCTTGAGCCCCGAACTGAAAAAACGCGCCGATGCCTTTTTTAAAGAGCATAACGCCCCCGTTCAAATTCGTGAAGGCTATGGTCTTACAGAATGTGTTACCGCAAGCTGTGTAACTCCCGTTGACGAGTCAAAGGAGGGCGGAATAGGTCTGCCTTTGCGTGATACAAAGTACAAAATCGTCGAGCCGGGCACATTTAACGAGCTGCCTTTAGGTCAGGCGGGGGAAATTATTATTTCCGGTCCTACGCTTATGCTTGGCTACCTTAAAAATGAAGAAGCTAATGAAAAAACCATTCGCCTTGACGAAAACGGCAGCCGCTGGCTTTTTACCGGCGATATGGGATATATGGACAGTGACGGCTTTGTTTTCTTTACGCAGAGAATTAAACGCATGATAATTTCAAGCGGATATAATATTTATCCTTCTCAAATTGAAAAAGTTCTCGATAAGCATCCGGATATCGACTATTCCTGCGCTATAGGCGTAAAGGATCCGTACAAAATGCAAAGGGTCAGAGCCTATATTGTACTTAATGACGGTGTGCCGGAGACAGATGAGGAAAAAGATAAAATTTTTGCCTATTGCAAGGAATACCTTGATGTTTTTGCAAGACCCAAGGAGATAGTTTTCAGAAAGGAGCTTCCCAGAACCCTTGTGGGAAAGGTTGCGTACCATTCCCTTGAAGAGGAAGCAGCTGCGGAAGAAGCCGGTAAATGAGCGATAATAAAAACGTCAGAAAAGGTTATACGAAAAACAGAGTTGTCTTAAACACCGCAAGAGTGCTTTTTGGAGGATTGCTGCTGAAGGTCTGCACCACTAAGGTTGATTATTACAAGCCGAAGCATACGCCTTTCATAATAATTGCCAACCACAGCGACCCTCTTGACCCGGGCTTTGAAATGATCGCTCTTAAAAGATATATCAGATTTGTGGCCAGCGATCACCTCGCCCGTGCAAAGGTCGGCGGTTGGATAATAACTCATTTGGGCGGAGTTATTGTAAAGCACAGAGATAAGCCCTCATCCATGCTGACGCAGGAGATTATAGACAACATAAACGCCGGTATTTCGGTTGGAATACACGCCGAGGGAAAAACGTCAACAAACGGCGAAACCGGTTATATTTCCGAGCATACGGGAAAGCTTGTCAAGGACTCCGGCGCCGCTCTCATAACATTTAAGTTTACCGGCGGCTATTTGCGTGCCCCCAGATGGTCTTCAAATACGAGAAAAGGTCCTCTTCACGGCAGAGTGGTCAATGAATATTCTCCGGAGGAGCTGAGCAAGCTGTCCGTCAGCGAAATCACCGATATCATCAGGCGGGACACATTTGTAAACGTATACGACGAACAGCGTAAAAATCCTCATATGTACAAGGGAATAAAGCTTGCGGAGTATGTGGAGAGAACTCTTTACATCTGCCCAAAATGCAATGCCGTGGGAGATTTGCACAGTAAAAACGACATCCTTAAATGCACAAACTGCGGCTGTAAGCTGAAATTCGGCGAGGATGCCTTTTTCCACGATACCGGAGACGGAATTGTATTTGACAATGTGTGCGATTGGGATAAATGGCAAAAAAATGTATGGAAAGAAAAGGTTCTTGCAGCATCCGAGGGCGAGCTTATATTCAGCGAAGGCGGTCAGATTGTGGCTGACGTACACAGCGGCGACAGAGTGCTGTTGTCCGACAACGCTGATATAATGCTTTATAAGGACAAATTCGTAATTGCATACGATGATAAGTCTTTTGAAATTCCAATGGACACAATAAAAAGCGTTCAAATTGCTTCAAGAGAAGCGCTTATCATAATTTCAAGGGATTATTACTTTGATATCCGCACCCAAATTCCCAGAGCAGCGGGAAAATATGAAGCTGCTTGGAGATATTTAACGGGAAGGGAATATCTGTAACGAATAACGATTCAAAAGACAAATTTTTTGAATATTAAAACGGAGGTAACATATTGACAGGCATAATTGACGTGGGCGGAGGAATGAAGTGCGCATATTCTGCGGGACTTTACGATTTTTTTATGGACAACGGAATAGAGTTCGATTATTATTTGGGAGTTTCCGCCGGAAGTATGAATTTGCTGTCCTATATTGCGGGAGAACGCAGTCGGAATATCGAAATTTATCGAAGTGCCGCCGAGGGAGACGAATACTTAAGTATCTCAAACCTTGTCCATTACGGCGCATATATGAATTATGATAAGGTTCGCAAGGATTTCTATTCCGATAAAGGCTCCAATCCCTTTGATTTCAACAGCTTTTTCAGCTCAAAAAAGCCGTTTGTCATAAGCGTAACGGACGCTCATACCTGTCAAACCGTATACTTCAGCAAAGAAAAAGATATGCTCGAAACAGACCGCACCCTTGATATTGTCAGCGCTTCCTGCTGTATTCCTCTGGCAAGCAAGCCCATAAATATTGACGGAGTTCCATATTTTGACGGCGGTGTTGCCGAGCCTATACCGTATTTAAAAGCCTTTCTTGACGGCTGCGATAAAATTGTCGTGGTTCTGTCCTCTCCCGTGTCTCAAAAGCGTGAAAAGCTTATTGCCGCAAATCTTATCGGAATAGCGTTAAGAGATTACGACAGAGTGGGAGAAGCCATTGAGCAGAGACATATTATTTATAATTACGCCATAAAAAAGATTAAGGAACTGGAGGCTCTCGGCATAGCCATGATTTTTTCTCCGGAGGAAATACACGGCTCAGGCGCTCTTTTTAAAAACCCCGATGTGGTAAATAAGCTTTATGAAAACGGTTACCGTGACGGAATTAATCGAAAAAACGAATTATCCGACTTTCTGAAAAAAGAGTCAAAGTCAATAATTTAAAATTTAAATCGCCTGCCCAAAAAAAGAGCAGACGATTTTATATATTGGCGTTATCAAGCTAATTTTATCAAGCGGCGCTTATTCAGCCGCAGCGATGCTTATTTTACAATAAAAGCTGCAATTACCTTGCGTTCGCTCTTTTCTGTTGGCTCAGTTGATTAACATCATCTTCTGTGTCGTCGGGTTCCCATACTTCAAACACCCTAAACTGAGAAGTACACATCTTATTTTCTTCGTTGAAAAATGCCTGAACACAAGCTATAACTCCATCAGTGTTATTTTTTGCTATCTCTGCACCATATGCAAGAGCCGCTTGTTTGTCATCGTCAAACACCTTTAAAACTTCTTCATCATTTCCCACAACTCTGATTACTGCAAATTTTCTTTCCATAGTAAAATTATCTCCATGTAATATTTTTTTACTTCAACCCTGTAACCCAAGACTTTAATCTTGTATACACTGCGCTTCGGCTTTCTGCGCCTTCTCAAGCTGTTCTATGTATCCGTCAACGGCTTCCTGAGGGGATGTGATTTTTATGCTTCCGGCAAAGGTGAATACCCATGCGTAAAACGTGGGGCTGAGTGCCACATCTACGGAAGTTGTAAATTCTCCGTCATCTGTCGGGAAAAACTTGCATTCCTTGCCGAATTTGTCCATAATCTGTCCTATGAATTCTTCGGAGCATTTAAGGCTGACGCTCTCAACCGTTCCCGTGAACATTTTCACTCTCTTTTTGGAATATTCCGCCACATCGAAATTGCGGAATTTTTTCTTGCCGTCTCTGGGCAGCTTTGCAATCATAACATTGTCCATCTTATCGACTCTGTAGTGCTTGACTAAGTCCGAGATTGAGTCGTAGGCGATAAGATAATATTTTTCGTTGTCCATTTGCAGACCGTAAGGGCTGACAGTGGTAAAAACGCCGCCGTTGTGGTACATTTTACGTCTGTTGTACCCTAAGTCAAAATATTTGAAGGATATTTTTCGGTCATTGTTTATGGCGTTGAAAATCTTATCCGTATTGTAGTAAATGGATTCGTTTTCATTTTTAATTCTGTTGGCGATAAACACGCTGCGGCGAAGCTCGTCCCTTTCATATACGCTGGTAAGGCTCTCAAGCTTGTTGATAAGCTGGGAGCTTTTCCTTTGGGTGATAAACCTTGAGGATTGAACGGCATCAACCAGCACCTTCAGCTCCGTTATCTGAAACGTTCTTGAAAGCAGCTTAATCCCGCCGTTTCTGCCCTTGACGATATTTATGTCCATTCCCATGTCTATAAGAGCTTCAAGGTCGGAGTAAATGCTTTTTCTCTCAGCGGTAATATTATGACTGCTCAGCATCTCTATAATGTCGCCGGTGGTTACGCTGTGATTTTCATCGGTATTTTCTTCTAAGTACTGTTTTATGTATAGGATCTTCTGCTTTTGATTTTCAGATTTTGGCATAACGCATCCCTCTTTTACTCCATTATACAACATATAATGTACAATAAAACGGACTTATAGAATTTTTTTTGAATTTTTTTGCTTTGAAAATGTAAAAATCTAAAGAATTTCTCCCAATTTTTCAACAAGAGAGGCGTTTCTTGTCATAGACATATTGTTTGCAATGATAATATCGGAAACTCCGTTGGCAATTGCAAAGTCGGTTATATCCTGATCGAAATAGCGGAAATCTATAATGTAAACATACTTATAGTGGCTTATTAGATAGGGCGCAAAGCAGTTGCCGAAGGATTCCTTTACGATTATGCAGGACTTGCCCTCGATCATATCCGTGTTCTCAATAATTCCTATGGGCTGATCTCCTGCCGCAAAGCACAGATATTTGTTTGAAGATGAAAAATCCGTTGCGTCGCAAATAAGAGGGTAGTCGGTAAATTCCGACGAGCCCTTTTGCCTGAATTTGTATGTGTGGCCGCAGGGAGGATCAAAGGCGTAAACGGTATCGGGAGTGTTCCCCAACGCAGGGCTTTTTCCCGTATCGCTGTAAAATGACCCTAAGAAATTGTCAAATTTATACATTGTAAAATCGCTTAAGGGCAGATAATCCTCGCCCATAACATCCATAAGCTGCGCATAGGCGTAATACGCTCCCAACGCCGTCCAGTGGTGATCCGTTCTGAAATACAAATATTCGTCACTATGATTTTTAAGCAGATCGAAAATCAATACCTTGGTTACATTGTCGTTAAGACCGGAGGAAATGTAATTTATTGCCTCTTTTTGATCCGAGGAGTTAAGCTTGCTTCTTGAGCTTTCGTTCAAAGTAATGTCAATGCTTGTGGGAATGAGCATTGAGTAAACGTTTATCCCGGAGCTCTTCACAGAGTCGGCTGCGCTGTTTACAGTTGAAATATAGCTGTCAGCCGTGCTTTGAACAAAGTTGTAATATTCATAGCCTGTATTGCCGTAAACATAAATAGATCCGAGATTTTGTTCAAGTGTATCGCCGCCTGTCGTTTGTCCCGATGTAATGGGTTCGTCGCTGCCTGCGGGCAAAGCCGTGCCGATGTCCTCATCCTCCGCTATTATTTGAGCGTCAATATCAACGGATTGCTGACTTATGCTCTCTGCTTCTGGAATTTCATCTCCCTCATTTTCGCTGAAATTGTGTATGCTGTCTCCAAGTCCCAAAAAAGATTTTACCTTTGATGAAAGCTCTGTCAGACTGTCTCTGAAGGGAAATGTGTCCGAAAACCAAAGCCCGATATCGTCAAAATAACTGCCGTCAAAAAGAGCGGTAAATGAAAAGGACGGAAATGATGCAAGCTCTCTCTTTTCACTGTCGGAGTAGGACGGCCTCGCAAAAAACGCCATAGAAATCAAAAATCCCGCTGTCAGAACGCAGATAAACAGAAGAGAGGCAAAAGCATACGCCTTCCTTCTTGATTTGTTGTACGCTTTTGTGACTTTTGCGGGCTTGCCGTATTTCATTTTTGATTTGCCGCTTTTTCTTTTGGCGTCCTCTTTTTTGATGCTGCCGTCCTTTTTGCCGTCGGTCTTTTGATCGTCAAACAATTTTAACGGTTGAACATTCTCCCTGTTTTCTCTTTCACTTTTCTTGCCGTCTCCTTCATCCGGCGCGGACGAAAAAAGTAATCCTTCATATGTGTTTTTGCCGTCGTTTTCGTTTTTCATTTACATTGCCTCCATTCTTAAAATCTGAAATACAGGAAGGGATTGTATGAATCGCCGACTAAGCATACCGCAGAGAGAATAACGAGCGCAGCCGGAATGACAGCTCTGAATATGCAATAAACAGTGTTCACGGCCGAATATCTTACGGAAAGTCTATCGATTATTTTCTGCAAATATTTTACAATCGGAGTTGTAGAAACAGCCGCCAAAATCAAAAAAGGCAAATTGCTTGCGGTGTATACAAAGGATTCGTGAGTTGCAAGCGGATTTCCGTTAAGTCCGAACATCCCCTTAAGAGCCGTTTTAAGCAGCGTCATATCCTCAAATTTAAAAAGAACCCAGCTGAAATATACTATTACAAGAGTGTAAATACAGGATAACGCCCTCGGAGCTTTTTTCAGTCTTTCGCTTAAAAACGTTTTTTCAAGCACAAGGAAAACAAAGAAATACAGCCCCCAGAGAACATAATTCCAAGAGGCTCCGTGCCAAAGTCCGGTTAGTGTCCAGACTATGAATAAATTGAAAAATCGGCGGGCTTTTCCCTTTCTGTTGCCGCCTAAGGGTATGTACACATAATCTCGGAAAAAGGAGCTTAGGGAAATGTGCCATCTTCTCCAAAATTCCGTTACGGAATGTGACGTATACGGATAATCGAAATTCTCCCTGTAATGGAAGCCGGTCATAAGACCCATTCCTATTGCCATATCGGAATAAGCCGAAAAGTCGAGATAAAGCTGCAGCATATAGAAAATCATACCGACCCATACAGACAGCGCAGAGCGGGAGGAAAGCAGTGAAATGCTGTCCGCAAGAGCTGTGGTGTCGCCTGTAAGAAGAGCGTCCGCAAGGGAGCCGCAGTTATTTGCCAAAAGAACTTTTTTCGCAAGTCCCGTTGAAAACCGCATAACGCCCTTATTGAAATCATCAAAATTAGGCTTTCTGTCGGTTATTTCATTGGAAATGTCGGAGTACCGAACAATAGGGCCGGCAATGCATTGATGGAAAAGGCTTGCGTATAAAAGCAGCTTGTCATAACGCTTTTGAGCCGGAGCGTCTCCTCTGTAAACATCGATTATATATGTCATAAGCTGAAACGTGTAGAAGGAAATTCCGATAGGAAGAGATATTTCCGGTATGCTTTCGGGAAATCCCGTTAAAGATTGGATGTTTGTCAAAATGAAGCCCGCATACTTAAAAATGCCGAGAACGAGTATTGCCAAGGCGCAGCCCAACGC
>JAJQGK010000037.1 GCA_021200555.1 Clostridiales bacterium | reverse complement strand
CGCCCTTTGCGGGCGGACACATGGGTCCGCCCCTACGGCGGGCTATTTTAATTTGCACAAAGGCTCAATGAATTACATAATAATAATACATCCGATCGCTGCCGCAATTGCTCCTGCCGCTGCGGAGGCGGCAATCGTCAATATCATCGCTAAGCGGTTCTTTTTCGGCTTCGTTTTGCCGATAGGCGGCATTCCTGCGTTTGCCGTCAGCGTTTGCGCTTTTTCACGGAGCTTTCCGTCCGTTAAACCGTAATATTTCGGGTTCACGAAAAAAAGAGCCTTTTCAAAATAATCGCTCCCCGTTTCCGCAACCTCCACAACCTGTCTGTTGACGCCTTTAAGCATATAAACACCCTCGAAAATATATTTATTCTATCTTTTCACATTTTTTTACAAATATGCAGAGCCGCTGTTTGCCTGTTGTAAAATTACACAAATTTGATTTTTTTCTCATTTGACAACAAAAGCACGCAAGAGGATTATACTTTCCGTATATCGCCCTGTGTGTTCAAAACTGTTCAAAACTCTGTTCAAAATGTTGAAAACTCCTTGAAATCAGTGGTTAAAAATGCTTGCAAGCTTGATTTTAGGGTGTTCAAAACTTTTTTCTTGGAAAAAATTTGTATACAAAAAGTTAAATTGAAATTCTCGGTTATACAGTCGGGAAAAAATTGCTACAAATTTTAAAAGTCGTTTTTGTATAAAATCACGAGGTTGAAATTGCCTTGAAGGAATAAAAAATCGGGAGTGGGATTTGGTGAAAAATGTTTGTTAAAAGTGACGAAAATAAAGTGGAAATCAAGAATACCGAAATCAATCTCGATGTCACTTTGGACTGCGGGCAGGCTTTCAGGTGGAGAAAAAACAATGACGGCTCTTGGACGGGAGTTGTCAGGGGAAAAGAAGCCACGGTTGCAAAAACCGATACGGGCTTGATTTTCAAGGGCGTTTCCGATGAGGATTTTGCCGATATATTTTACCGCTATTTTGATTTGGACAGGGATTATGACTCTGTTTTGAAGCGTATAAGCGGGGATGAAACCCTTAGGCTTGCCGCAGAAAAATACGGCGTTATTCGTATTCTCAACCAGGAGCCTTGGGAGACTCTTTGCTCATTTATAATTTCCGCCTGCAACAATATTCCGAGAATTAAGGGGATAATTGAAAGATTGTGCCAAAGCTTCGGAGATAAAGCGGGAGGCTCCTACTCCTTTCCCTCGGCGGAGAGATTGGCGGAGTTAAGCCCCTCGGAGCTTGAGGTTCTCAGAGCCGGCTTCAGAGCGCCTTATATATGCGACGGAGCAAAAAAGGTTGCACAGGGAGAAATCGACCTTGACTCTCTTTGCGGCTTGCCCTTGGAGGCTGCCGAAAAAGAGCTTATGAAGATAAAGGGAGTAGGCAAAAAGGTGGCGGACTGCACTCTTCTTTTCGGGCTGGGTCACACGGACGCCTTTCCCGTTGACAGGCATATAAAAAGATTTTGCGACAAGCTGTACCCCGAGGGCTTGCCGGACTGTATTCGGGGTATTGAAGGAATAGCGCAGCAGTATATGTTCTGCCTGCAAAGGTGGGGAGCGGAGATACAATATGAATAAGAATAGGCTGTCGCTTAACCGCAACGGGCTGAAAATTATAGCAATTATCGCAATGCTGACAGACCATATTGCCATGTTTTTTGTGCCGACCTCTACGGCGTTGGGTTTTTGTATGCGAACGGTGGGAAGGCTGACTGCGCCCATAATGTGTATGTTCCTTGCGGAGGGGTACTTTTATACGTCCTCAAAAAGAAATTACGGCTTGAGACTTTTGATTTTCGGAGTCGTTTCCCAGCCGATTTACGCCGTTGCCCACGGAAATCCGCTGTATTATCCCGATTTCAATATGATTTTGACGCTGCTGCTGTGCTTTTTGCTGCTTTTATCCTACGATAAGATTAAGAACGGAGCGTTAAAAACGGCGGCAATCGTCCTGCTGACGGCGGCATCCGCATTTTGTGATTGGGGAATTATAGCTCCCATGTGGACGCTGGGCTTTTTCGTTTTCAGACAGGACAGCAGGAAAAAGACTCTTTGCTATTGCCTTATTTCGGCGGTTCATGCCTTAAGCAACATCGGCTTCGGTCTGTATTACGGCGGAAGCCGGTACAGTCAGCTTTGGCAGCTTGGCGTGTTCCTGTTCCTGCCGCTGATGATGTCATATAACGGAAAAAGCGGCAAAAAGAACGCCTTTGCAAAGTATTTCTTCTATGCCTTCTACCCGCTGCATTTGCTGGCGCTTGTATTTTGCACAAATTAAAAATAGCCCGCCGTAGGGGCGGACCCATGTGTCCGCCCGCAAAGGGCGTTAGCCCTTTCCGATAAAAATATAATCATTTAATTAAATCCGTGAGGATTTAACATAAGTTTGTACAAACATTGGTCAAACCCGTTGGGTTTGATTACGGAAAATTATAAATTAAATAAGGAAGCCGCTTTGCGGCTTGTTCTGCTCATTTCATTCGCTCTAATGAAATTTAAAATATTAACAATCAAGCTTTATGCGTACAATCTTTTAAATCTATTATAATAGGGTGTGGGGCTTGCCCCACCATTCATTGCTCATTGCTAATTGCTCATTGCTAATTAATTCTAAAGGGTATGCACAATCTTAAAATTCTCCCGAGTCTCACGAAGAATAAAGCATTGCTAATTGGACAAAGTTGTTGCACCGCAGAGATTAACAAATTTAATCAATCCTAATGAAGTGCAGAATCAGAGCGAACGCAGTGAGCGAAGCAAGAAAAAAGAGCCGCCAAAATGACGGTTCTTTTGTATTTACGGTAATTTTGTTGAATTATTCGCCGGCTTCTTCTGCGGCTTCCGTTGTGGTTGTGGTGAAAAGACCGCCTAAGGCAGAGTAGAAGAAGTCAAACATATTAATGAAAAATGCGAATAAGTTGGAGAGAAGTCTCGCCACGTCGGGCAGGGGATCTGTAATTGTGTTAGACATATTTGCACGTTCCTTTCAATTAATAATTAATAATCGTAGTCAAGCAGGCTGAGATAGTCGCCTTCAAACATCCATGCGAAAACATCCGTTCCGTCGTCGCCCACAACAAAGGTCAGATACTGCTCATGGAGAAATTCGAGAAAATCGTAAATAAATTGAATAATTCTCTCAAAGAAATTCAGGTTTTCCTCAGCTGCGCTTGTTTCCTCCGTCTCCTCGGCAGTCTCCTCGGAAGCTGCGGTTGTCGTTTCGTCCGCATCCTCGGCATAAACGGCAACAAGACCTATGGTCGAAAGCATGGTCAGCGAAAGAATGACAGCTAAGATTTTTTTCAGTGCTTTTGTCATAATAATTCCACCTCTTTTAGCGAATAATATATACACATTGATAATAGCACATTGTTTTACGGTTATAATTACAAAAAAGAAAAATAGATAAAATAATTAGGATAATGTGAATATTTGACCTGTTAAAAAAGCAAACCCAATCGCCGCGAGTTGACAAAAACGGCGAAAGGGTTCACAAAAGGCAGTGTCTAAACTGCATTGTTATTTTAACTCAAGATTGTTTCTTTGTCAAGAGCTTTTAATGAAAATGTTTACGTCATACTCAGGTAAATTTTCAAAGTAAATGTAATAAGATGTTATTCCGGAAAAAATTTTCAATCGAAAATCTTCTCACGGACAAACCGACAGGGAAAGTAACGGATAAGAACGTGCCGGCTGCCGTTGTCGAAAAAGAGTTGAAGAATGATGTCAGGTGCTTTTTGCCTCGAATTGTGATACTTATTGTATGTAGACTTATTGTATTCAAGCTCCTGTATAATGAAATAGATTATGCCCGAAGGAGGTGCCAAAATGGATATAGTAAAGGTCTTCGGAACGAACGTAAAGAAATACAGAACCGCAAAGGGGCTGTCACAAGAGAAACTTGCGGAAAAGAGCAATATGCACAGAACGTATATCAGCGCAATCGAGTGCTACCGCAGAAGTATTTCGCTGGAAAATATCCAGCGAATCGCCGACGCATTGGAAATCGAAACATATAAATTATTTTTGGAGGAATAAGACATATGAAAGAGCATATAAAACAAATTGTAATCGAAGAATTTACAAGAGTGGTCAACCTGATTGAAAGCGACTTCAAAGCAAATTACAAAAGAAAAGTAAACAATTTTTTGCTAAGCCAAATGGACGAACGCATAACGGCAAGCATGGTTTTTGTAAGCAGCTTTGAATCAAAAAGCGGATTTGCAATAGAAGCCTGCGCCAAGCGTATAGCAAAGCTCCGTTTCGGAGAGGAAAATGTGCCTTCTGTTGTAAATCCGAGAAATCTCAGTCATAACATTTCCGCACCTAAAAACAACGAGCAGATTGTAGTAACCGACATTGATACAAATAACGGAAGTCTCCGCGGAGAAATAGCAGCCTTCCGTGCCACAAACGTTGCCTCCGGAAGAGGGAAAGCAAGAGTTGAAAGCAAAGTAACACAGGAAAGCATAAAGAAAGAATTGCTGCCGCTTGCAGGCAAATACGCCGTAAAGGATTCCACTTTCACCAAAACTGTTGACCTTGCGTTTTTTGACGGAAAGAATTGGAATATTCTGGAATTAAAAGCAGGAGGGGATTTAGACAGCTCAAATGCACCGTCAAATGTGGAAAAGCTCCTGACATTATACGTTGATATGGGAATTGAAAATTGCAAGGTATATTTCGGAACATTGTATAACAAAGACGGAGAGGGGAAGACTTGGACAGGCGCCGTAAAGAAGCATATGGCATATCCCGAGATGTTCCTTATCGGCAAAAATTTTTGGGAGAAAATCCTTCCGGATAAAATTTCCTTCGGCGATTTTGAGAATATTTATAAATCCGCATTGGAAGAAATCGATTTAAATAAACATATAAATGAAATGATTGAGGATTGCATTGGAAACGAATACATATAAAATAGAAAAAATAAAGTCAAAAAAATACACTCTCATTCACGGAGACTGTATGAACTATTTAAACAAAATACCGGATAAGAGCATTGATTTAATGTTAACCGATCCGCCCTATAATATAGCACAGTATTCCACAGGGAATATTGCCTTGCCCGGAAGGTCGGCATTAAATAACGATTTGGGAGAATGGGATTTGGCTCCGATAGAGCCTGTAAAGCTGATAGATGATTTCAAACGTATTTTAAAACCCGACGGAAATATTTTTATTTTTACAAGCTATAATTTAATCGGCAAATGGCATGAGGTATTTGACAGGGAATTTGATACTTTTCAGTTTTTCATCTGGCACAAAACCAATCCTGCTCCGAAAATATACAAAAACGGATTTTTAAACAGCTGTGAAATGATAATATGTATGTGGAATAAAGGGCATAAATGGAATTTCTCCACACAGAGTCAAATGCATAATTTTTTTGAAAGTCCGATATGTATGCAGCCGGAGCGGTTAAAAAATCCCAAGCATCCGGCACAAAAACCGGTAAAATTATTGGAACACATCATAAAAATAGCTTCAAATAAAAATGATGTGATTTTCGATCCATTTATGGGCGTAGGGTCAACAGGCGTTGCCGCTCTGAAAAACGGAAGGAAATTTATCGGATGTGAGATTGAGGCAAGCTACTTTAACGCTGCCGAAAAAAGAATCTCTGAAACTGATTTTCAGCCGGACTGATTTTAAAAATCTTAATCTCTCGGCTAAACCGGGAGATTAGTTATTAATAAATGTTCCGTTTCACGATTATTTCTGCTTTTGACATTGTATGTATACTGTTTATCAAAGCTTACAATGTTAAATTCCCTCTCATACAAGCTCTTAATGAAGTCGGTATTTTTAATAACCAAAAGGAATTGCGCCGCTGTTTTTTTCAGGCAGTCGGCAAGTCTTTCCTGATCTGATTTTGTAAAGTCCTTGCCCTCATAATCCGAAAAATCGGTATCGTAGGGCGGATCTAAAAAGATAAAGTCGCTTTCCTTAAGGGATGTTTTTTTGAAAAACTCCTCAAAATCAAGACAGGATATTTCGGTGTTTGCAAACACTCCGCTTACATCCTTATTAAACATATTGTCGATTTTGGATTTCATGTTTTTCTTATTATAGGACATACCGCCATAAGGAATGTTAAACTCGCCCTTTGCATTATATCTGAACATTGAACCGTAGCAATATTCTCTTATGAAATAGAAATTTGCCGCTTTATATGGAACAGACGGAGCGGTAATTCTTCCAAGGTTTATATCGTTAAAAACATCTCTGAAATACATATAGTATCCGCTTGTGAAGCCGGTTATCAGGTTGCTTTTTAAATCCTCATCCGAAAAAGGAGCTTTATCTGCATTTTTGCGAGTGCGCTGCATTTTATCAACAACGTTTTTATTTATGCTCCGTGTAAACAATTCTTCATTTAAAAGCAAATTTTCATCAAAACCGGAATTGATTTTTTCGGATAAGGAAGATGTAAAATCATCCAATCGTTTTACGGCTGTATTCTTGTCGCCGTTATTTACAAAAGCTTCCGTATAGATTGCAAGTATTTCCGAATAGTATTCCTCGCACACTTTTATTATATTTGTAAAGCTGTTGTTGTAGCACATTAACAGCTTGTACAGCTCCTTGTCCTGCGCTTTTACCAGTTCATAATATTCAATCAAGGAGGAAGAAATGTCATTGATTGCGGCAGTGTTGGGCTTGAGATGAAAGAAAAGAGCACCGCCGCCGAAAAAGGGTTCAATATAGCGGTTATACTTAGGTATATATTTTTCAATCGTGCTTATTTCTCCGGATTTTCCGCCCGGCCATTTAATTAAAGGGTTCATCAAAAATACCTCGTTGTTTTTATCGCATCGTTTTTCGCGCATCAAGTCGGAGAATTACCATTCCTTAGTATCCTTAATGACTCTATTCTCCACCCAATGTTTTTTATAATAGCTATTGCGTTCAAAGTTATCGCCGATTTTTTTCATTTTCTCGAACATTTCGGCTTTAAGCATTTCCAGCACATCCCTATACTTGGGATTTTTGGCAAGGTTATTCATCTGATAGGGATCTCTCAAATTATCAAAAAGCATTTCCTTGCCGTCGACCTTATAGACCGCATAGGTATATTGACGGGAGCGGATGCCTCTCCACTCCACTCCGTCGCCGTAAATCGCCGTAGGACCCGTACCCATAAGAAGACAGTCGTTATCCGTAACCGTGCCCTCAAGGACGCAGCCGCTTATATCCGTTCCCTGCGCCGTATCGGGAACGGGAAGGCTCATCATATTCAGAAGCGTAGGCATAATGTCAACGGTGTTAAAGCAGGTTTCGTTTTTTATCTTAGGCAGTCTGTCGCCCCATTTGATAAGGAAGGGCACTCTGACCGCTTCATCGTAAAAAATATTTTTGGCGTGCCGTCCGTGAGCGCCGAACATCTCGCCGTGATCGCTTGTAAAGACGATTATGGTGTTGTCGCTCAGTCCCTGCTCCTCCACCGCCTTTAAAAGTCTGCCCACGTTGTAGTCAAGGTTCGCAACCATGGCGTAATATGACTTTTTCCAGCCGCTTAAATTCTTACGCTTGCCGGGCATAAACCTTGCCCAGCCGTCGGCGTGTGGGTCGTTAAATCTTGAGTAGTTTGGAGGGTTGGGAAATTCTACATCCTTGAACAAATCGTAATATTCGGCGGGTACATTTTCCGGCGTCCAAGGGTCGTGCGGCGTGCCGTAGGACAGGAAAAGCGCAAAGGGCTTTCCCGACTGCGAATGTATTTTCATCCGCTCTATCGCCATATCGGTCTGCTCGTCCGGCTCATATTTTTTGCAGAAAATCTTCTCGTCGCTGTCAAGATGATAATAGGCTTTCGGAGCGTAATATTCATGGTGGAAATTGTAAGCCGCAAAGTATCCGTCAAAGCCCAGACGATCCTCGCCCTTGGGAATGTATGAATTTTTCGTATCGTAGTGATGTCCCAGCTGAGAAGCGTACATATGCCACTTGCCGATATATGAAGTCTCATATCCGTTTTCGTTGAGAACATGGGCAAAGCAGCGGTGATTGGGGTTAATTCTGATTTCGTTTATAACCATACCCGTGCCGCCGGTGGTGTACTGTCCCGTGAAAAGCGACGCTCTGTAGGGAGCACAGACGGGATGACCGGAGACGGTGTTGTCCATTTTTTCGCACTCTTGGGCAAACAGGTCTATATTGGGAGTGTGCGCCCTTTCGTCCCCGTTAAAGCCCACGCTTGAATATCTCAACTGATCCGCAAAAACATATATAAGATTAGGTCTTTTTTCTTCCATTTATATCACCTCAGACAATCTCAACCTTGTAATTGGCTCTTCTCTCGTCAAGCTCCTTGTGCATACGGTCCATAGTCTTTTTGTTGAGAGGATATACGAGAACAAGGATAAACATAATAACAAACAGTACAAAGGGTATTGCGGTGGCAATGTTGTACATTCCGTTCAGAACCTCTGAGCCCTGTGAAATGCCGGAGCCCGCCTTGTCGCTGTCATAGCCCACAAGGCTTACGAACCAAGGCGCGAAAGCAGCCATAGTCTGCCCGATTTTCCTCATAAAGGTAAATATTGCGTAATTTGCCGCTTCTTCCCTTCTGCCGCTGACCCATTCCTGATGATCTATAATATCCGCAGCCATTGACCATATTTCAAGGGTTAAGAAGCCGATGCCCGTATTGATAAACAGGGCGAGAATAATGAACAGCCAAACATTGCTTTGACTTACATGAAGGACAAAGGTCAAAAGGCTTGCAACCACGGAAACGGCAACAGATACGACGCAAATTTCCTTTTTGCCGAATTTTTTAATCATCATATTTGCAAAGGGTATCATCAGAACCATAGGCGCATATGATACAATCATATACACGGTGTTCATATTGCTGTTTTCAAAATAATCCTTAAACAGATAGAGGTTTACTGTGCTTGTGTATTGCTGGATTGCAATAAGGAGACAGCCGATAACGCTCATTGTAACAAAGGCTCTGTTTTTAATAAGGCTTTTGAGAGTTGAGAAAATGTGAGTCTTCTCCCGCTTTTCCTCAACAACCACTCTTTCGGTGGTAAGCTTGTAGCCCAATGAGTAAAAGATAACCATTGCTATTGCGATAATAACCATTCCGATAAACAGATTCCGAGAGTTCATCTGGTTTCCGCTTTCGCCGGCGTTCATAACGAAAATGGGGAAGAGCAGCGTGGGCAGAGTTCCGATGCCGCCGCCTACGCTTCTGCACATGGACAGCGTGCTGCGCTCGTTTTCCTTGGTGGTCATAACGCTTGCAAGAGAGCCGTAAGGCACAAGCAAAACGGTGTAAAGCATACCGTAAAGAATGTATGTTGCCGCTACCCAAACGGTATTGACGGTCAGGCTGTCTGAAATTTTCAGGAATATCAGCACAACCGAAATAGCAAGAGGGTACCCGCCGTACATCAGGAAGGGTCGGTATTTGCCGTTTTTGCCGGGCTTTTTGCTTTGAACAAGGAAGCCCATGATAGGGTCGTTGATTGCATCCCAAATTCGGGCGATAATCATAATTGCGGTTATAACTCCTCCGCTCATGCCTATAATATCGGAGCAGTAAACCGAAAGATAAGCGCTTATAACGCTGAACGCAGAATTGTTGGCAATATCGCACAGCGTGTATCCGGCATAATTTTTGACAGATAATTTACTTTCCATATTCCTCACCGCATTAATTTTATCACATATGCCCAAAAGTGTCAACCGAATTTTCTAACATAAGAAATTATGGGAATGGAATGTACAACGAAATAAAATTTTAATTTCAGTACAAATTAAAATAGCCCTCCGTAGGGGCGGACCCATGTGTCCGTCCGCAAGCCGCAAAGCGGCTTCCTTTTAAAATTATAATTTCCGTAATCAAACCCAACGGGTTTGACCAATGTTTGTACAAGCTTATGTTAAATCCTCACGGATTTAATTACAATAATTATATTTTT
>JAJQGK010000076.1 GCA_021200555.1 Clostridiales bacterium | reverse complement strand
GTGATTTAATCAGTGGTTACATATATATTACATCACTTTTACTCAAATGTCAAATATAATCTTATTGAATTTTTGGGTAAAAACTGAAAATTTCAGCTTGACGATTATTCAAATTTCAGACAAAGCTGCGGTCATAAGTCCTAAATTATCCTTATAAATTTTGCCGAATTGCGATAAAGGCAGCGGATTTACTCCTTTTCCCGCCTCCACCGTGTAGCCGGGTCTGTTAAATTCCGCAATGAACCAGTCCTTATAGCCGGCATAGGATGAGCTTTCGGGAGTCAGCTCCAAGGGATAGCCGCTGACACCGCTTAATATATTTCCTATTTCCGCCGCCCTCGGAGGGTCGTAATCGAGGTATTTCCAGTAAATTATTTCGCCCTGAGTGTGATAAGCGAGGATTAAAAGAAAGTCATGCTCACGGGTGAAATCGTACATGGCTCGGCTTTCGGGAGCGGAGAGAGGAGCCGTGCCCACATAATCTCTGGGAGCGGGAGACACAAAGCCCTGAGAGAATTTTATTTCCTTCGCCGTCTCCCAATTTGCCGGATAATTAAGGTTCAAATCGGTGCCGGATATATTCGCCTTCCAGCCCTCCGGAAATCTAACGTTCGGATAATGCTCGGAAATATTTACCGCAGCTTCGTATTCGCTTCCCTCAGTCAGGGCTTCCGTCGCCAGATCCACCCCGTCGGGATTTACCATCGGAACGGCGATAAGCCTTGTTTTTTCGTAAAGACTTACGGCGTCCTCGGAGCCGATACGCCCTCCGGCGGCGTAGGCCTCGGCGTAATCCTCCAAAAACTTCATAACAACGGGAATTGTTATCCACTCGTTGGCGTGATGAGCGGCATTGTAGGAAACCTCCTTTTCACCCTTTCCGATTTCAATGCTGAAAATATCCTTGCCCATTACGCTTTTGCCGAAAATTCTTTTTTCAAGAAACGGATAGCGGACGAGAAGACCTTCGGTTATCAGAGATACCAGCTCGGAGGAATAGGGAATATTCACCGGTACTGCGTCAAAGCCGTAGGGAATGTTTATGACCTGTCCCACCTGCAAAAAATTCGTATTTATTCCGGGATTTGCCCGTCTTATCGCCTCGACGCTTGTGGCGAACCTGCCCGCAAGCATCCAATAGGTATCGCCTCTTTTCAGGGAATATTTAAAATAGCCCTTTATGTATTTTTCAAGGGAGCGCCACGTTGCGCTGCCTATTATTCCGTCCGTCGGAAGTCTGTCGGAATACTGAAAATATCTAACCGCCGATTCGGTCTGCGTTCCGAACACTCCGTCAAGAGAGCCGCTGTAAAATCCCGAACGCTTTAACGCCAGCTGCGCCATTGCCACAAGAGAGCCTTTGCTTCCCCGTTTTAATATGTTCATAAAAATCACTCCGATTAAGTAACCACTGATTACTTTAAAATTTTTTGTTTGACTTTTTTGAGCTTTTGTGCTATAAAGATATATATGAGACGGGGAATTTAAAATATTACAAAAAAGTTTTTACACTTCTTGATTTGATTTAAGTATATTTAAAGTTCACAAGTTATCCTACAGATGCAAAAGGAATTTTTTGATTTTCATTTTTTGCTTTCTCCTAACGTTTTTCATAATATACTCCTTCAAGGAAAAGGAATCGGTCAAAAGCCGGTTCCTTTTTCGTTATGACAATAAGCGGTTGAATTAATTCTACAGCTGTGATATAATATATAAATGTAATATATTCAAGAACACAAGAACAAAAAATATAATCAATTCGGAGGCTGATATGTGCGGAATAATCGGATACTCAGGAACAGGCAATGCAGACGAACTTATTATCGAGGGACTTCATGCTCTTGAATACAGGGGCTACGATTCTGCGGGAATGACTGTTTTCACGAAAAACGGGCTTAAAACAATAAAGACAAAGGGACGTGTGGGCGACCTTGAAAGCAAGGCAAAAACCATGTTCCTTGAAAATTCCCATTGCGGAATAGGCCACACAAGATGGGCTACCCACGGAAAACCCTCGGAGAGCAACGCTCATCCCCACGGCACGGATAACATAATGCTTGTCCACAACGGAATTATCGAAAATTACAAGGAAATCGCAGAGGAGCTTAGGAAAAAGGGCTACGGCTTTGCTTCGGAAACAGACACGGAGGTCGCCGCAAAGCTTATTGACTTAAAGCTCAAGGAAACGGGCGAAAAGCTCTCCGCCATAAGAGAGGCGGTTAAAATTTTACAGGGCTCCTACGCCTTCGGAATAGTTTTCCGGGACGAAACGGATGTGGTTTACGCCGTAAAAAAAGACAGTCCTCTGCTTATAGGCATAGGCTCCGACGGCAATTTTATCGCTTCGGACGTTTCCGCATTCCTTAAATATACAAAAAGCTACATTCGTCTGGGCGACGGCGAAACGGCTGTTATAAAGCAGGATAAGACCGAGGTTTTCGACTTAGACGGTAACAGTGTTGAAAAGCAGGTTGAAACGGCTCTTTGGAACAGCTCGGCGGTAAGCAAATCGGGCTTCAGGCATTTTATGCTTAAGGAGATTTTTGAAGAGCCGGAAATCCTCATAAAAACCCTTGACAGCATAACGAAGGATTTTCATCCCGACTTTTCGGCGACAATTCCCGACGATAAATTTTTTGAAAACATCGGCACAATTCACATTATCGCCTGCGGAACAGCCATGCATGCGGGGCTTTTGGGAAAATATTATATTGAAAAATTCGCAAGAATACCCGTTGCGGTTGAGGTCGCCAGCGAGTTCAGATACAACGATCCCGTTTTAAGAGAAAACGATATGGTCGTCATAATCTCTCAATCGGGTGAAACAGCGGACTCTTTGGCTGCATTAAGGCTTGTAAACGAGAAAAACATACGCACGCTGTCAATAGTGAACACCTACGGCTCAACTATCGCAAGGGAGTCAAAGCATGTAATTTACACTCTTGCAGGTCCCGAAATCGCCGTTGCGTCCACAAAGGCGTTCAGCGTTCAGGTTCTCGTTATGCTTATCCTTGCCATGAAGCTGGGCGAAATACAGGGAGAAATGACAAAAGACGAAAGCACGGAGCTTTGCGAATCCTTAAAGGAGGTCGCCGCAAATTCCATTCACAACGTTCTGTGCGGCACGGAGACAATCGAAAGCGCCGCCGAAATCACCGCAAAGCACAACGATGTTTTCTTTATCGGCAGGGGAATTGACAATTATCTGGGCATGGAGGCGTCCTTAAAGCTCAAGGAAATATCCTATATACATTCCGAGGCCTACGCTGCGGGTGAATTAAAGCACGGCACAATCTCTCTTATCGAAGAGGGTACGCCGGTAATTGCAATCGCAACCGATGAAAAATATTACGAAAAAATGAGGAACAACATTGAGGAGGTCAGATCAAGAGGGGCGTTCGTTATTTCCTTCTGCTCCGAAAATGCGGAAATAATCAAGAACTCATCCAATATTGCAATTACTATTCCAAACGACGCAGACTGCCTTAAACCGCTGACTGCCGCCGCTTCAATTCAGCTTTTCGCATATTACACCGCCCTCGCCTTGGGCAGAGATATTGACAAGCCAAGGAACCTTGCGAAATCCGTAACGGTTGAGTAAAAAATCATCATTTTACTTGAAATTGTCTTTGATTTGTGGTATCATCAAAAGAAAACAGGGGGTGATAAAGCATATGCACATTCAGGAATCCGGAGAAATGTACCTTGAAACGATTTTAATTTTGTCGAAAAAATTAGATCATGTGCGTTCAATCGATGTCAGCGAATATATGGAATACTCAAAGCCCAGCGTCAGCAGAGCGATAGGACTTCTGAAAAACGGCGGCTTCGTCTCCGTTGACGGCAGCGGATTTTTGACTCTCACCGATTTGGGGCAGAGCTATGCCGAAAAAATTTACGAAAGGCATACAATCCTTTCCGAGGTTCTGGAGCATTTGGGCGTATCTCCCGAAACGGCCGCTGCGGACGCCTGCAAAATCGAGCACGTCATAAGCGACGAGGCCTTTGAGGCAATCAAAAAATTCAACAGCGAGCAATAAATAATATAAAAATACAGGGGCGAGCAATTGCAGTTCGTCCCCGTTTTTGTTTTGTGACTGAATTTACGATTTTTTCATCTTAAAAAATTTTCGGTATTCTCTTTTTCGGATCCGTTTTTATGCGGGCAATTCCGACTTTTTCATCTTGAAGATAATTCTCAATATTCCTTTTAAGAATTTCGGACTGTCAATAACAAGAATTTTCACCTTAATCCCCCATTTATCGTTTTATGAGCATTACTCCGGCGGCAATCAGAGCGGCCGAAACAATTACAACCATCCATTTCGAGGGAAAAAGGCAAACCGCCACAATTCCAACTCCGAGAGCAATGCAAACAATGCCTGCCGTGCCGATATTGCTTTTGCCGTTTTTCTTTTTCAAAAAAAATACCTCCCCGTAATGAATGTTCACCACATTATACGGAGCGGCAGCAAATGAAGTGCAAGTCCGGAATTTAAAATATTGTATAACATACAATAGCCATCCGTAGGGGCGGACACACGGGTCCGCCCCTACGGCGGGCTATTTTAATTTGTGCAAAAAAACTCAAAGAATTGCAGAAGCAGAGTGAGCGGAACAAGCTATAAATTTAAGACAAGCCTTTCCACGGCTTGCGCAACGCCGTCCTCGCCGTTTGACGCCGTGACGAAGGCTGCGGACCTTTTGCACGCTTCATCTCCGTTTGCCATGGCGAAGGAGTATTTTGCGAACTCCAGCATTGAGCAGTCGTTTGACGCATCGCCGAACGCCATTGCGTTTTCACGGGTGCAGCCCTCAATGCTGCACAGAGCCGACAATGCTGCTCCCTTTCCCGCCTTATCGCTCATAATCTCGATATTATCCATAATTGACGACACATAGGTCAAGCCCCCAAGCTCCCGAATTTTGTCAAGGATTTTCCTGCGGTCGCCGTCACTCATATAATAGGCGGTTATGATTTCCGCATCCCTGCCGGAAAGCTCGCCTTTCAGATCGCCGCAAAAATTCACAAGCTGCATAAAATGCTCCAAAAAATCCTTGGGCAGACCGGCAATATCGGAATAATCCGCCGCTTGTCCCGGGGCGTAAATTTTCCCCTCCGCATAGACGTTCATAAACAGATCCATAGGGCTTATAAGCTCCATTAACACCGCCGCCTTTGCCCTGTCAATCGGACGGCTGAACACGGTTTTCTCCGCCTTGCAGTCGTAAGCCGCAGCGCCGTTGGAGTAAATTATATAATCGATAAAGGGCAGCTTATCGCTGACGCTTTTAATGTGAGACAGCGTTCTTCCCGTGGAAATTGCCAGCTTAACGCCCATTTCGTGAGCCTTCACAAGGGCGTTCAATGTTCTTTCCGTAATGCTCTCATGGTCGGGAGCCATAAGCGTCCCGTCAAGATCCGAGGCGATGATTTTAACGCTCATATTTCTCCTCCGTTCAAATAAAATAAAATAAGCTGCTGCAAATGAAAAAATCAATAGCAACAGCTGAAATGGAGCGGATGACGAGGCTCGAACTCGCTACCTCCACCTTGGCAAGGTGGCGCTCTACCGGATGAGCTACATCCGCAACTTACCTTGACATAATAGCAGAAATCAAGCCGTATGTCAAGGTTTTTTTTATTTTCTGACGGCGAAGAAGTAAAAATCAAGCTCTCGACTTACCCAATTTAACCGGTGCTTACTTAATCAGCGAGAGATTTTTGCAATCCCCCGCTGATTTTTGTTTCGATTTTTTTATCAATCAAGCTTTGCCGCAACTCGAAGAATCATTCTTGCGTCCGCAGGCTTTATTGCCATGTCGGCGTCAAAGTCCGCCGCTATAATGTAAACACCCTCAAGAATATCAAGCTGTGCCGCCGTTCTCAGCGTTACTCTTGCGTCCGCAGCGGTAATTTTGCCGTTGCCGTCCACATCGGAGGGAACGATTACGGTATATTCCGATACAACATTGCCGCTTTCGTCAAGAGTCTGCACCTTGCAGCCCGTGCCGATAAGATCGTCCGCAGTAAGATCATCTCCCTCTGCATTGACAACCTTGGCGTTACCGCTTGCAATCATTGCCGCAAAATCCTCGGGACTTGTGCCGGCTGAAATTGTAATCTGCTTGCTTTCCTCGTCAATGGTAACAGCCTCATCGCTAACAGTAAATACGGGAGATGTGGTGGGCTCTGCCGTAGTCGGTTCAACTGTAGTCGGCTCTGCCGTGGTTGGTTCAACGGTTGTAGGTTCGGCTGTGGTGGGTTCTGCTGTTGTCGGTTCGACCGTTGTTAGCTCAGCTGTAGTTGGCTTCTCTGTCGTGGGTTCTTCAGTAGTTGGCTCGGCTGTAGTGGGCTCTTCTGTGGTAGGTTCTGCCGTTGTAGGCTCTGTTGTTGTCGGTTCGACTGTTGTCGGCTCTGCTGTGATAGGTTCGGCAGTTGTAGGTTCGACTGTGGTGGGCTCTGCCGTGATAGGTTCTGCCGTGGTGGGTTCGGCTGTAGTCGGCTCCTCGGTGGTAGGCTCTGCCGTAGTCGGCTCCTCTGTGGTCAGCTCTTCTGTAGTGGGTTCTGCCGTGGTAGACTCGGCTGTAGTGGGCTCCGTCGTGGTCGGCTCCTCGGTTGTTTGTTCCTCGGTACCGGTTTCCTCACCGGTCGGATCTTCGGGGGCAATATATTCGCCCAAAGAAACAAATGTTATGCCGTTTTCCTTGGCGTAGGTTTCCGCAGCCGTGCCGGTATAACCGGAAATCGTAAAGCCGTCAAGAATGTTATATTCTCCGTAATAATAATCAAAAATATACCCAAGTGCATAATCACCGATTGATGTTACACTGTCCGGTATGGTTACGCTTGTAAGGGAATCACAGTCTTGAAACGCATAATCTGCTATTGTTTTTGTTCCGTCTTTCATTTCATAGCTGCCGCTTGTGCTCGATTTTGCGTCTATAAGATAACTGCCTATGTACAGCACTCCGTCTTCCCAGTTGGAGTCATCATTATAATATGCGGTGTTATTAAACGCACTAAATCCGATTGATGTTACGCTATCGGGTATTGCTATGCTTTCAAGGGAAGTACAGCCCAAAAATGCATACATTGCTATTGTTTTTGTCCCTTCTTTTATCTCATATCCGGTACCTATGGCATCTCTATCTGCTTCAATAAGATGATTGCCTATATACAGCACTCCATCTTCCCAGTTGGAATCATCGTTATAATATGCTGTGTTGTAAAATACATCGTAACCGATTGATGTTACATTGTCCGGTATGGTTATGCTTTTAAGTGATGTGCAATCGGAAAATGCCAAAGACTCGATTGAAGTTACATTGTTGCCAATTGTTACACTTTCAAGAGATGTGCAGCCATAAAATGACCAGCAACCAATTAATGTTACACCGTTGCCGATTGTTACACTTTCAAGAGATGTGCAGCCAAAAAATGCACCCCAATGAGACCCCATAGTTTCATCATCATCGATTGAGGTTACACTATCGGGAATCTCTATACTCGTGAGCGATGTACAATATTTAAATGTTGCAGCACTGATTGAAGTTAAGCTATTGCTGAGTTTCACATTTTCAAGGGAGGTACAGCCCCAAAATGCAGAACTGCCAATTGAAGTTACGCTGTCGGGAATAGTAACGCTTTCAAGATATATACACCCGTCAAATGCGTTTCCCGCAATTACGGTTGTGCCGTCTTTAATCGTGCATTCTCCGCTGATGTTTTCATCGGCTGCCATAAGATAAGTGCCTATATACAGCAGATCGCCTTCCCAATTTGAAGCGTCATTATAATACGCCGTATAACATGGGGTTTCGTCAAAAGCATGTTCTCCTATTGACGTCAAGCTGTCGGGGATAGTTATACTTTCAAGGCTTGTGCAGCCGTAAAACGCATAATTGCCAATTGAGGTTACGCTATCGGGAATTTCTATGCTTGCAAGAGATGTGCAATTGTAAAATACATCATTTCCGATTGAGGTTACACCGCTGCCGATTGTCACGCTTGCAAGGGATGAACAGCCGTCAAATGCAGAACTACCGATTGTGATTACACCATTGCCTATTATTGCGCTTGTAAGACCACTGCAATTATTAAACGCAGAGGATCCGATTTCCGTAACGCTGTCCGGTATGGTTATGCTTTCGAGTGATGAGCAATAAAAAAATGCATAATCGCCGATTGTAGTTATACCGTTGCCCATTGTTACGCTTGTAAGGGATGTGCAGTGAGCAAATGCATCTTCGCCGATTGAAGTTACACTGTCGGGAATAGTTATGCTTGCAAGAGATGAGCAGCCGTAAAATGCATAATCGCCGATTGAGGTTACGCTGTCGGGGATTACGCAATCTCCGACAATTGAAGATTCACAGCTGACAATGGCAGTCATGTCGGATGTGTATCTGATATGATCATCCAAAACAGTGCCGTCCAATGCTATAAAGATTTTGTAATTTTCATTGGCATATGCTTCAGCTGCCGAGTCGGTATAACCACAAATTTTTTTAAGGGCGTAAGAAAATGCACATTCACCGATTGTAGTCACGCTGTCGGGAATATCTATGCTTACAAGGGCATAGCAGTTATAAAATGCATAATCTCCGATTATGGTTACGCTATTGCCGATTGTTACGCTTGCAAGGGATTTGCAACCATAAAATGTAGAATCACCAATTAATGTTACGCTGTCAGGAATTGTTATACTTGCAAGAGATGTACAGTTGTAAAATGCCTCATTTCCAATTGAGGTTACGCCCTCGGGGATAGATATGCTTGTAAGGGATGTACAGTCGGAAAATGCATAATATCCGATTGAGGTTACGCCGTCGGAGATAACAATGCTTGTAAGGGATGTGCAGTAGGCAAATGCATAATGTCCAATTGATGTTACGCCGTCAGGGATTTCTATGCTTGTAAGAGATGTACAGTTGCAAAATGCATAATCACTGATAGAAGTTACACCGCTGCCGATTGTTACGCCTTCAAGGGAAATACAGCCGGCAAACGCCATATCGCCGATTGAAGTTACACTGTCGGGGAGTTCTACACTTGTAAGAGATGTGCAGCCATAAAATGCACCCTCGCCGATTGAGGTTACACTGTCGGGTATCGTTATACTTTCAAGGGATGTACAATCGGAAAATGCATAATCTTCGATTGAAGTTACACTTTTACCGATTGTTACACTTTTAAGAGATATTAGAGTTGTAAAATCTATGTTGTCAATAGAAGTTACACCGTCCCCAATTACTATGCTTGCAAGAGATGTGCAGTATTCAAATGCCCTGTCGCCTAAGGTTGTTACGCTGTCGGGGATTTCTATGCTTGTAAGAGATGTGCAGTCGCAAAATGCACCAATACCGATTGAAATTACGCTGTCAGGGATTGTTATGCTTGTAAGAGATGTGCAGTCGCAAAATGCACCAATACCGATTGAAATTACGCTGTCAGGGATTGTTATGCTTGTAAGAGACGTGCAGTCGTAAAATGCGTATTCCGCTATTGTTTTTGTTCCTCCTTTTATTTCATAACTGCCGCTGATGCTTGTTTGAGCTTCTATAAGATGATTACCTATATACAGCACTCCGTCTTCCCAATTGGAGTCATCATTATAATACGCAGTGTTGTAAAATGCACGAAATCCGATTGATGTTACGCTGTCGGGAATTACACAAGATGTTAAACCGCCCGGACAGCATATAAGTTCTGTTTTTTCTTTATTATAAAGCACACCTTGTGAATCACTTGAATAATATTCGTTATTTTCATCAACCGTTATGCTTGTCAGGGATGTGCAGTCTAAAAATGCACCAATACCGATTGAAATTACGCTGTCAGGAATTTGCACACTTGTAAGGGATGTGCAGTATCCAAATGCAGAACTACCGATTGATCTTACACTGTCGGGGATGGTTATGCTTTTGAGTGATGTGCAGCCATAAAATGCACACTCGCCGATTGAGGTTACGCTGTCGGGGATTTCTATGCTTGCAAGGGATGTGCAGGTGAGAAATGCACCATAGTCGATTAAAATTACGCTGTCGGGTATGGTTATGCTTTCAAGTGATGTGCAATAATAAAATGCATAATCGCCGATTGCGGTTACGGGGCACCCTCCCAAGGTGCTTGGAATTTCATAATCGCCGCTGATTGTAGTATTGCAGTCGGTGATAGTGGCTTCGTCATTTGATATGGTATAGGTTAGATATTCGTCTTCGGACGTGTCCGCCACTGCTATAATGGGAACTGACGATAAAACGAGAAGAA
>JAJQGK010000008.1 GCA_021200555.1 Clostridiales bacterium | reverse complement strand
GCACCGCTCTCCGCTCAACCTCCGTCACTCCCGAGGGAATGCACAGCATAACCCTTGCTCTGTTGAACAAGGACTTGCCCTGGGCTTTTTTTATAAGCCTGGCGAGCATTTCCGCAGTCATTTCATAATCGGCTATGACTCCGTTTTTCAAAGGCTTTTGAGCCGTTATGGAGCCCGGAGTTCTGCCTATCATCGTTTTTGCTTCGGAGCCTACCGCCACAACCTTTCCGGGCGTTTCCCTAACGTCCATTGCCACAACCGAGGGCTCTCTTATGGTAATTCCCTTACCCCTTGAGTAGATAAGAGTGTTTGAAGTGCCGAGATCAATTCCCAAATCCTGAGAAAAAAGCATTGCAATTCCACCTGTCAGTAATTTCAAAATATGCTTAGAAAATATGCTTAGTTTAAATATTATACCTTTAAAACGGAAACATTACAATACCTTTTTTTAATTTTCTTACCATTCCGTTTTCTTTATTCAATAAGGAAAAAAACACGCAAAATTTGAAAAAATAAAAAAAACTGTTGCAAAAGCCTTTTGATTGTGGTATACTTATTGCAGTGAAAGTATAACTGACGGTTAATGAGCCGGTTTTCGGAGCATTTTCCATTTATTTTTGTATACTTGAGCGGGTTTGTCCCGCTCTTTTGTTTTGCTAAACACGGTTAAGCGGCCGCAAACGGGCGGGCTGCCGTAAATTGCCGTAAAAGCTTTATTTTATATGTGAAGGAGTGTTGATTTTGGCTGAAAGAAAAAATACCGTTTCCGTTGTATGGGACTTGGCGCAGCCCATAGCCGACAGCTTGGGGCTTATCCTTTGGGACGTCCGTTTTCTTAAGGAGGGCGCGAATTGGTATCTTAAGATTTTTATAGACAAAGAGGGCGGAGTAGGCATCGAGGACTGCGTAAATATGAGCAAGGCCATCGAGGTTCCCCTTGACGAGCTTGACCCTATAGAGCAGAGCTACAACCTTCAGGTTTCCTCTCCGGGCATTGAGCGCAAGCTTACGAGAGACGCTCATTTTGACAAATACGTTGGCGAAAAGATTATGCTTAAGCTTCCCGCAGCCGTTGACGGCGTAAAGGAGTTTCACGGCATTCTCGAAAGCTATGATAACGGCGAGCTTACTCTTAAAACCAAGGACGGGAAAACTCTTACGGTAAACAAAAAAGAGACTTCATGGGTCAAGGCGGACGATTTTGAGGAGTGACGCTCATCGAAATCGGAATTGACGAGGTCAAATATAATAACGGCATTTTAATTAAATTTATTGAAAATATTCAAATCACAGAAAGGATTGAGCGGAAAAAATGAATAAGGAATTTTTTGATGCAGTTGAAGTGCTTCAAAAAGAAAAAAATATCTCTGCCGATGCGCTTTATGAAAAGATTGCAAACGCCTTCGTAATTGCCGCAGGCCACACTTACGGCACCAAGGAGGGCATTTACTGCGACATTAACCCCGAGGAGCGCACCGTGTATCTCTATATGAAAAAGACCGTAATACCCGACGAGGAATTTGACAATGCGTCCGTTCTTGAAATTACCGCAGACGAGGCTCAAAAGTACAAATCCGGAGCCGTTGTGGGGGACGAGGTTGAAATTCCCATTGAGGTAAACGATTTCGGCAGAATAGCCGCTCAGACAGTTAAGCATGTTCTTCGCCAGGGGATAAGAGAAATAGAGCATGAACAGGTGCTTCAGGAGTTCCAGAGCCGCAATCAGGAGATTGTTACGGCAAAGGTTTTGGGAATTGACGACAGAACGGGCAACCTCACTCTTGAAATAGGCAAGGCAGAGACAATTCTCCCCAAAATAGAGCAAATTCCCGGCGAGGAGTTTGAAATAAATCAGCTTATCAAGGTTTATATTGTTGACGTTAAAGACACGGACAAAGGACCCAAGGCGATAATTTCAAGAACCCATCCCGGACTTGTAAGAAGGCTTTTCGAGCAGGAGGTTCCGGAAATTTTCGACGGCATTATCGAAATCAAGGGCGTGTCCCGTGAGGCGGGCTCAAGAACAAAGCTTGCCGTATATACAAAGGATCCGGACATTGATCCCGTGGGAGCGTGCATCGGTCAAAAGGGAAGCAGAGTTACAAAGATTGTAAGCGCCTTAAACGGCGAAAAAATCGATATCGTAAGCTACAGCGAGGATCCGGCGAAATTCGTTGCGGCGGCTCTTGCTCCGGCAGAAATCATCAACGTCAACATCATCAGCGAGTCCCTTCACTCATGTCAGGTAACGGTTCCCGATACGCAGCTTTCATTGGCTATCGGAAACAAGGGGCAAAACGCCAGACTTGCGGCAAAGCTCACCGGATGGAAAATCGATATTAAGCCCGAAAGCGGCTTTTATCAGCCGGCAATTCAGATATAATACCGGAACGATAACCGTTATGTGACTTGCCGCCGGCAATTGCAGGAATTTATTATTGCGGGAGTTTATTAAAGAAAACGGAGTGATATCTATGCAGCAGAGAAAAATCCCACTGCGTAAATGTGTGGGCTGCAACGAATCCAAACCGAAAAGGGAGCTTGTCAGGATTGTAAAATCCCCCGAAGGCGATATCAGCCTTGACGAAACGGGCAAAAAATCCGGCAGAGGAGCGTATATTTGCCCCGATGCGGAGTGCCTGAAAAGGGCGAGAAAGGCGAGAAGACTGGAGAAAATTTTTGAAGCTCCCGTTCCCGATACGGTTTATGACGAGCTTGAAAGGAAGCTTGCTGAGCATGACGGATAAATTTTGGGGAATAATGGGCATTTGCAGACGAGCCGGCAAGCTTTTTATAGGTCACGACGACGTAAAGGCCGCCCTTAGGGGAAAAAAGGCAAGCCTTGTGATTTTTTCTTCCGATGCGTCCGAAAGACTGAAGGAAGAGATAACAAATCTGTCCGGCAATATCCGATGTATACAAACGGACTGCGGCAGAGACGAGGCGCTGTTCCGAATAGGCAAAGGAGCCGCCGTTTTCGCCGTAGGCGACGAGGGGCTTGCAAATTCGGCTTTAGCTGCGGCGCAGGACTGAATTTTTACAGAGACAAACAGGATTTTTACGGAAAAGGATGAATATTCTTATCGTATATAACAAATGGACAAGGAGGACTCAACATGGCACAGATCAATAAGTACAGAGTTCATGAAGTCGCAAAGGATTTCGGCGTTAAAAGCAACGGCGTTATTGAGCTGTTGGGCAAATATTTTGACGATCCGAAAAAGCATCAGACCGCTCTTACTTCCGAGGAGCTGGACATAGTTTTTGAAACTATGACTCAACAAAATCAGGTTGAAAGCTTTGACGAGTATTTCAGAGTTACGGCAGAGAAAAAGGAAAGGTCAAGGAAGTCGGGAGAGGCGTCTGAGCAGACTGCGGCGGAAACCGAGCGGAAGGAGCAGTCCGCCGAAAATGCCGCTCAAAAGAAAAATACGGGGAACGGTGCCCAAAAATCCTCCGGCAAACAGAGCGACAAGGGGCAGAACCGCAGGATCGGCTCATCTGACGGTCAAAAGAAAGGCGGCTTAGGTTCGGGGAAGAGCGATAAAAAGCCCGCCGACCAAAATCAAGGTCAAAACCAAAACAAAAAGCCCTTTGAAAAGAAGGAAAAGAAAAAGAACAGCGATGCTCCCATTCAGGCAAGAACCAAGGGCGAAAAACATACGGTTGACACAAGAAGCACCAATGTTGACCTTGATAAGTATAACGAAAAATATGACGAGATAACTCCCGAAAACTCCAAGATGAAGGACAGGGACAGCTCCAAAAAGCAAAAGATTAACCAGAAGTCCAAGCAGTACCGCAAACAGGGTATGCGTTCGGGCAAAAGGGAGACGGAAAGCGAGAGGCTGTCAAGAATTGCCGCCGAAAGAGCGAAGAAGCACCTTGTTATCAAGGTCGGCGATGAGATAACAGTAGGGGATCTTGCGCTGAAGCTTAAGGTTACCGCTCCGGAGGTTATCAAAAAGCTGTTTGCTTACGGCGTAATGGCGTCAATCAACGAGAATATCGACTTTGACACCGCCGAGATTGTAGCGTCCGAGTTCAACGCCAAGGTTGAAAGAGAGGTTGTCGTTACAATCGAGGATAAGATTATAGACGACTCCGAGGATGCCGAGGAAAACCTTGTGCCCAGAAGCCCCGTCGTATGCGTTATGGGTCACGTTGACCACGGAAAAACATCACTTCTTGACGCTATCAGGCACACCTCCGTCACATCCACCGAATCCGGCGGAATTACTCAGCATATAGGTGCTTACAGAGTAAACGTAAACGGAAGCGATATAACATTCCTTGACACTCCCGGACACGCTGCGTTTACCGCAATGAGAGCCAGAGGAGCCATGGCGACGGATATTGCCGTGCTTGTTGTGGCGGCGGATGACGGAATTATGCCCCAGACGATAGAGGCAATCAACCATGCAAAGGCTGCGGGCGTTTCCATTATCGTTGCAATCAATAAGATGGATAAGCCGGGAGTCAGTCCGGATCATGTTCTCCAGCAGCTGACTGAATACGAAATAGTTCCGGAGGAGTGGGGCGGAGATACAATTTGTGTTCCCGTTTCCGCAAAAACTCATATGAATATAGATAAGCTTCTTGAGTCAATACTTCTTGTAGCCGAGATGAAGGAGCTTAAGGCCAATCCCAACAGAGCAGCAAAGGGTATCGTTATTGAAGCGAGACTTGACAAGGGCAAGGGACCCATTGCAACACTCCTTGTCCAGAACGGCACCTTAAAATCGGGCGACACCATAGTTGCTGGCACCGCAGTGGGCAGAGTAAGAGTTATGACCGATTACAACGGCAAAAAGGTAAATGAAGCAGGTCCATCCGTTCCCGTTGAAATTGCCGGACTTACGGAGACTCCCAATGCCGGCGACGCTTTTGATGCGGTTTCCGATGAAAAGCTTGCCCGTGAGCTTGTTGAGCAGCGTAAGCAGCAGGAGAAGGAGACAAGGTTCAACTCCGTTCAGAAGGTCACTCTTGACAACCTGTTCTCAACCATTGAGGCGGGCGAGATGAAGGAGCTTAACATTATTGTCAAAGCCGATGTTCAGGGCTCCGTTGAGGCAGTTAAGCAAAGCCTTGAAAAGCTTTCAAACGATGAAGTCAGGGTTCGTGTTATCCACGGCGGAGTAGGAGCCGTAAACGAGTCCGACGTTATGCTTGCCAATGCTTCAAACGCCATCATAATCGGTTTCCATGTCCGTCCGGATCCCGTTGCGGCAGCCAATGCCGAAAGAGATCACGTTGAAATGCGTATGTACATGGTTATTTACGACTGCATTGAGGATGTTGAAGCAGCCATAAAGGGTATGCTTGCGCCGAAGTACAGAGACGTTGATTTGGGCAGACTTGAAGTCAGAAGCACGTTTAAAATATCAGGCGTGGGAACGATTGCAGGCTGCTACGTTCTCTCCGGAAAGGTTCAGAGAAACGCCAAAATCAGAGTTGTCCGCAACGGTATCGTTATTACCGAGGATGAAATCGATTCTCTCAGACGTTTCAAGGACGATGTAAAAGAGGTTGCGTCCGGCTACGAGTGCGGCATTGGATTGGGTAAATTCAACGATGTTAAAGAGGGCGACATTTTTGAAGCCTACATCACGGAAGAATACAGAGACGCTTAATAAAATATTCAGCTTCAAAAAGAAAGGACGACGGCTATGTCAATGTATAAAACGCCTCGGGCGGCTGAGGATATCAAAAGAGAGATAACCGCCGTCATAAGAGAATTAAAGGATCCGAGAGTTCAGAACAAGCTTTTGACTGTTGTCAGAATAGAGCTTGCCTCCGACTTGTCCTACGGCAAGGTTTACATCAGCGCTCTTGAGGGCATTGAAACCGCCAAAACCGCCGTAAAGGGCTTGGAGTGCGCACAGGGGCTTATCAGGCGTGAGGTCGCAAACAGACTTCATCTGAGAAAGGCGCCGGAGCTGCGATTTATTGCAGACGACTCCGTGCGGGAGGGCATTGAGCTTTGGAAAAATTACGAGGAAAAGCGAAATAAACAATCCGAGTAACGGCATTTTGCATTTAATCAGTGGTTACCTATTCTGTGGTTACTTACGGAAACGGAGAACGAAAGTTAATGAGAATAACCGAACAACAGGCGGCGGAAATGCTGCTTTCCATGGATAATATTCTTATTTTGGCGCATGAGGATCCCGACGGGGACGCCGTGGGCAGCGCCTGCGGGCTGTGCAGAGGGCTGCGGTCTTTGGGAAAAACAGCCTACGTCAGCTTAGAGCATATGTCAAAGCACATGACCTTTTTAACAGACGGGATAGTGAAGGACGATTACAGTCCGGATTATATCGTTGCGGTTGACACTGCGGAAAGGAAAATGCTGGGCGTTGCAAAGACGAATATTCCCAAGGATTGCCGGGTTGACCTCGCAATTGACCACCATTATTCAAACAGTATGTTTGCCGAAAATACGTGCCTTGACGAAAATGCCGCCGCAGCTGCGGAGGTCGTTACCTATATTCTCCGGATTATGAATGCAGCATTCACAAAGGAGACGGCTCAGGCAATTTATGTGGGCGTTTCCACCGATACGGGGTGCTTCAGATACAGCAATACAAAGGCGAAAACCTTAAGAATTGCCGCTGATATGGCGGATCTTGGCGCGGATATAGGGGAGATAAACAAGCTCCAGTTTGAAACAAAAACACGGGAATATGCTAAGCTTGAAAAAATGGCTTTGTCCTCAATGGAGCTGTTTTTAAACGGTAAGCTTGCCGTGATTGCGGTTACAAACGATATGTATGTGCAGAGCGGCGTTGACGACAGCGAAACAAAGCCTTTAAGCTCTCTTACAAGGCAGATTGAGGGCGTTCTCGTGGGCGTGACGCTGAGAGAAAAGAAGAAGGGTACATTCAATATTTCCGTCAGAACAAACGAGGGCGTGGATGCCTCGGAAATTGCGGGATTTTTCAGCGGCGGAGGACACAAAAACGCCGCAGGAGGAAAATTCCAAGGCAGTCTCAAGGACGCTGTGGACGCAATCGTTTTGCATACGGAAGAGATACTCGGAAAAACGGGCAGAATATGAACGGTTTTATAATTCTCGATAAGCCTGAGGGCATAACCTCGTTTATTGCCGCAGGAATAGTAAAAAGAGCGGCAGGCGTAAAAAAAGCGGGTCATACGGGAACTCTCGACCCTATGGCTACGGGTGTTTTGCCCGTTGCGGTGGGACACGCCACAAGATTTATAGATTTTCTTCCCGACTGCGATAAGGCATACAGGGCTTCTTTTCGTTTGGGAGAGACTACAGACACCCTCGATATAACGGGAAAAACCTTGACCGTCAGCGATAATATTCCGAATGAGAATTATGTCACTTCTCTTTTTCCGAAATTTACCGGTGAAATTTTACAGCTGCCTCCCATGTATTCCGCAATTCGGATAGACGGCAGGCGGCTTTATGATTTGGCGCGCCGCGGGATTGATGTTGAAAGGGAAAAAAGGAAGGTCGCAATATATTACATAGAGTATATTTCCCATGAGGGAAACGAGTACACAATCGAGGTTAAATGCTCAAAAGGCACGTATATTCGCTCTCTGATTTCAGATATAGGCGAATGCGCAGGCTGCGGAGCCGTTATGACGTCGCTGAAGCGTATCCTTTCAAACGGCTTTTCCCTTGAAGATGCCCACAGCGGGCAGGAGATAAAAAACGCCGCAAATTCCGGACTGTTGGAGGATTTCCTTATACCCGTTGACGCTGCTCTTAAAGCTTATCCCGAGGTTTATGTGTCGCAGGGACAGGCGAAACGCTTTTCAAACGGCGGCGGGCTCAGCGGCGGCAGACTGCATATGAATTTGGAAGGCTCATTATACAGAGTGTATTCGGACGGCGGAAAATTTTTAGGTCTTGGGGAGTATGACCCCGACTTATCCGAACTTAAAGTCAAAAGGGTGTTTGTTGAGTAACCGATGAATACTCCTTTAAATTTGAGTATTTTTAAATTTAGTATTGTTATAAAAATTTATCAAAGGTAATTTTATGGCTGAGATTACAGATAAAAAAACCGCCGTGGCGCTGGGCGCTTTTGACGGTCTTCACATAGGGCATATGTCCGTGATAAACAGGGCTGTTGTTCAAAGGAACAGCGGTCTTTTGCCTGTAATTCTGCTTTTTTCCGAGCATCCCTTAAGCGTGCTTTCGGGCAAGGCTCCTCCGGCTCTTTTTGAGGGCGGAATTAAAAAAAGAGAAATTGAAAAAACAGGCTGCGTTCCCTATGAGGTTTCCTTTAAGGAAATCCGCAATATGACTCCCGAGGAATTTATCTCCGAAATACTTGTGAAAAAGCTTAACGCAGGCTTTGTATCCTGCGGATTTAATTTTCGGTTCGGAAAAAAATGCGTCGGCGACAGCGATATTCTCAAGTCCGTTTGCGAAAAATATTCGATAAAGACGGAGATTGCCAAAGAGGTGGATTACAACGGCGAGCCTGTCAGCTCCTCAAGAATACGGACAGCGTTATTCCAAGGAGATATAAGAACCGCCAACGCCATGCTGGGGCGGCATTTCGGTTATGACTTCACCGTTGAGCATGGGGATGAAAGAGGGCATACATTGGGCTTTCCCACCATAAACCAATTTTTTTCGGAGGGGTTTGCGGTGCCGAAATACGGAGTTTACGCCTCTGCTGCGGAGGTTGACGGCGTTCTTTATCCCTCTATGACAAATATCGGCGTGCGTCCCACGGTGGGAAGTGAAAAAGCCGGCAGCGAAACATGTATTTTAGGTTATTCGGGTATGCTTTACGGCAGGAATATCCCCGTTTTTCTCATTGAATATTTAAGACCCGAGATAAAATTCGGCAGCTTGCGGGAGCTTTCGGAGCAAATGTCAAAGGACAGCAAAAAATCGGCGGAGATTTTCAAAGCCGAGAATATGAGGTGGTAAAATGGGTATAATTTTGGCTTCCGGTTCACCCAGAAGGCGTGAGCTTTTGACTCTTGCTGGAATTGAGTTCAAGGTTGTAAAATCCGACACCGAGGAGATTTTGCCGGATGGCATTTCTCCGGATGAGGCGGTTCGGCTGCTTGCAAAAGAAAAAGCATTGGACGTACTCAAGCAATATCCCGATGAAATTATACTTGCTGCCGATACCGTTGTGGCGGTAGACGGGAAAATTTTAGTCAAGCCCAAGGACAGCGAGGACGCTTTTTCCATGCTGCAAATGCTTTCGGGCAGGGTTCACGGCGTTTATACGGGAGTCTGCATAATGTCAAGGGACAAAACCGACCTTTTTACCGAAATGACCGAGGTGGAATTTTACCCGCTTACCGACAGCGAAATACATGAGTATGTAGAAACCGGCGAGCCTATGGATAAAGCCGGAGCATACGGCATTCAGGGCAAAGGCTCTCTTCTTGTAAAGAGCATAAAGGGCGATTACTTTAACGTTGTGGGACTGCCTCTTGCAAAAACAGTCAGAGAGTTAAGGAATTTTACGCAAAAATAAAATATACAAAAAACGGTATTGACAAAAGCTCAATGCCGTGTTATTATATCAATGTAGTTAGCGGCTGCTAACTCAAATTTTAAATTACTCGAAGGGACTGATTGCCAATGGTACGGATAACGGTTAAGGTTGACGGAATGCAGTGCGGTATGTGCGAGGCGCATATAAACGACGCAATACGGAACGCCTTTAAGGTTAAAAAGGTAAATTCCTCTCATACCAAGGGAGAAACCGTCATAATCGCAAAGGAAGATATAGACGAAAACGAGGTTCGGGATGTAATAAACAAAACGGGATATACGGCGGCTGCAATCGAAAAAGAGCCCTATGAAAAGAAGGGGCTGTTCGGCTGATTACTTTAGAAAGGAAGTCATAAATGAGCGTAGTTATTATAGGCGGGAACGAATGTATGGTCCGCAGATATACTGAAATTTGCAAAGAGTACAAATGTAAGGCGAAGGTTTACCCGAAAATGACAAACGAGCTGAAAAATATCGGCTCTCCCGATTTGATGATACTTTTTACCAATACCATATCCCATAAGATGATACGCCGTGTGCTCAGCGATACAAAGGGGCAGTCCACCAAAATTACCCGCTGCCATTCAAGCTCCGCTACAGCGCTGAAAAATATCCTTGATGAGCATGTCGGCTGTATCGCCGAATAACGGTCATAATTAAACCGGTTGGGAGGTTCTCAATCGGTTTTGTTTATCCGTTTGCAAAATTCCCGTCCGCCCGCTCCGGAAAATTTTCCGAAAAAGCTATTGCAAAATGAGGGAGAATATGTTATTATTTAAATGGTTATAAATAAAAATGTTAAAAGGTGTTGACAGATATGACGAGTTACGGTAC
>JAJQGK010000090.1 GCA_021200555.1 Clostridiales bacterium | reverse complement strand
CTTTTACAAGCTCGTCATCCCACGCCGCCGCCTCCGCATCTCTTGCCGCCTGAACAGTGGGTCTTGTTTTCGGATGTTTGGGAGTAAAAACGGTGCAGCAATCCTCGTAGGGTTCGATTGAAATATCAAATGTATCTATCTTTCGGGCAATTTCAATGATTTCACTTTTATCCATTCCGATAAGGGGACGAAAAACAGGCATATCCGAAGCATCGTCAGTACAGCTTAAAGCATAAATTGTCTGAGATGCGACCTGTCCTACGCTTTCGCCGGTAATCAAAGCCCGACAATCGCACCGCTTTGCAATTTCGCCGGATATTTTCATCATAAGCCTGCGCATGGTAACTGTGAACATTTCCTCGGGGGAAAAATCTCTTATTCTTTCCTGTATCTCCGTAAAAAAGACGGTATACAATTCGATATTACCGCTGTATTCGGCGACCTTTGACAGAAGCTCGTGAACCTTCATTTCGGCCCTGTCGGAGGTATAGGGAGGAGACGCAAAATGAACGGCGGTAAGCTTAATCCCTCTCTTTGCCATCATCCACGCCGCAACGGGGCTGTCAATTCCCCCGGAAATAAGCACGCAGGCATTGCCTCCCGTTCCAGTAGGCATACCGCCGGCGCCTCTGATTTGATTGCCGTGAATAAAGGCGTGGTAATCTCTGATTTCAACCGTTACCTTAATGTCGGGATTGTGAACGTCAACCTTTAAATGATGGAATTTTGAGAGAATGCAGCCGCCTACCTCATTGCAAATTTCAGGGGATTTTAATGGGAATTGCTTATCGGAGCGTTTTGCTTCGACCTTAAATGTTTTTGCGGAATTAAGGTCATCCGCAAGATATTCCACGGCTGTACGCTTTATTATGTCCATATCCTTTTCGCATTGAGCTGCTCTTGAAATTCCGACGACGCCGAACACACGGCGGATAACTTCGACGGCCTTATCAAGATCCGCAAATTCATCGCATGGCTGAATAACGGTTGTGGATTGGGATCTCGTAATTTTAAACTCCCCTACGGTACTCCGCAAACGCTGCCTTATGTTTTTGTTAAGTATATCTTCAAATGTGGAGCGGTTAAGACCCTTAAGAGCCAATTCTCCGTCTTTTAATAAGATTATCTCTTGCATAGCTTTCTTTCCTTTTTTATGTGTTCCGTATGTATATTGTACGGTTCCTATCGTCTGACCCGCATTGCAATTTTATTAATACACTCCGCCACTCGTTCCAAGTCGTTTTCCGTAGTATATCGTGAAAGGCTTATTCTCACAGCAGAGTCAATTCTTTTGGGATCAAGTCCGATTGCCGTCAAGACCTCGCTTCTGTGTCCTTTTTTACATGCTGACCCGGCAGAAACATAAATGCCCTCCTGCGACAAAGCGTTGACCATAGTCTGTGAAGGAACTCCCAAAACGGACAAATTTATAATGTACGGCAGCCCGTCTGCGGGGGAATTTATAAACACTCCGCCGATTTGCGTAATCCGATTTACAAAGGAATTTCTCAATGAGCGGATTTGCGTAAGCTCTCTTTCCGGCTCCGGCAAAACTCGCGCCGCCTCTCCGAAGCCTGCGATTGCGGGCATAGCCTCCGTACCGGAGTAGATTCCCTTCTCCTGACCGCCGCCCACGATATAGGGAGACAATCTGACACCCTTACGGACATAAAGCGCTCCTGCGCCCTTGGGTCCGTGTATTTTATGTGAGCTTAACGTCATAAGGTCAATTCCGTCCTTTTTCGGATTAAGCCGTATTTTTCCGAACGCCTGAACCGCATCCACATGAATAAGGGCGTTTGAGCCTTTCCGATTTAAGCAGCTTTTTATGCCGGATATGGGGTTTACGGTTCCGATTTCGTTATTTACAGCCATAATGCTGACAAGGACAGTATTTGAATTTACGGCATCCATAAGCTCCTGCATCGAAAATTCACCTTTGGAATTTGACTTAAGATATACAACTTCAAACCCCTGAGTTTCAAGCCGCTTCATACATTCGTGAACGCTCGGATGCTCAAGCGAGGTTGTAATTATTCTTCCGCCCTTGTGCTTTCCCAGCATGACCGTTCCGAAAAGAGCTGTATTATTTGCCGTTGTTCCGCTGTTTGTAAAAAAGATTTCATCTCTGCCGCAGCTTAAAACATCTGCGATATTCTGTCTTGCTTTTTCAAGAGCTCTTGCCGCCTCGGTTCCTTTTCTGTGAAGAGACGAAGGATTGCCGTAATTTTCCGTAAGCATCGACGTCACGGTGTTTGCAGCCTCTCTGCATACCATTGTAGTTGCGCTGTTGTCAAGATATATTTCCATAATACCACCCTGAATATTGATTGTGAGTTCTATTATATATTATTGTACTTTTAATATTTGGTGACACCGAACATGCCTCTGCTCAAAATTAAGTAAGTCTCGTTTTACCCGTTAAATTTCACGATAAGAATGTAAAAATTGTACCATATAAATTCTTGCTGTGCAAGCATTATTTAAGTAAGCACTGATTAAATCGAGTGCGTCGGATGCTTAGAGGATTTTTTGCAAGACAAGGAGCAAAGCGCAAGGAATACTGTCGTATTGTGAGCATTTGTGACGATGTATTGCGGAAAATAACTAAATTAAGATGTCCCCGCCTCTAAAGGCGGTTCCACTTAATTTTTTCGTCGGTGATAATCCACCGCCGAAAACGTTGATGACGGGGCTTTGCCCCTTATCAAATCAAGCAGGCGGCGTGCTCAGCCGTTAGGCGTGATTTAATCAGTGGTTACTTAATACTTAAAAAAGAAGAACCCCCTTAGGAGTTCTCTTACATCTTCATCAGATTTAATTTGCTTACGCTACTACCGACTCGGAAACGAATTGATCATCGCAGCATGAGCAGGAAACATAATTTTCCTCGGTATTACCGATTCTCTGTTTCTTTTCCATAAACTTAGTAACCGCTATATAAACTGCGGCTGCAACACCTGCGATAGCAGAAACGATTGCAAGAACCTTTAAAAATTTCTTCATGGATACCCATCCTTTCGTTGATAAAAATTCAAAATCCCTAAATTCCTAAATTATTAAGCGTTTGATTTATTAAGCTTTACAGCAAGAGCGGATTTCTTGCGGGCGGCATTATTCTTATGAATAATACCCTTTGCAGCTGCCTGATCGATCTTCTTTTCAGCTGCTCTTACAACCTCAGCCTTATTTTCTGCGTTGGTTGCTATAGCTGTGTTAGCTTTTTTTATAGCCGTTTTAAGAGCTGTATTAGCTGATTTATTGCGCTGTGCCTTAGTCTTATTGACAATTACACGCTTCTTTGCGGATTTAATGTTAGGCATTGTCGCACCTCCTTTACCTGTACGGTTAAATATGATACCATACTTTTTATTAAAATGCAAGTACTTTTTTTATTTATGCAAAAATTCGTTGTCAAGCTGAAAACTTGTCCTCTGAAATGCAGTTACTTAAAGCAAATGATTTTCAAGAACCTGGGTGTCAAAGTCAAAGTCCTCTATTTGCAGATAGTACTCTGCGCTGTCGATAAGGGCTTTCATAGGCGCAAGACCTATAAGCTCCGTTGAGGTTATATGAACTCCCCATCTTTTTGCCTCGGCTTTAACAAGCTCGTTGACTCTGTACAAGGGCGTTATGTTGAAATCGGTAACATTAACCGAAACCTGAGCGCAATTTTTTTCTTTAAGCATTATTCCCAGCGCCTTTACGCATCCAAGTCCGCCGGAAGAATTTCTGACAGCCTTTGCGATTTTCTTGGCAATATCCACATTGTCCGTAGACAGATTTAAATTGTACGCTATAAGAAAATCCCTTGCTCCGACGATGGAAACGCCTGCCGATTCGTGGAAACCGCTGCCGAAATCCGGCTGCCAAAGAGGGTCCTTTGTTTTTTCCGAAAGTCCTTCAAACTCCCCTCTTCTGACATCTGCAAGGTTTTCCCTATGAGGAGCGGACGCCGATTTTTCGTAAAGGTAAACGGGAATTGAGGCTCTGTTCCAGATTTGCTCCGCAGCCCTTTTTGATACATCTATAACCTCTTCCTCCGTAGCATTTTTTACGGGAATAAAGGGTATAACGTCAACCGCTCCCATTCTGGGATGCTCTCCGCTGTGGGTACGCAAATCGATAAGCTCGGAAGCTGTTTTGCAAAGCCTGACTGCCGCTTCTATAACGCCGTCAGGAGAACCGATAAAGGTTATAACGGAACGGTTATGGTCCGGATCAGACGTATAATTCAAAACCGTCACGCCGGGCACCGAAGCCACCGCATTTACACATTCTTTAACGGTGTTTTCATTTCTGCCCTCGCTTATATTGGGGACGCACTCAACAATTTTAGGTTTCATACTTTTCTTACTTCTTTGCGTAAACCTTGTACATCATGCCCAAGGCGTCGGAAATTGCGGACATTTTGTCTCTGCCGGATTCTTCAAAGAACTTACCGGAGGAGGATACAAGCATCATTGCAAAAATATCGGGGTCATCCGTTCTTGCGCCGTCGATAACGGCTGAGAGATACTCATTGTAGTTTTTCTTTCTCTTGCCCTCCGATGCTGCAATTTTTACGGCATAGACCTTTTCATATTTTTCTATATTCTCATTATTCTTGAAAAATTTATTGTTTATTGTGGGAATAAGGTGGTAGAATGCTGTGAGATAATTGCCGATATTATCATAATTTGTCTCACACTCTCTTTGAACCTTTTCCGCAAATCTTGAATCAACAATATAATTCCCCAACTCCTGAGCGCTGAATGTTCTCAGGAATTTAAGTACGCTTTGGATGTATGCGGGGTCATCCTCTTTGGGCTCCATAATCATAAGCCCTTCGTCGCAATTGAGTATTCTGCCCTTTTCCACACATTCAAGAACCGCCATACCGAAAAGATACGGAACCTTTTTTGAAGTATTTTTAGGCTTAGCCTTTGAATAGGGAGCAATCATTTTATAGCCTACGCACGCCGAAATTCCCTCCGGAAGAAGGTGAACCTCCCCTTCGCCCTCATCTCTTAACTCCTGTTTTGTCTCTTTTTCGTATTTATATCTTCTGATTTTATCCCAAAACAGCACGAAAATCACTACAAGTACAGCTGCAATTACGGCAATAATCCAAGGAAGAGCAGCCAAAAATCCGCTTTTGAAGCTGTTGAATTTTTCGGTAAAGGCGGAATAGGATGCAAGAGAATCATCGTCAAATACAGATGATGGGACGGACACCGAAACGGCAAAGGTTTTGCCTACTCTGCTTGCGCTGAAGGTTGCCGAATTATCTGTTTTTTCCTCAAAATGAGAGTCCTCTTCGTCAACGGAAATATTGTCCATACCCACGCTTTCAGGCGTTATAACGGTGATTGTAACATTGTTGCATGTGGACACAAAGGAGTCACCTATAAATACAAAGGAGAAATTCCCTTCATCGCCGATTTCCTTAACTGCGCCCTCGATAACATAGGAAATATTGTATGTAACGGTCTGAGACGCCAATCCCAAATCGCCTATTTCTATATCGTAGCTTGTGCCGCTTGAGGACAGCCCGCTTGTAACATAGTCATCCACGACGGTGTTGTTTACGGTAACGGAGATATCCCGTATCTCGTCATACTTTTGCATCAGCGACACGGAATTTGTCACGCCGCCGTCATATACGTCAATGCTCCTTGAGAAGCCCGTGGGAAGAGTATTAAACTCCACAACCCAGCTCTCCTCTACGCTGACCGTTCCATCCGCATTAAGCTGTGCGCTGATATCGACGGATGTGATAGACTTGACGTCCTCATTTGCGCCGAATGCGGTAACGCAAAGGGCGGCTGTAATCACAAGGGTAATCATAACCGATATTATCTTTTTCATTTTCCGCAAATCCTTTCTTTTTTTGATTTATGAGGCTTATAATACAGTTTTATTTTCTGTTGTGAAGCTGATAGTAGTAAACGCTTGTCCTGTCCATTTTTTGAGAATGAATTATCATTTGGGCGTAATCCTCATCCTCCAAACGGCTCAGAGATCGGGAAATATCATTGTCGTATTCATCGGATTTAAGGAAGATATACATGTGAATAGCCCTTATCAAGCCGTAAATTGCGTAAACTATAATTCCTGCGCACACAAGATAAATAGATAAATAAGCATCCCTTTTAACAAGCACAGCAAACAGAAATACGGCTAAAATAAGGATTACTACTATTCTCATATTGCCGTAGACGGATGAAAATTTTATATCGAAATATCTGCCCTCGCTTATCAAAGCCGGTTCAAGAATGGAGGATCTGTAGGATTTTTTTCCACATTCGGGACAAGTCAGCATCGGGTCTCCCACGCTTTTCCCTTTGACGGCGTCTTTATTGTAATATTCACATTGGCAGTGAGGACATCTGAAGATTTGGTATTCCTTCATTTTGGCCATTTTTCTTTTCCCCGTTTCGCAAAAGCTTTTTTTGTAAAAGCGTTTTATTATAAGTAGTTACCTTGTTATTATAAACTTAATTTGCGTTTATGTCAATTATAGGTTGGTGTTTTTTAGAGGAGTTCGCTTGAAATTTTCATCCCGAAACTCCCCTCCGCAGACAGAGAAGCCGCATTTTTCGTAAAATCCCGCGGCATAGCTCTCCGCATTTACCGTTACTTCTTCGGCGTTTTGTTTTTTACATTCGGCTAAAAGAGCATTGACAAGCTTTTTACCCCAGCCCGCTCCTCTGATTTCCTCGGACAGGGCTATATTATCGATATGGAATATTCCTTCCCGCACCTCGTAAAAACGGCCGCAGCCCGCAATCCTGCCGTTATCCGAAACGGCAAGAAAGCCGGCTGTATTATCATGTTCATCAAATAATTTTTCCTGCGGATACCCTTGCTCACAGCAAAAAACCCGTATCCTCAGCTCCCGTATTTCGGGAGTTAATTCTGTACGAACAATTTCCATATATCATTCCGCATCAATTGTAAATTCGTAAATAAGCATGCTGTCCTCATCGATTTTATATTTATCAAGGGTGTTGGGGCCGCAGCTTCCGGTTCCCGCACCTCTGACATAGCCGTCTATATTTAAAACGGTTGAGTCAACACGGGCAAGCTCCTCCTGATGCTTTGCTTCAAAAAGAGACTGCTGCGTATAATCGTGAACGTTAAAAGCGAGCTTATTCATGGCGTAAATATTTAAGGTATGGTTCAAGCTGTCTGAAATTTTCAGCCATTTCACGTCGCAGTGTTCGCCGTTGTCCTGAGGGTAAATATAAGGCTCGTGCATATCGCAGACCTTTGACTTGTAAATTCCCATTGGCGACTGGATTTTCAGGTCGGGGAGGTTTTCGGCTGAGCCTCTGCCGTAGTACTCCACCGTGTCCAGATCCGACGGCAGCTCCAATGTAAGACCGAACCTCGGAATATCTACCTCATCCTCGACTGTTTTATTCAACACGGCTCTAACTTTAATTTCACCCTTGGGAGAGATTGTGTAGTCAATCATACACTCAAACAGATCCTTTTTGCCGCCTCTGAGGCTGTATACTCCGATTGCCGAAGCGCAGCAGCCGTCAAGGCAAACATCGAAGGAATCGGTCATGACCTTTATATTGTCGAGCTTTAACTTATGCCAATTTGCTTTGATATTCATATCATTGTCAATAGGCGCTCTGAAAACATTGGGAATAAAGCCCTTTATTCCGCCGGCAGGATTTTGATTTATAAATTCCTTTCCGTTTTTTACATAGGATATAAGGTTTCCCCATTCGCAGCCGAAAACAGCCCGGCCGCCGTCGAATTTTACGGTAACCTCCGCACCGTCCGACTCTATGGCGATTTTGCCGGAATCATGGATATTAAAGGGAACGGGAATATCGGTTAAGATTATCTGATCTCTTGAGACTTCTTCCTCGCCGTCATAACAGACAAAGCTTATCGCATAGTCGTTGTCATTGTCAATTGCCTTATGGGAAATTGAGGTTTCAACTGTCTGCTGAGGTTCGATATTCAAGCTTATTTCGCCGCTGTCATAGGAGGATCCGTTGCGTTCCAAAATCCATTTAATCGTAAGATACTCAGAGCTTTTAAAGCGGTTCGTATTTGTAAATTTAAATGTATTTCCTATAATGTGTTCCGCAATTATCGGACGGTAAACCTGCTTCATCTGAAGTGCGCCGGTGTGGGGAGTTCTGTCGGGGTACACAAGTCCGTCTACGCAGAAATTGCCGTCATGCTGTTTTTCCTTGTGATCTCCGCCGTAGGTATATTTGAATTTGTATTTGCCGTTATCGGGCGCATGGTAAACGGCGTGATCGCTCCACTCCCAAATACAGCCGCCCATAAGATTGTCGTATTTGTAGATGATATTCCAATATTCCTCCATGGCTCCGGGACCTACGCCCATAGCGTGGGCATACTCGCAGAGGAAAAACGGTCTTTCGCTGTAAATACGCTGTCCGTCTTTTGTTCCGCCCTTGTACTGTCCTCTGTATTTAAGCTGTCCGATTTTCTCCACATTGTCCTGATGGGTGTACATTTCGGACACCACATCGTAGGCAATTCTTTTTGTATGGCACACGCCTTCATAGTGCACGGGAATAGGAGTACCCTCTTTTTTCAGGTACTCATAGCATTTATCCTGGCATTTATAACCGCCCGCCTCATTGCCCAGCGACCACATCGTAACACAGGCTCTGTTTCTGTCACGCTTATACATTCTCATAACTCTGTCAACATAGTGGTGCTGCCATTTAAGGCTGTTGCTGATAGCGTCCATATTATTGCAAAGCTCGCCCAAACCGTGGGTTTCGATATCGGCTTCATCCACAACGTAAAAGCCGTAAATATCGCAAAGTATAAGCATAAACGGGTCGGGCGGATAATGGGACGTTCTGATTGCGTTGACGTTCAGGCTTTTCATAAGCTTTAAATCGTTTTCTATAAACTCATGGCTCATAACATAGCCCGTTTCGGGGTTGGAATCGTGGTGATTGACGCCCTTGAATTTAATATTTTTGCCGTTAAAGGTGAAGACGTTCTCCTTAATTTCAACGGTCTTAAAGCCGGTATAGCTTCTCAGGGACATAACCTCATTTTCATCCTTTAAAAGGGTTATAAAGAGAGTGTAAAGATAGGGCTCTTCGGCGTTCCACTCCTTAACGGAAAGGGAGTTAAAGGCAAACTGCATTTTTTGAGCCGCCTTTTGTTCATCGGAAGCTATAACCTTATCGCCGTCCTTTAAAAGGACTTTTACGGTGCAGCCCTCCGAATATGCCGGAACGTCCACATCGCAGGTCACATCGTATTTATCGCCGTTTTTGGCGTATTTTACGGCGTAATCGTAAATATAGGAGCTGTCATAGGATGTGAGCAGAATGTCTCTGAAAATTCCGTTTTCCCTGAACATATCCTGAGCCTCAAGGAAGGATCCGCAGCACCATTTAAAGCTGAGAACCACAAGCTCGTTTTCGCCGTCAACGAGGAAATCGGAAACGTTAAATTCCGCAGAATTATGAGTACCCTCGGAATAGCCCACATATTTGCCGTTTAAATATACCTCGATATTTGTGGCGGCGCCCAAAAAAGTGAGAATATGAACTCCTTCGGTATCGGCTGTAAAGGTTTTGCGGTAAATTGCGGCAGGCATATCCTCCGGAAGAGTCGGGAACATGGTTTTGAACTCATAGGGGCAGTTAAGGTAGACAGGCTCCTGATAGCCTGTTCTCTGCCATGTTGAGGGAACGTCCACCTCGTCAAATTTGACATGAGTCGTGTCAAGCTCCGTTGGGATTTTGCCGCAGTGGGGATAAAATTTGAAATCCCACCGTCCGGAAAGGCATGTGACCATATCGGAGTCGTACCTTTCACGCCTGACATCTGTATTTGCGGCTTTTTCAAGAGTCTTAAAGGGGATAAAATATGCCCTCGGCTCGGTTATGTTGTCCCTGAATATTTTGAAATTCCTGTAATTGTTCTTTTGCAATGCGTATTTCATAAAGCACCTCCATGTGCAGTTTAGTATATTGTAGCATATGCAGAAAATTTTTGCAATAATATATTATCCGTTGTTTGCACAAAAATCCCCCCACCGATTAGGCAGGGGAAAGTCGTATTAAATTTTATTCGTTTTCATCGTTTGTAAAAGTGTCGATTTGAGCTGCAACTCTCAAAATCTTCCTCGCTTCCGCAGCCGTAACGTTTCCGTTTCCGTCAAGGTCCGCCGCAAGAAGGGCGTCTCCTTCAAGATCCTCAATCTTTGCAGCCGCTCTGAGGGCAAGTCTTGCATCCGCAGCAGTAACCTTGCCGTCAAGGTTTACGTCGCCTACCATATAGCTGCTTTCGTTGGGGTCATCGGTTACGTCGGGATTTTCCGGTTCATCGGGAGTGTCGGGAGTATCGGGTGTATCGGGATTTTCCGGTTCGTCGGGTGTGTCGGGAGTATCGGGTGTTTCAGGTTCATCGGGTTCCGTATCGGTTGAAGTATAAGCGAAGGTTTCGGTTTCGGTATATCCGCAAACTGAGCAGGTATGTTCACGAGTGCCGTCATTGTCGGCTGTTGCCTCTGTGGTAATTACCCAATCGCCGTAGGTATGCTCTCCCGTGGCGGGGATTGTTTCGGTTTCGGTTTCACCGCAGTCCTCGTCCTGGCAGGTTCTTGTCTGCTCGCCGTCCTCAACGC
>JAJQGK010000054.1:6907-10793 GCA_021200555.1 Clostridiales bacterium | reverse complement strand
TTATCGGAAAGGGCTAACGCCCTTTGCGGGCGGACACATGGGTCCGCCCCTACGGCGGCTTTTGGAATCGTTCATTATAAATCGAAAATTGCTAATTGTAATAACCCGGAGGTAAATATTCAAATGTGCGGATTTGTAGGATTTCTCAACGAAACTCCCGACAGCGAGACAAACAACAAAACGGTCAGAGCCATGGCGGACAGAATTGCCCACCGAGGCCCCGATCAGGACGACTATTATGTTGACGACGATATGTCCTTAGGGTTCAGGCGGCTGAGCATAATCGACCTGGAGGGCGGAAGCCAGCCCATTTACAACGAGGACAAAACCCTTGTTTTGGTGTACAACGGTGAGATTTACAATTATCAATCCCTGCGTCAAGAGCTTGTCTCCAAGGGACACAAATTTTACACAAACACCGACTCCGAGGTAATTCTCCACGGCTATGAGGAGTACGGCAAGGATTTGCTGCCCCGTCTCAGGGGAATGTTCGCCTTTGTCATATGGGACAAGAAAAGCAAAAAGCTTTTCGGCGCAAGGGATATTTTCGGCATAAAGCCCTTTTTCTACTATCTCAAGGACAAAACCTTTATGTTCGGCTCTGAAATCAAGGCTTTTTTGGGCAATCCCCAATTCCAAAAGGAGCTTAACAGGGACAGGATACCGGAGTATCTTTGCTTCGAGTACATTCCTTCCGAGGAAACGCTTTTCAAGAACGTATACAAGCTGCCTCCCGCATCCTATTTTGAGTGGCAGGACGGCAAAATGACCCAAGGCAAATACTATGAGATGAAATACGATATTGACAACTCCAAAACCCTTGAGCAGTGGGAGGATATAATTTCCGACACATTCGGAAATTCCACCGAGGTTCACGGAATAGCCGACGTTGAGGTGGGATGCTTTCTCTCAAGCGGCGTTGACTCCAGCTATGTTGTAAAGGAAATGGCGAAGAGGAACAACGTCAGAACCTTTTCGGTGGGCTATGAGGAAGAGCGGTATTCCGAGCTGAAATACGCCCAAGAGTTCGCAAAAACTGCGGGAGTGGAAAATTATTCAAAGAAAATCAGCGCAGACGAATTTTTTGAAGCCGCTCCCCTTGTTCAGTACTACATGGACGAGCCTTTGCCCAATCCTTCCGCAATCTCACTTTATTTCCTTACAAAAACAGCCGCCGAGCAGGTTAAGGTCGTGCTTTCGGGAGAGGGCGCAGACGAGCTTTTCGGAGGTTACCATTATTACAAGGACCCGCTGAACTTTGAAAAATACCAAAAGCTGCCCCTCGTTCTCCGCAAGGGCTTGGCAAATGCGGCTGAAAAGCTGCCCCGATTCCACGGCAGGCGGTTCCTCATAAGAGGAGCGCAGACTATCGAGGAGAGCTTTGTGCGGAACAATTACGTCTATCCCTATGATGAGCGGAGCAAGGTTCTCAATCCGGATATTCCCGCCCCAAATCCCGCCGTATTTACAAAGCCTTACTTTGATATGGTAAAGGATGAGGACGACGTTACCAAAATGCAGTTTGCGGATATGCAGACCTGGCTCGTTCAGGATATACTTGTAAAAGCGGACAGAATGTCAATGGCAAACAGCCTTGAATTGAGAGTTCCCTTTCTTGATAAGGAAATGCTGAAGGTCGCCCTTGCAATTCCCTCCGAATACAGAGTGAGCAAGGAGCAGACAAAAATAGCGCTGCGTGGAGCGGCGTTAAAGCAGGTTCCCGAAAAAACGGCAAGCATGCCGAAAACGGGCTTTTTAACTCCCCTTAACGACTGGCTTAAAAGGGATAAGTACTATAATATGGTAAAATCCGCCTTCCAAAGCGATACGGCAAAGGAATTTTTCAATACGGATTATATACTTAAGCTGCTGGATAACCATAAAAACGGCAGGGAAAAAAATATGAAACGAATTTGGTCAATCTATTCCTTCATACTTTGGTACGATCAGTACTTTAATACCGTAAATAATAAGCAGTAAATAATTTACAGCAGCAAATTAATACTAAAAACCACAAATCTTTTTAATTTGCACTTGACAAAGTATTTATTACGATATATAATAATAAGCGGAGTTGATGTGATTTTTGACTAACTCCTCCTAAAAATTTAATTTTGAGAACTGCTCCGGCTTACGCTGACGGGGCAGTTTTCACTTTCAGCTTTCAATATCTGCTTGCCGTATTACATTGTTCTGTGCTGAAATTTCTTTAAAAACAACATTTTTCCCGATTGATGTTGTTCATTTCGTCCGAAAAATCTCCTATACTTTGATTATCAAATAAAGGAGGTTCACAAAATGAACACAGATAAGATTTTCGCAGAATCCATTGCCAACGAGTACACGCCGAAGGACACTTCCAAGGTTATCGCCCTGAAAAAATTAGACAGAAAGGCGAAACGCCCCTCGGAAATTTTCGCTTACACATTTGGGATTGTCTTCACGCTGATAGCCGGCTTCGGAATGTGCCTTTCCATGCAGGTTATCGGAGCCGAAAACGCCGCAAACACCGTAATAGGAATTATAGTTGGAATTGTCGGGCTTATAGGCGTAGGCGTCAATTACCCTATTTACAAAAAAATCAGGGAAAAAGGCAAGCGGAAGTATGCTTTTGAGATTACGGAGCTTGCAAGAAAAATCAGCGAAACCGCACAGGGATAAACAAATCCGAGGATAGGAGGCGGACGAAATGACAAAAGCAGAGAGCAAGTATTTCAATACAGCCGAAAAAATGGACGCAGCCTTTTTAAGTCTTATTGAAAAGAAGGATTTTGAATATATTACGGTTACGGAAATCTGCAAAAAAGCGGGAGTCAACCGCTCCACCTTCTATCTTCATTATGAAAATATGGGAGATTTGCTGTCCGAGTGCGTTGAAAATATGAACAGGAAATTTTTTGAATATTTCAACAAAAGCTTAAGTGATATAAAGCTGGAGATAAGCCTGCTTCCGGCGGATCGGCTGTTCCTTATTACGCCCGAATACATAATTCCCTATCTGACGTACATATCCGAACACAGATCCGTGTTTAAGGTTGTGCTTGCTAAGCCGGAAATAATGCAGACAGAAAAAACATACAGCGCTCTGTTCAGCGAAATATTCAACCCCATATTAAAACGATACAACATTCCCGAAAAAGACCGCATATACATGATGGACTTTTATATTGAGGGATTAATGGGCATCATAAAACGCTGGCTTAAGTCGGATTGCAGCGAGCCGGTTGAGGATATAGCAAGAATTATGATAAATATTGTCAGAAGGTGACGGTATGAAACGCCCGAAAATTCCGAAACGCCTGAAAAATCTCATATCCTCCTACCCTATTGCAAACAAGTTTTTTACGGATATGCATTTCAGAAATAAAGTATCGCTGGCGATGTCCTTGCTGTTCAATATTGCATACGCCCTTTGGGAGGTTGTCTGCGGCATTTACTACCGCTCCCCATGGTTCGCAATATTGGGATTTTACTATGTCTTGCTGACGGCAGCCCGACTTATACTGCTCCGTGAAGCAAACAACCGGGAAGGGAATGAAGAAACGGAACGAAAGCAGTACAGACGGTGCGGCGTACTGCTGCTGCTTATGAATTTCGTCTTAACCGGCATCGTTGTTCTTGCGGTAACGGAAGACCAAGGCTCCCATTATGCGGGATACTTGATTTACGTCGTGGCTGCGTATACCTTTTACAGAGTGATAGCCGCAACGAGAAATCTCGTCAAAAATCGCCGTTTTCACGGTTTCCTTACAGCGGCGTCAAAAATGATAAGCTTTGTTACGGCGATGATATCACTGCTCTCTCTTGAAATAGCAATGATACTTCAATTCGGCGGCAGCGGAAGCTTTTTCCGAACAATGACCGTAATAACAGGCACCGCCGTATG
>JAJQGK010000054.1:0-6807 GCA_021200555.1 Clostridiales bacterium | reverse complement strand
GGCACCGCCGTATGCGTAATTATCTCAGCCGCCGCAATCTATATGCTGCCGGTATAACCTGCAATGATGAACAATCCGAAAAGTGTATCTAAACTCTTTTCCGACCTTGACGGTGAATATCCCTTTCCGAAACGGACCGAGGAAAATCGCAATAAAAAGAATTAAGACAAGAACAAAAAAATAGTTGATTTTTTAGTATTAATCGTATATAATATAAATGAGCGAAAGGCTCAAAAGCAGGTGCGTCTCCACCTTAAAGAGAGAACCTAAAAAAGCAGGTGCGTCTCCACCTTAAAGAGAGAACCTAAAAAAGCAGGTGCGTCTCCACCTTAAAGAGAGAACCTAAAAAAGGGGGGCAGAAATTGCCTCCCTTTTGTATGTAGGAGAAGTATGGATTTTTATAATATTAAGGATGAGTACATACGATATTTGAGAGGCTATGACAGCAAAGTGCTTTTCAATAAAAAGGAGAGCCGCCCTTACATTGGAATAGTCCTGTCAGTAAATGAAATTCAATATTATGCACCCTTGACATCCCCAAAGCCAAAACATATTAAAATGCGTCAAGGTAAGGACTTCAGAAAAATAGGAGGAGGACGCTACGGTGCAATCAATTTCAATAATATGATTCCTGTCCCTGATGAAGTTATTATAAAAATCAACATTCGTGAAATAGCGGACGAGGATTATCGAAGATTATTACAAAATCAATACAGAGAAATTCAGTCAGATACGGAGATCATAAAAAGGACTGCCGAAAAGCTTAGAGATTTAGTGTATACTTCAGATGAAGAACTGTCATCTTATGACAGGCAAATAAAAAATCGCTGCTGCAATTTTTCATTACTTGAAGCTGTTTATATGGATTATAAAGCACCTGCCATAGAAGAATTTTAAAGAGCTATTTTTAAGTAACCGCTGATTAAATCGAGTGTGCCGCAGTTTAGAGAATTTTTTGCAAGACAAGGAACAAAGCGCAAGGAATACTGACATATTGTGAGCATTTGTGACGATGTATTCCGAAAAATATGCAATCAAGCGGCAGCGGAAGCTTTTTCCGAACAATGACCGTAATAACAGGCACCGCCGTATGCGTAATTATCTCAGCCGCCGCAATCTATATGCTGCCGGTATGACAAAACAAACACAGCCGAAAAACAGCCGGACAGAATTTAGGCAGGAGCGGATATATGTCCGTCCCTGCCGAAAAATTTGCGTATTATTTTGCTTTATGCGGCTCTTCCATTGCCTGCTCCTTCGTATGTTTTTATTATTTGCGGCAAATACACCATATTTTCATTTGTTCAAACATTTCAGGTTACAAGTACGGCTATGATTTTTCTTCATATGCGGAACATCCCGCCTCAAGAGCCTTAAAATTACAGTAAAATTTATGTACAACCCCTGTAGACTTTTGGAAGGTATAAATTTCACACACTCTACTCAATATTCCATTTTGTATTTCTTGACAAAAGTAGTATTCTTTTTCCAATAGAGTTCTGTATTTTAAATCTGACACTTCAGAAAAATTGACCTTTGAATAAAAGCCATTTGGAACGGGAATCATTTTTTTCATATCGAGAACTGCTAAAATATGTTTAGCCATATTTTCATCTGTCATTTTATAAACAGCATTTTCGGGAAGCTTGCCCACTTCAACAATTTCATAAATAATATAATGGTCTTTTGTTGTGTTTTTCCACTTTAAATGTTTCTGCTTGCAAGATGTAAAAGGAATAAAATAGGTATATTCATCTATTCCCACCACAAGACCGAGAAAAGGCTTTGTCTCATATCTCGTTGGGCGGTAATATACTTCTTTATCTATGTTATCATGTAAATATTCCAAATACTTAATATCAACATTATAAATTCCAAACTCATCAAACTCTATAACCATATCAAAAATCACCTAATGCAAAGAGGAGGGAATACCCTCCTCGCCTTCTTTAAAGTCCCGCACTTGGAATATAGGCTGCGGAACGCCTTCTTTAAAGTCCCGCACTTGGAATATAGGCTGCGGAACGCCTTCTTTAAAGTCCCGCACTTGGGATATAGGCTGCGGAACGCCTTCTTTAAAGCCCCGCACTTGAGATATAGGCTGCGGAACGCCTTCTTTAGAGCCTTCGCTCATTTATATTATATACGATTTATATTGAAAAATCAACTGCTTTTACCGCATTTCTTTTGGTAAAATCTCAAGGTAAATTATCATGATGTCCCGCCGGTATGACAAAACGAACACAGCCGAAAAATAACCGGACAGAATTTAGGCAGGAGCGGATATTTGTCCGTCCCTGCCGAAAAATTTGCTTATTATTTTAATACAATTTCAACTTGTTTGCCCAAAGAACCTGCGACCTTTATCAAAAAATCAAGAGACGGATTATATGTCCCGCTTTCAAGTCTTGAAATATTGGATTTTTGTGTGCCGGCTCTCAGTGCAAGTTCCTCCTGCGTAATATTTTGCTTTGAACGCTCATTTATAATTTGAGACACGATATCATATCTCGGCTTAAGCTTTTCATATTCAGCTTTAAATTCCGCATCTTTCATTAAAAGCTCTTTTACATCAGAAAATTTTACGCCCGCTTTACTCATTACCGCACCTTCTTTCATAATCTTCTTTATACCTGATAGCCCTGTCCAATTCTTTGCTTGGGAGCTTATCGGTCTTTTTCGTAAAGCCGTGAAGCAACACAAAAGTATTGTTTATATAAGTGAAATAAAATATTCTGCTTATGTCAGATGAAAATTTTATCCTAAGCTCATACAGTCCTTTATATTTTTCGCCTTTTATCGGTTTTGCATACGGCTCTCGTAAATTTATTCCGTGCTTTTGCAGCAGTTCAATTTCGGAAAAAGCTTTTGCTCGCATTTTTGGATTTAAACTAAGTAAAAAGTCTAAAACAGGTATATTCCCATTTTCCTTTTTATAGTATTCAATATTCCAATCCATCATGCAGCTCCTTAAATTTTATACACTCTTTCCATACACTATGTTATCATATATGATAACATAAGTCAAGTATCATTTTAATTAAAATAGGAAAATTGCTCTCTTTTTCAAATTTTTCAGTACATATCCGCAAAAATTTTCTTCAGCTCTTCTCGTAAATATCTATTCTGTGCCCTACGGTCAAGGCGGTGATAATAAGCTTATCGTCCTCTATAATACATATCAAGCGAATGCAATTTATATTATGTCACGCAGAAACAGAACAATCCGAAAAGCAAAAAGCAGAGCCGCTAAGCCCTGCTTTATTTTATGCTTTTATCAGCCTATAAGGTTTACACAGGATTTCCTGACCCTCTTAACAAGGTATTCCCTGAGCTTAATTGCATCCTCGGCGAAGGACTCCTCAAACTCCGTTGATTCCTCGTCCCAAGCGTCATCCACAAGGGTTTCCTGAATTGTCTCGTACCATGTGGGGTTGTCGTGGTTGCTTACGTAATACATAACGTGATAGCCGTATTCAGTCTCGATTATGCCTGTAACGCCGGCTTCTCTCGTTTCGCCCTCATAGTTGCCCTCGGCAAATACCCAGTTCTCGAACTCTTCAACGTAGGCGCCGTTATTTTCCATATCCTCGATAAGGCCGCCGTCTTCCGATGAGCCCGTGTCCTCGCTGTACTCGCTGGCAAGCTCGGCAAAGTAATCCTCATCGGGTTCGCCGCTTGCGTATTCCTCTATGTAGGACTCATACTCCGCAAGAATTTCATCCGCCTTGCTGCTGCACTCCGCCTTAACCTCTTCTGAAATTGTGGTGGATTCGGTTTCAGCTTCGGTTGTTTCCTCGCTTGTATCCTCGGAGCTTGTGTCTTCGCTTTCATCCTCGGGGAACATTACAAGAATGTGACGGACAGAGGCTGCCTTTGTGGTGTTCTGATAAGGAACGCCCAAGGCGTACAGAATATAAACCGTATCGCCGTCGTCATTAAGGAAGTAGCTCATATCGCCTAACTGTCTGACATAATTTCCGTCGTCGTCCTGCTCAAAGAGCCAAGCGCCCGCATCCTCGTTTATGTTTGTCTCAACGGTTTCCTTATCTATTTTTTCAAGGAGAGTGCCTGCGTCCTCCTGATAATCGGAATACTCATCCGACTCGGGATCCGCATACTCAAGAACGGTTGCCTTGAAGGTTTCAACGTCGTAGTTTGACTGAGACTGAACGTCATCGATAAATTCCTGAGCAAGAAGCTCCTCGGCAATAGGCTCATCCTCTTCCTCTTCGTTTTCGGATGTATCCTCCGCTGTGGTATCCTCGGTTTCCTCGGTTTCCGTTGTCTCCTCGGTTGCGGCGTCCTCGGAGGTTTCGTCTTCCTCTTCCTCCTCAACGTCAATGGTGAACCATCTGAAATCGACTACATCGTAAGCTGTGGGATCCTCCGCATACACCGCATTGATCTCATCCTCGCCGATGCCCGCTTCAATTTCAGCCTGTCTCTGTTCCTGGTAAACGGAAACATACTGCTGCTCGGTAATGACCTTTTCCATAAGGCTTTCGTTTACGCCCTTGCCGTAAATCTTGGATATGTACCTTGACACGGAATAACCGGAACGGCTGGCGTCTCTAAAGGAATCCATAGACTCCTCAATCTCTTCCAAATCCTCATCGCTGAGCTCAATGCCCGACTCGATTGCAAGAGCGTAATATCTCTTTACGGCAGCCATCTGCTCAATGGCCTCTTCCATAAAGTACTCGCTCCACGTAACGGTTTCGCCGTCGTCGTTGGTTGTAGTCTGATCGTCGGGGGATAAGGTAATATCAAAGCCCGTCAGCATAAGACCGTAGCCGTCGCCGTAGTTTGAATCATAGGAATAAGCGTAGGAATATACGTTGTTGTACGCCAGCATAAAGTAGCAGCTGAGCTCGCTCATGGAGTAAGACTCTCCGTCAATTGTAACAGCCTTTAAAACCTTCTGGGGTATTCCGAAGAAGTTCAGAGATACACCCACAAGCGCCACAATAACCACAACTGTCACGACAATTCTGCAAACCTTAGAGGCCACACGCTTTGCCCCTTGGTGGGAATTATGCTTTTTGTCCGCCTTTTTGGACTGACTGTTCAGTCTATCCTTTCTCTCGCTGCGGTACTCGTCAACATTCTTTTCATTTTTCTTCATAAAACAAACACCTTTCAAACAAGTTTGTCCGATTTTTTACTCGATGTATATTCTATAACATTTTTACGAAATATACAAGCTTTTTTTTCGGGAATTAAGAAATCATGCGTCTGCGCTTAATACGGAAACGGCATTTGCGATAATATCGTCATTTGTGGTAATGCTGTCCTCGTAGGATGACGTAAAGCTGTCCGTCCACTCGGTCTGAGCGGTTTCAAGCAGCGTATCGGCTATGGTCTGGTACCATACGGGCTGTTCGTCCTTGCCCACATAGTAGAACACATAGTAAACATCGTCAGATTCGACAACCTCGCAGTCGCCCGCCGCACGGCCTTCCGCAGAACCCCATTCGTCAATTATATCGATGGCTCCGTCGCCGCTGTAATAATCGTCATAGGACAAATCGCTGTCCTCGTAGGTCTTATCGGATGCAAGGGTAAGGAACGTATCCTCGTCCTGAGTATTTCCGCTTAAAAATTCCTCAAGAATGCTGTTTGCCTTGCTCTTCGCTTCAAGCTTCATCTCATCCTCGGTTTTAAGCTCATCGTCCGTATTAACCGCAACTGCGATGTAATCCACATATACGGAGTAGCTTTCGTCTCTTTCGGGAACGTTATTTACATATATTACGTAGATTGCGCTGTCCGACTCATACAGGTAAACACTGCCGGCAACGGAGGTATACTCGCCGCTGTCGTCTGCCGCATAAATCCAATCGGCGACATCATCCGAGAAATTGGAGGCGATGCTGCTGTAGCTGTAGCCCTGAAGGTCTACCACATCCTGTGAGTCGTCGCCCATTACGCTGTCAACCGCAGCCTGGAAATCGGAGCCTGCTTCAACGGCGGCAACAATTGCGGCGGCATAGTCGGCGGAGGCGTCCTCGGAAGCGTCAAAATAGTAATATGACACGTCGATTAAGTCGTATGCGGTCATATCCGCAGCATATTCCGCTTCAACGGCGTCCTCGGTAATCGTGCCGTCAAGAGCGTCCATTTCGTCATTGTAATACTTTTGAGCAAGGAGCTGCTTTTCGATAATCCTGCGCATAGTGTCAACGGTAACGCCCGTTCCGCAGTTTTCCTCAATAAACTCGTCAACGGTCATGCTGTAGGACTCGGCATATTCCTCATAGCTCGCCAATTCGGCTTCAATCTCCGCATTGTCGTCATCGTCCAGCTCATAGCCCGCTTCAAGAGCCTTGCCGTAAAGAGCGTCAATATACGCCATCTGCTCGATTGTGTAGGACTGAACCTCATCATCCGTCAAGGTATATCCGTAATAGGAGTAAATAGACTCGGTGTATGTATACCAATAAACAAATTCGCCTACGGTGCTGTCAACATCGCCGGTACTCATTGCAATCTCTTCGGAGTATATGCTGCTTGAGCTGTTGGTGTGGATAAGATAGCCTATCATACATGCGGTAACGACAAAAAGAATTACAATAATTACAATAAGGATTATATTTCTTATCGATTTGCCCTTTTTCTTTTTGCTCTCGTCCTCATTTTCGGCATCGGATGCGGATAACTCGTCGTCATCGTCTTCATCTTCGTCTTCGTCTTCTTCATCGTCCCCGTCATCAGCCAAAATTTGCTGAGCCATTATAAATTTCTCATATTCGGACGCTTTTTTTACTGTTTCAGCTTAGGAGGAATCCTCCGACGTATCGGGTT
>JAJQGK010000113.1 GCA_021200555.1 Clostridiales bacterium | reverse complement strand
GACGGTTCAAGCGAAAGTGTTACTCTGAAAACAGACGGGAAAAACATAAAAATGAGCACGACCATGGATATGGACAGCTTCGGCGAATATACAATTTCTGTAATTATGGTATCCTCAACCAACCTTTTGGGCAGAGAAACAACCACCACCTATATAGCTTGCGATAACACAGGCAAGAAAATGAGCTTATCTACACTTCAGACACTTGTTACAGCTTTCGGCGGCGGAGATCTTGATTTAGATCTTAACATAGAGAACTTTACCATAGGAGTTGACGAGGTTGACGACTCCATGTACGCTTATGTTACCACGGAAACAGGGGATGACGGGGTTGAGTATACCGTTTATTCCGTAGATGCAACCGACAGCGTGGTTAAATTCTACTTTGACGGCGACGGCATTTCTTCGATTGTCACGTATGATGCGGACGGCAACATTGATGCGACATTTGTGGTTGACGAGTTCTATACCGATATTTCAGACAGTGACTTCGATGTAGACGCTTATGACACCGCAACAGGACTCACATCCCTGTTTGGGATTTCCCTTCTTGGCTAATATTTGTTAAATTGAATTAATCGGTAAATAAATCGGCATCGTTTAGGCGGTGTCGATTTTTTTAATAAGAGGAAAAACTGTTTTCAATATTTTCTGCGGCGGGAACACTTTTCAGATAGTATTCTTAATTTTTTATTTTTACGCTTACGTTTAAATCCCATGCGGCTTCGGCAAGGGCTTCGCTCTGATTTTCCGAAAAAGAAATATATGCTTCAAAATCCTCACGCATAAGGTATTTGCCGAAACGGAAAATATCACATTTTTCTTCCTTTAGCTGGCGGGTCAGAAGCTCGTTTATCCCGTCTCTTATATAATTTGCCGCATCCTCAGCTATTTTATCCGTGTTGAGCTTTGTATAATCCGTGAAGATGCTGTCTTCGTATTCCGTGACATTTGCGGTGCATTTGACGGTTATTTCAAAATACGGTTTTCCGTCAGCCGTTTTAACCTTGATTTTTGACGAGCATTTTGTTATATCAAGTCCTGCGGATATGCCGTCGGACGTTATGCTTACAGTGCCTTTTTCAGCGTTTCCCGTTACCATAAGGAAAAACATTGTTTCATCCTTTGAGAGATTGTCCGTGTTTCCGTTTTCCGTATAAACATAGGTACCCGTAACCTTGACGCGCTTTGAGCCGCTACCGTCCTCGGAAATTTCAAGAAGCGGAATTGTAAAAGCCGTGTTTTTTTCGGAATTTAGATTTACAATGTTATACAGCTCCGTGTCTACAGAAAAGGAATTTTTATGTCCCTCCTCTATGGCCTGTTCAATAAGCTCCGATGTTATTTCTCCGTTTTCGTCGGAAAACGCCAAAATATCCGCCGCTTTTCCGGAAGCCGCTGCAACGTAAACGTCCGCTCTTGACTCGGAATTTTTTGCAAAAAAGTCAAGCGCATCCGTAAACTTTCCGCCTGTAACGTCCGACCCCATTACAATAACTCTGTTTTGGCTGTAAAGAGGATTTTTCCCCGTAATTTCTCTCAGCGAGCTTAACGCTTCGTCAACCGTATTGCCCGATACGGTATAATTCACGGCGGAACCTTCGGCGGAGCTTTCGCTGTCCTCGGATTGAACCGTCAAGAGCGTCTGCACGGTTAAAATATAAATATCTTCTCCGCTGCCGCAGTCAATGCCTATTCCCTCTATGATAAGGCGGTTTTTCAGCTCCGTTTCATTGTATGAGCAGGAGGAAAGGCAAAGAGAAAGCATTAATAAAAGTGAAATAACCGCTTTTATTTTCATGAGGCCCACTTCCTTTTTTGCGTTTTTTTCGATATTTTTTCTCCTGCCAAAACGGATACGGGCAAGACGACGGCTGTGACGATATAAATTGCGTAAACAACGGGAGATAACAAAAAGTCTTCAAATACCGTAATTTCCGAGGAGAGTGTAAGCGTTCCCGCAGCTGCGGCAAAGACACCCAACGTAAGGTAAAGAGCGGTTTTGACTTTTCCGACAAGACATGAAAGCGTATAATCCCAAAGAAAAAGCAAAAATGAAAGCTTTATCACGGCGCAGACCATCCAAATACAGATTATCACAGCGTCCGCTCTTTCCGCCAAGCCCCACTCCGCAACGGAAGACAGGGTGTATACGCCGAAAAGACGGGTCAGACTGAAATTTCCGAGCACGCCCGTGAGCATTGCAAGCGTTGCAATTACCGCAACAGCGCTGAGAACCGTTAGAATTATTATATGACGGCTTTTTTGTTTTTTTACAAAAGGCACGGAAACCGCAACAGCTAAAATTTCTCCCGTAACAGAAGTGAAATATATTCCGCCTTTAACGGCGCCCGATGCATTTGACCATTGAAAAGGCTCAAAATTCAGAGCGTCAAAGCGTTTGAAAAGAGAGATGAATACAAAGGCGAATGAAAGCAAAACGGGAATAAGAAAAAGAACAGAGGCTCTTCCCAAGCCCTCGATTCCCCTGTATGCGCAATAAGCGGAAGCGGCAATAAGCAAAAGCACGGCAACAACCATATTTGATTGAGTCGGCATTACCGCCGAGACTAAAAAATTAAATCTTCCTGCGGTGATTATACCGTAAACCAAAAAGTCGAAAAGATAAATTACGCATACGATTTTTCCGAAAAGAGGAGAAATGCGTGTGGCTCTTGTTAAAACGGAGGATTGATTATCTTTCTTAATGAGGAGAATTGTGGGAACAGACGTAATAATCAAATAAATCCCCGAAATAATTCCCCTTGAAACCAAACCTGCGGAGCCTTCTCCCTCAAATGACATAAACGCCGCAAGGGAAAATATCCTGCACAAATACAGCATTGAATAAAATTGGAACGGCGTTATTTTAGCTTTTGTTTCCATTGGCGTCACTTCCTCTGAGCTTTTGAATTTGCATAAATCTTGACCCTGTTTTTCTCCAGCCTGCAAATATTATGCTGTCCCTTGAACCGTAGACGTCAAAGGGCGACACGGGCGAGGTAAAGGGAACGCCGAAGGAGCTTACGGAGCATAGATTTATAACGATGACGGAAAAGCCTAAAATTATTCCGTAAAATCCGAAAAATCCACCTGCGAAAATAAAAATCAGCCTTAATACGGATGCGGGCTGCTGAAGCGGAAAAATAACCGCCGTGCAGATTGCCGTCAAAGCCACAACTATAAGCATTGGCGCACTTATAAGTCCTGCGGTAACGGCTGCATCTCCGATAACAAGCGCTCCGACTATGCTTACGGCATGCCCCATGGATTTGGGCATTCTTAAGCCTGCTTCACGGACTATTTCATATATTAAATGTATAACGAGAGCCTCTATTACAAGAGGAAAGGGAGTGTTTTGCAGCGAGGAGGCAATTCCCGAAATAACATCCGGCGGGAAAATCTCCTGGTGATAGGTTCCCGCAGCCACATACGCTCCGGGTAAAAGCACGGCTGTGAAAAAGCATATGATTTTCAAAATCCTTGACATAAGAGTGTAATACGGCCGGCTTAAATAATCGTCAAGAGAGTGAAAGTTTTCAATAAACAGATAGGGTACGATAAGAGCGTACGGCGTGCCGTCTACGATTATCCCCACACGCCCCTCGGAAAGCTTTGCCGCAAAAACATCGGGACGCTCCGTTGTTCCTACAGATGTGAAAAATGAGGGTCTTTTTGACTCAAGGAACGGCCGTATCGCCCCTGCGCCGGGGACAATATCGAGACTTGCCGTTTGGAGCTTTGATTTTACACTGCTTACAATTTTCGGGTCCGCCCGCTTTGAGTGGTAGCATACACACAGGGTTGTATTGCTTGTTTCTCCCGCAGTGAGAGTTTCAAAACGGATATAGGGGCTTTTCAGCCTGCGTCTGACAAGAGTTACGTTATCCTTGTACATATCCGCAAAGCCCTCGTGGCTGCCTTGCTCCTGAGTTTCCGACTCCGGAGGGTCGATAGACTTTTTCGGGTATCCCTGAACGCTGAATATAAGGCATTTGTTCACGCCGTCAACAAATAAAAGTATACAGCCCGATAAAAGCCGGTCAACGGCGTCGGACATATCCGAGACCTCCTGCGAGTCGCACTCCGTCGCTTTGTATTCTGCGGCAAGCTTAAAAATTTTCTGCGGATCGGGGGACTCTATCCTTATTTTAAGAACGGGATTTACAACGGCCTGAGATACAAGGAGATTGTCATACATTCCGTCAAGCACAACAAACGCCGCTTTGACGCCGCTTATCCGTGTTTCCTTTATTATAAGGTCAAAGCTTTCCCCGAAAAGACAGCGCAGCACGGTGATATTCTCCGCAATAGAAGGATTAATTCCGCAGGGAATTTCATCGGCTTCGGATGATACGGGATCAGATAAATGCATTTCCGATTTTTTCAATAATTTTTTCAGGCTGAACATAAGTCCGTCTCCTTTAAATGCCGAGTGCTTACTTAAGCGATTTTCTTGTTTCCGAATAATAATTTTCCCCGATTTTTACGGAATATTCCCCGCATAAATGCAAAGACTGTAAACGGTGATTTCATGATAACTATAGCAGTCAGAACAATTATACTTTACGCAGTTCTTATTTTGATTATGAGAGTGATGGGCAAGCGGCAAATAGGGCAGCTTCAGCCCGGAGAGCTTGTTATAACCATTCTTATATCGGAAATTGCGGCTATTCCCATGGAGGATACGGACATTCCTTTGATGAATTCCGTGATATCCGTTCTTTTGCTTGCGTCCTTTGAAATTTTAACGTCTGCGCTGTGTATGAAAAGCATAAAGCTGAGATCCGCTCTTCAGGGAAATTCTCTTGTGATAATCAGGAACGGCGTTCTTGACCAAAAACAGATTAAGCGGCTGAGATATACCGTTGACGATATTCTCGAAGCGCTGCGGCAAAAGAATATTTTTGATATCGGAGACGTTCAGTATGCGGTTGCGGAGACAGACGGAGCGATAAGCGTGCTGCTTAAGCCGGAAAAAAGGCAGGTTACAATCGAGGATATGAATTTGCCCGAAAGCAATGAAAAACTCCAGTGCGTGCTGATTTCCGACGGACGCATAATCCGATCGGAATTTAAGGATTGCGGTATGAATGAAAAGAAGCTCAACAAGCTGTTTAAGGACAAAAAGATTAAGCCCGAAGAAATTTTGCTTTTAACCTCGGACTCGGAGGGCAACACGAATATAATTAAAAAGGATAAATATAAATGAAAAGAATAATAGCCGCAGCGGTAATCCTTGTGCTGTGCATTGCATTTACGGTGGGAACGAATATTTATGTAAATAAATCCATGGACAGTCTTTTAAACACGCTTAACTCCGACGGAGACGGTATTTACAGCCTGTGGGAACGGGAGAAAAGGATTTTGTCCGTATTTTTAAAGCATGAGGATATAGACGACTTGGATATGGAAATTAAAAATATGAAAAGCTACGGGGAAGCGGGGAATGACGCTGAACAGGAAAAATGCAAAGTGAAAGCCCGGTCGATAATCAAAAGCATAGCCGAGGGTGAAAAGCTGACATGGGGCAACATCTTTTGAGAGAAAAAATAAAAATTGAAAAAAATTCCGAAAAATGAAAAAATTTCAAATTCTAATAAAACTTTAATATTTGCCGTATATAATTAAGTCACAAGGACAGGGAAGGAGAGAAAATATCCCGCCCGTTCAAAAAAAATTTCATTTCAGAAAGGTGACAAACAACATGAAAAAAACTATCGTAAAAGTATTATCAATCGTTCTTACACTTGCAATGCTTATGTCATTTTCGATTGTTGCATTTGCCGCAATCAGTCTTGACGATGCAAAGTCAATTGCCTTAACGGATGCGGGCTTTGAAGAGGCTCAGGTCGTTATTACCGAATGTAAGCTTGACGACGGCAGAGAGTATGAAATTGAGTTTTATGCAAACGGCGCAGAATATGATTATACAATCAGCACAAGCGGCACGATTACATCATTCTCATGCGACTATAACCTTATAGTTACAGGCGACAAAACTCTTGACGCAGCCGCAGCTAAGGCAATAGCTCTCGAATTTATCGGCGTTTCCGAAAGCGATGTTAAGGCTCTTTATGCCGAATACGAAAACGACAGATATGAGGGCCCTGAGTACACCGTAAACTTCACATACAATTCTGCGGAATACGAAGTAACGGTCAGCGCAGTTGACGGCACAATCCTTGAATATGATTACGAAGTAATCTCCGGCAGCAGCGCATATGTAAGCTTTTTCACAATCATCCAGGCTATCATAGCATTCTTCAGAAATCTTTTCGTAAGATAAAATTGTAAAGACTCAGCAGATGAAAGGCTCCGCTTCGGCGGGGCTTTTTTTAATATACATTGAACAAGCAGCAACCGACTAAATTGCCGTAAAAGCATAATATATTGAATAACATCAAAAGTTTTTCATATTTTTGCGGTATTTTCTTTGATTTGCTTATTTACATTTGCGGGATAAAGTGGTATGATGTTGTGTGGTGAATTAACTCATATATAATTCAAGGAGGAAAATATATTCATGGCAAGAAAAATGAAAACTATGGACGGTAATAATGCGGCGGCATACGTGTCATACGCTTTTACCGAAGTAGCGGGCATTTATCCCATCACACCGTCAAGTCCCATGGCTGACTATGTAGATCAGTGGGCGGCTCAGGGTGTAAAAAACATTTTCGGCACCACCGTAAAGGTGGCGGAGATGGAGTCCGAAGCAGGCGCTTCCGGTACGGTTCACGGCTCTCTTGCAGCCGGTGCGCTTACCACAACATACACAGCCTCTCAGGGACTTCTTCTTATGATTCCCAATATGTATAAGATTGCAGGCGAGCTCCTTCCCGGAGTTTTCCATGTATCGGCTCGCTGCGTAGCGTCTCACGCCCTTAATATTTTCGGCGATCATTCGGACGTTTACGCATGCCGTCAGACAGGCTTTGCAATGCTTGCGGAGACTAACCCTCAGGAGGTTATGGACTTAGGCGCAGTGGCTCATCTTGCGGCTATCAAGGGCAGAGTTCCCTTTATCAACTTCTTTGACGGTTTCAGAACGTCTCACGAAATCCAGAAAATTGCCGTTTGGGATTATGACGATCTCAAGGAAATGTGCGATATGGATGCCGTTGACGCTTTCCGCAAGAGAGCGCTTAACCCTGAGCACCCCGTAATGAGAGGTTCTCACGAAAACGGCGATATCTTCTTCCAGCACCGTGAAGCATGCAACGAGTATTATGATGCCGTTCCCGGAATTGTTGAAGAGTACATGGGCAAGGTCAATGAAAAATTAGGCACAGACTATAAGCTTTTCAATTATTACGGCGCTCCCGATGCAGACAGAGTTATCGTTGCCATGGGATCAATCTGCGACGTAGCGGAAGAGGTTATCGACTATCTTACCGCTAAGGGTGAAAAGGTCGGACTTGTTAAGGTCAGACTGTACAGACCCTTCTCAGCCGAAAAGCTTATTGAATCCATTCCCGAAACAGCAAAGAAAATTGCCGTTCTTGACAGAACAAAGGAGCCCGGCTCCATAGGCGAGCCTCTTTACATGGATGTTGTTACGGCTCTTGCATCCAAGGGAATTTCCAAAACAGTTATCGGCGGCAGATACGGCTTAGGCTCAAAGGATACTCCTCCCTCAAGCGTTTTTGCGGTTTACGAGGAGCTTGCAAAGGACAGCCCCAAGCCTCAGTTTACCATAGGAATTACAGACGACGTTACCATGCTTTCTCTTGAGGAGCATGAAGCTCCCAATACGGCGGCGGAAGGCACTATCGAGTGCAAATTCTGGGGTCTCGGCGGTGACGGAACAGTCGGCGCAAACAAGGATTCCATTAAGATTATCGGAGATCATACCGATAAGTACGTTCAGGCATATTTCCAGTATGACTCAAAGAAAACAGGCGGAATTACAATTTCCCACCTGCGTTTCGGCGATCATCCCATAAAAAGCCCCTATTATATCAACAAGGCCGACTTTGTTGCATGTCATAACCCTTCATATGTTACAAAGGGATATAAGATGGTCAACGATGTAAAGCCCGGCGGTGTTTACCTGATTAACTGCCAGTGGTCGCCCGAAGAGCTTGACAAGCATATGCCTGCCGAAGCAAAGAGATATATCGCAAAGAACAACGTTCAGCTCTACACCGTAAACGCTATTGATTTGGCGGCTGAAATCGGTTTGGGCAAGCGTACAAATACAGTTCTTCAATCCGCATTCTTCGCTCTTTCAAACGTTCTTCCCCGTGAAGAAGCAATCGGCTACATGAAGGAAAAAGCCCAGAAGTTTATGAAAAAGGGCAAGGAAATCGTTGAAATGAACGAGAAGGCTATTGATGCAGGCGCAACCGCATTCGTTAAGGTTGACGTTCCCGCAGAATGGGCAAATGCCGTTGACGAAGCAGAGGGCGAAATCACAGAGGGCGATCCCAAGCTTGTTAAGATGGTCAACGACATTATGAACCCCGTAGGCAAGATGAACGGCGATTCTCTTCCCGTATCCGCATTTATGCCCCATGCAGACGGTACCTTCGAACAGGGCGCATCGGCATATGAAAAGAGAGGCGTAGCCGTTATGGTTCCCCAGTGGAACGAGGCAACATGCGCAAAGTGCAATAAGTGCTCCTTTGTATGTCCTCATGCCACAATCCGTCCCTACGCTCTTTCCGATGAAGAGGTTCAGGCTGCTCCTTCAAATATAAAAATTGCTCCCAAGCCTATAGTTAAAACAAATTATAAATATACTCTTGCTGTTTCCCCCATGGATTGTATGGGCTGCGGAGTTTGCGTAGGCGTTTGTCCCACAAACTCACTTAAAATGGTCAGCCGTGAATCTCAGGAGGATATGCAGGCTGTATTTGATTACTGCGTTGCAAATGTTTCCGAGAAGCCCGAAACAACCGAGAAGATGACTGTTATATCCAGTCAGTATAAAAAGCCTCTCCTTGAGTTCTCCGGCTCCTGCGCAGGCTGTGCAGAAACATCATACGCGCGCCTTGTAACTCAGCTGTTCGGCGACAGAATGTACATTTCAAATGCAACGGGCTGTTCGTCAATTTGGGGCGGTCCTGCGGCAACATCGCCTTATACCGTCAACAAAGAGGGTCACGGTCCCGCATGGGCAAACTCACTGTTTGAGGATAACGCCGAGCACGGCTACGGCATGTATCTCGGTCAGCAGGCTCTCAGAGACAGCCTCCTTGAAAAAACAAAGGCTCTTGTAGCAGTCGCTCATGTCTATGCTCCTCTTAAGGAAGCTGCTCAGGCGTGGATTGACACATATGACGACGGCGAGGCAAATCAGGCGGCTACAAAGGCTTATGTAGCGGCTCTTGAGGACGGCATTAACGTAGATCTTACCGGTACTCCCTATGAGAAGGAATGGCTTGCAAACGGCAAGGTTTGCACTTGCGAAGCATGTACTCTTGCAAGAGAAATCCTCAAGGAGAAGGAATACCTTTCAAAGAAGTCCGTTTGGATTTTCGGCGGCGACGGATGGGCATACGATATCGGTTTCGGCGGTCTTGACCATGTGCTCGCTCAGGGCAGAGACGTAAACGTTATGGTATTTGATACCGAGGTTTACTCCAACACCGGCGGACAGGCTTCAAAGGCATCCCAGATCGGTCAGGTTGCTCAGTTTGCTGCGGCAGGTAAGGCAATCGCAAAGAAGAGCCTTGCGGAAATAGCAATGTCCTACGGTTACATTTACGTAGCTCAGGTTGCTATGGGCGCAGATATGAACCAGACGCTTAAAGCCCTTCAGGAAGCCGAAGCATATCCCGGTCCTTCACTTGTTATCGGTTATGCGCCTTGCGAAATGCACTCCATTAAGGGCGGTATGGTAAATTGCCAGTCCGAGATGAAGAAGGCTGTTGACTGCGGATATTGGAACATATTCAGATATAATCCCGCTCTTAAGGCTGAAGGTAAGAACCCCTTCACAGTGGACAGCAAGGATCCCGCAACAGACGGTTACCGTGCATTTATTATGAATGAAGCTCGTTATTCCGCTCTTACACGCTCCTTCCCCGAAAGAGCCGAGGAGCTGTTCACCGAGGCTGAAAAGCTTGCAAATGACAGATACGCTCATTTGACAAAGCTTAAAGCTCTGTACAGCATGGAAGAATAAAAAAATTGCTGCAAGCCCGTATTGACGGACAACAGCGGCAAATAAAATCAGCGGAGCTTTGTAGGTTGAAAATCAACAGGCAATTCTCCGCTGTAAATAAAATTGAGCAAATATTGTTTGCTCGGATATGCAATAACCCTGCGGCGATGAACCGCAGGGCATTGTGTTTTTAGCGAAGGTTTAATTACAGAAAGGAGATTAAAATGATTTTTATATTACATTAATGCATATCCTACTGCCCATGCAGCACAGCTTAATGATGTTCCCTGATTTCCCGGAGTGGGGAATTTTGATGTGTTGTCAACAGATGAGGGCAACGTTGCCTGAATTGAAGTATCTGGTGTTTTTTCAAGAAGAGCTTCAATTGTTTCCGGTGTATCACATATTGCACCTGTACCATATTTAGACTCATCATCGTAGTTTTCTGCATATGCATAAAATGCAGAAAAACTGAATAACAAACACAATACAGTGATATATACAAAAATTTTCTTTGTAAATTTGCTAATCATTTAATTAACCTCCTGATGTTTTATTTATGAATAATTCTTATTTTTCTTAGGAAGCGAAAGTATAAGTGTCCCATTCAAGATCAGGTTCATTGATAAATACTATAACAAATGTAAATTCGTCCAGTATATTATTCTTATTGCCTATATCTCTGAGAGTACATTTTACTTCGTATGTTCCCATTTCATTATCATTGACAGTAATGTTATAAATATAATGTTCCGGATCGCCGACTATTGGTTCGCCGGATGTGTTGGTGTGACTTTCCTGACCGTATTCAACGGTTACGATAAGATTTTCTTCATCAGAGCCGTATTCTTCGCCGCTGACCTCATATTCCCAGAAATACTGACCTGCGCTGTAAAGCGGATCAAGTGTAAAACCGCTGTTTTCGGTTAAGTCAACATAAAAATGGGGAGAAGAGAAGTCCTCTAATTTTGCCGCTGCACGGAGTATCATCCTTGCGCAATAGCTGTCTGCGGAGCTGTATACTGCTTGTGCGGCATTTAACTGTTCGTTGGTTAAGGTTTCCAGCTTTGCCGCAT